>NZ_JBIAQF010000001.1:293886-620277 GCF_042888885.1 Streptomyces sp. NPDC002742
CGCGACGGGCGGGGTGTAGGCCTAGGGGTGCCTCCCCGCGCCCCCGAGTGAAACTTTCGGGGGGGGGCCCGGCCCCGGCGCCCCCCCCCCCGGGCCGCCCCCCCCCCGCCCCGCCGAAGACTCGTCGGATTTCCGGTGTGCTCTGTGCCGGGTGCCGGGTGCCGGGTGGCGTCTGTCCGTTCCGGTCAGGCGCAGAGCACCCGGGCCTCGGGGGTGTACACCGGACCGCCGTTGGTGTTCGTGCTGTCGCTGAACTCGGCGTAGTAGTACGAGTAGAAGCCGATGTTGCCGTTGCAGCCGGAGTCGGCGGCGACCTGGAGGCCGAGCGTGACGGTTCGGCTCTCGCCGGGCGGGATGGTGGACCCGTAGTTCGGGCCGAGGTCGGTGGGGCCCGTACCCGAACACGGAACGCCGCCGGTGGCCGAGGCCAGGGTGCAGCCCGTGAAGGCGTACTTCAGGTCGGGACGCTGGGTTGTCAGCCAGGTCGGCTCGATCGTCTGGTAGACGAACCAGACGTCGTACGTCCTGTGGTTGGTGATCGTCATCGACAGGTTCACCGTGCCGCCGGGGAGGACCGTCGCGCTGTCCGTGGTGAACGTCAGGTCGGCCGGAGCCGGGTCGGTCGCGCTCGCGACGGGGGCCGGGCCGAACAGGGCGAGGGCGAACGCGAGGACGAAGGCGAGGGCGGGGGCGAGGCCGAGACGTCTCAGCTGTGTTGATCGCATGGCCCGGGAGGCTAGGCAAGCGGCGAAGGCACCGTCTGCCCGGGGGCGGACACGGAGGGTGACGTCCGGCCGGAAGCGGATGTCCCGTAGGGAGCGGGGAAGGGGTGGTGCGGAGCGGCCCTCTCCCCGGTTCCCGCACGGCGATGCGGAGTCGGAGAAACGGCGCGGTGGTGCGAGGCGGCATCGGACGGTCGCGCGGTCGTGCTCACTGCTATTGGCGGATACCGGACGCACGGCGCTCCGCACACCGCTCACCGGTGCACGGTCCGCTGCCGTCGAACCGGCCAATCCGGTCTTTTCAGGCCGAGCCCACGCTTTCCCCGGCTGTACCTCGTTGCCCGTCACGAACACCCGTGCGTGAACCGGGGGAACGTGGGCACCAGGAGTCGCAGACCGCTCGTGGATGCCTCCCCGGCAGCCGCGAGCTCTCGGCCCCGCCCGTGATTCCACTCCCCCCGGGACCGCGAGGCGGGGCCGCCGCGTCCTCTCCGGGCCGGATCCGCCGCGTTCTCTCGGGGCCGGATCCTGAGGTGGGCGCGGGGGTGAAGCCCCGTGGTGTCGACGCCCTCGAGGGGAATTCGAGGAATTTCCGGGGATCGGGTGTCGGCGGCCCGGAAAGGGACACCCGTCGGCCTTCAGCGGAAAACACACCGAGGAAAAGGTGACCGTGGTCCGGTCATCGAAGCGCGCACCCGCATACCCATGTGAACTGCGGCGCGCATCCGCGGACGAGTGGAGGACTTCTTCGTGAACGAGAACCTGTGGGGTTACGGACCGACCAGCGGTCACACGGCCGACGACGATCTCACCGGCTACCGGGTGGAAGCGACCGACGGTCACATCGGGAAGGTCGACAAGCACTCCGACGAGGTCGGTTCTCAGTACATCGTCGTCGACACGGGCGTCTGGATCTTCGGCAAGGAGGTTCTGCTGCCCGCCGGCACGATCACATCGATCAGCCACGAGGACAAGACCGTGCACGTCGCCCGGACCAAGGACGAGATCAAGTCGGCACCGGAATTCGACAAGGAAAAGCATCTCGGAGATCCGCATTACCGCGACCAGCTCGGCGGCCATTACGGCTCCGGCCACTGACGTGACGGGAACCGCCGGTTCCGCCCGTATTCCGGGCGGCACCGGCGGTTTTCGCCGCTGCCGGGCGCCATGGAAATGCGGCGCGCCACGATAAGGGACCCCGGCTGGACGGGGGAGACCAGCCGGGGCCGTTCATGCGGTGTGCGGAGGGCGGTCGCCGCCAGGCGAAGCCGCAACGGGGCTTCAGCCGGACGATCATCCCCGTGTGCTGTGGGGAGGCCCGGGGAACACTGTCCCCTCCGCGCCACACTCCATTGAACGGCCGACCGCCACGAATTGTTCCGCTGCTGGAGCTGCTGGAGCTGCTGGAGCTGCTGGAGCTGCTGGAGCTGCCAGGGCCGCCGGAGCTGCCGGAGCCGCCAAGGCACCCGGAGCCCCCGGGGCCCGCGCCGTGCGACGCACAGCCCCGGAGCCCGGAGCCCCCGGGGCCCGCGCCGTGCGACGCACAGCCCCGGAGCCCGGAGCCCGGAGCCCGGAGCCCGTAGCCCGCGGCATGCGGCATGCGGCACGCGGCACCGTCTTCCGGCGTGGCCCCGCATCCGCCCGGCGCGCCCGAGGGGAAGATCGGTTCGGGAGGGCGCGTGCGACGGCGCGGGGCCGTCGGCCCGCGCCCGGACCACCCCGGCGCGCTCACCGGCGCCCGGACGGACCGGCTGCTCGGAGGATGGTGCCCATGACCGCGAAACGCGGCGTGTCCGATGTCCTGGTCGTCGGCGGCGGGCTCGCCGGTCTGGCCTGTGCCCGCGATCTCGCCGGGTACGGTTTCGGAGTCCGCGTTCTCGAAGCGTCGGACGGAGTGGGCGGCCGGATGCGCTCCGACCCGCACGAAGGGTTCGTCGTCGACCGGGGCTTCCAGGTCTTCAACACGTCCTATCCGCAGGTCCGGCGCCGGCTCGCGCTGCGCGACCTGGGACTGCGGCCCTTCACGCCCGGCATCCTCGTTCACACGGAGGGCGGCCCGCTGCGCTTCAGCGACCCCACCCGAGGCCCACGACGCCTCGGCGACCTGCGTCCGGGGCGGCTCGCGGGAACCCGTGACCTGATCGCGCTGGCCGCCCTGTCCGGCCGGGACATGCTCGCTCCCGCACGATCGCTCAAGCGCGGGGAGGACCGTACGACACGTACCGCGCTGGCCGCGGCCGGATTCTCCGAGGAGTTCGTCGAGCGGTTCTTCCGGCCCTTCCTCTCGGGTGTCTTCCTGGAGGACCAGCTGGAGACCTCGGGCCGGGTGTTCCATCTCGTCTGGCGCAGCCTGCTGCGCGGCACCCTGTGCCTGCCCGGCGCCGGCATCGGGGCGGTGCCGCGTCTGCTGGCCGAGGCGCTGCCCCGGGACGCCGTACGCCTGGGTACCCCGGTCGCGCGGCTCACGGACGACGGGGTCGAACTGGACGCCGGAGACGAACTCGCCGCGCGGGTCGTGGTGGTGGCCACGGGGCCGGGCCCCGCCGCCCGTCTGCTGCCCGGGCTGGATCTTCCGCCCTACCGCGTCGTGACGACGTACTACCACGCCGCGACCCGTTCCCCGCTGGCCGAACCCATCCTGCTGACGGACACGAGGAGGCGTTTCCTCAATACCTGCGTACTGAGCGAGGTGGTCCGCGGCTACGCCCCGCCGGGGATGTCGCTGATCGCCACCTCGGTCCTCGGGCACGATCGGGAGGGCCGGGAGGTATGGCTGCGCGAGGCGCTCGCCGAGGTGTACGGCACCGACACGGCGGGCTGGGACCTGCTGACGGTCCGCACCGTTCCCGACGCCCTGCCGGCGATGCCGCCCCCGCAGCCCCTCTGCCGGACCGCCCGTGTGGCCCCGGGCCGCTATGTGTGCGGGGACCACCGGGCCACGGGCTCGGTGCAGGGTGCTCTGGCGTCGGGCGCCCGCGCGGCGCGCGAGGTCGCGAGCGATCTGGCGCGGTAGACGGGCCGCCGCGAAGCCCCCGTCTGGGGCGTGATCCGAACAACTGCCTCTAGGGCAGCGTCTGTTCGGTCCAGATCGTCTTGCCCTGTGCGGAGTAGCGGATGCCCCAGTTGTGGCTCATCTGCGCGCAGATGAACAGGCCGCGTCCGCCTTCGTCGACCGTGCGGGCGTGGCGCAGGCGCGGAGCCGCTCCGCCGGCGTCGTCGACCTCGCAGGTGAGTGTCGAGTCCTTGATGAGGCGCAACCGGATCGGTGGCGCTCCGTACCGCAGGGCGTTGGTCACCAGCTCGCTGACTATCAACTCGGTGGCGAAGGCGGTCTCTTCGCTCACGCGCCACATCCCGAGCCGTATTCGGGCGTGGTGCCGGGCTGCCGCGGCCGCGGCGGGGACGGAGTCCAGGGTCCAGGTGGCCACCTGATCCGGCGGAAAGGCGCGGGTGCGGGCCAGCAGGAGAAGGACATCGCGATGGCCCGAGGTGTCGCGCAACCTGTACAGAATGTCGTCCCGCACGTCCCGCAGCGGGCGGTCCAGCCGGCTCAGCGCTTCCCGCAGCGGGTTCGACCGGTCCCCGTCCGAGCCGTCGGAGACAGGGAACGACGTGGTCCGCAGTGCGAGAACGCTGCCGTCGGGCATGGGGACGGAGGCGGTGGCGAAGGGGGCTCCGTCCCGGCTGCCCAGGGCAGGGCCCGCGGGAATCTCCGGCATGTGCACGACACCACCGGGATGAGCGACGACGGGCGCGGGATGACCGGCGGAGGCCATGACGCAGATCCCGTGGAGCGGGTCGTGGACCGCGTAGACGCAGCTCGCGCTGAGCGGCTGCTGGTGCAGTGGATCGCTCGGTGGCAGGGCCGCCCGCTCGTGGGCGAGCCGTACGACCGCGTCGTTGAGGCGGGCGAGCAGTTCGTCGGGTTCCAGGTCGAGCGCGGCGAGCGAGTGGATCACCGTCCGGAGCTGCCCCATGGTGGTCGCGGCGTCGATGCCGCTCCCGCTGACCTCACCGATCGCCATGGCGGTGCGAGCGCCCGGCAGACCGAAGGCGTCGTACCACGTGCCCGCTCCCGCCGCGGCCGGGACGTGCAGCGGCGCGAATTCGATGGCTGTCTGCGAGGGAGGCTCCGGCGGCAGCAGGTGGCGTTGCAGAGCCGCCGCGACCGTGTGCTCGTGGGTGTAACGGCGGGCGTTGTCGAGACTGAGCGCGGTGTGCGTGGCCAGTTCGTGGGCGACGGAGACGTCGTTCTCGTCGAAGGCGTCGCTCGGCCGTACGCGGTAGAGGTTCAGGAGTCCGAGCACGGCGCCCCGCAGCGCCAGCGGGGCGGTGAGCAGCAGGCGGGCGCCGGAGGCGCGGATGGCGCGGGCCCGCTCCGGATCGGCGTCGAGCCAGGGGGTGCCGCTGTCCAGTGCGACGGCGCGCGGTTCGAGATCGCTGAGTACCTGTGAATACGGCGTCGGCGTCGGTAGGGCGCGTACGTCGCCCACGGGGTAGGCCTGCGCCATGAGTGAGGGCGTCCCGTTGCGGAAGGCGGCGCGGCGCAGCGGGATGTCCCGCCCGAGCGGGCTGAGGGGAGGATCCTCGCCCCGTACCACCGCGTCGACCACTTCGACCACCGCTATGTCGGCGAAGCCGGGCACCAGCGCGTCCACCAGTTCCTGGCAGGTCGTGACGACGTCCAGGCTTCGCCCCACCCGCTCCCGCACCGAACCGAGCGCCTCCAGGCGCCTCGTGGTCCGCATGGTCTGCGTGACCTCGGTCATGGAGACGACCAGGCCGCGCGCGTTGTTCAGCGGGAACGCCGAGAGCTTCGCGAAGCGTTCCGGCGACGAGTCGTCCAGTGGGCCGAGCCGTACGACGTAGTCGGTGACGGACGTGTCGCCGGTGAGTACGCCCCGCAGGACGCCTTCGAATTCCTGTCGACGCGAGGGACGGCACACATCGGCCACCGGGCGGTCGAGGGCCTTGTCCGCCTTGAGGTCGCACAGCGCGCAGGCCGCTTCGTTGACGCTGAGCACGCGCAACTCGGAGTCCAGGACGAAGAACGCCTCGTGCGTGTTGGCGCGCAGAATGTCGAACACCGCGGTCCGTGTGCCCTCGGGGGCCGCGCCGTCCGCTTCGAAGACACCCCACGCGACCGCGCCGTCGGAGAGCGGTACCACCTTGACGCGGAGATCGACCGGGTTTCCGCCGACGTCATGGATGACCAGGGGGCCGGATCCGGGTTGAGTGCCGGTGCCGGTGCCGGTGCCGGTGCCGGTGCCTGCGCCCGTGCCTGCGCCCGTGCCTTGCCCGGAGTCGCCGTTGCCGGAGTCGCTGGTGCCGGTGTCCCCGGTGCCGGTGTCCCCGGTGTCGGGCGCGACCATGGTCAGGGCCGTTCGTCCCACGGCCTCGGAGTCCGACCGCAGCCAGATCTCGCGGGCTCTGCGACTCCATCTGACGACGACGCCCGAGCCGTCCACGACCATCAGCGGAGTAGCACCAGTCACCGGAAATCACCTCTGCTGTGCGTCCGGCTGGGTACCCCCGCGTCATGGGACGACTTCGACGGCTGAATCACCGGAGGAGGTCTTCTCGCGAACCATGTCCTTTTTGGTCCGCAAAGTCATAATTCTACGGCGGGGCCGGGCCCGAGGGCGATGCGGCCGGGCGTGGCGGGCGCCGGAAGGCCATGTGGCCGGGCGTGAGGGCGACGTGGCCGGGCGTGCTGGCGAAGCTTCCCGCGCGTGCTCCGGGAACGGGGATACGCACTGAGACTCCCGTGTCACGCGCCGGGCGGTTGATCGCCTTCCTGGTGTTCCGGGGCGTTCGCGTCACCCGGGGGCAGCAGTGACCGCAGTGCCAAGTCGGTCAATTGGGCCTCCACGGCGGCCCGGTCCGGCATCACCGAGGTGCGCAGCGGGCGTCCGGCGAGCAGCGAGATCAGCCACCAGGCGGCGGTGTCCGCGCTGATGTCGTCGCGGATGTCACCGGCACTCTGTCCGCGGCGCAGCAAGCCCGCGAGGGCCTCGGCGAAGTTCTGGTGGATGTGCCGGGCCGCCTCGCCGAGGGCCGGGTCGTGGGCGAGGGCCGCCGCGTCGGCGAAGAGGAAACCGTGGGCGCCGCGCTGGTGGAAGCGGTCCATGTGGGCCGGGTCCAGGAAGGCGGCCAGCACTTCGGGGACCGGGCGTCCGGTGTCGGCGGCCTCGGTCAGCAGGGCGGTCACAGCGCTGGTCACATGGTCCAGGGCGGCCTGGTAGAGGGCCGACTTGGAGCCGAAGTTCTGGAAGACCACCGGTTCCGTGACCCCGACGCGCCGGGCGATGTCGGACACCTTGCCCCGCTCGTAGCCGGTCTCGGAGAAGACCTCGGTGGCCGCGGCCAGGATCGAGGCGCGCCGCTCGGCGGCGGGCATCCGGGTGCGGGTACGGGCCTTGCCCTGGCGGGCGGGGGTCTTCTCGGTGCCGGTCACACACGCCATCGTAGGCCCCTTGCGGGTTTTCTTAGTCGGGACTAAGTTGAGACCGTACTTAGTCATCGCTAAGTTAAGGAGTGTGGCCGCCATGTCCATCGGGCGTCTCATGCAGGGAAAACCGCACGCGGACACCCCAGGGGTGACGATCGGAGCCCCACGCACCTACGAACTGTGTGGCGCGTTCTGTTTCGCGGGTCGGCGGAACCGCGCCTTCTCCCGTCTGGCCGTGCTGAGCGGGGCCGAGACCGGGGACCGGGTGCTCGACGTGGGCTGTGGCACCGGGTACCTGACCCGGCGCATGGCCGCCGCCGTCGGACCGGAGGGGACGGTGACGGGAGTGGATCCGTCGCCCTCGGTGCTCGCCTACGCGCGGCGCAGGAACAGGGCCGGACGGGGCGCCGCGTGCACGTACCGGGAAGGGGTCGCGGAGGCCCTCGACCTGCCGGACGGGTCGTTCGACACCGTCGTCACCAGCTTGATGCTGCACCACCTGCCGGAAGAGCTCCGGCCGGCGGCCCTCTCGGAGATGTGGCGCGTCCTGCGGCCCGGCGGACGACTGCTGGTCGTCGAGTTCCGGCCGCCGAGGAGCGCCGTCGGGCGACATCTGGTGCACGGCGGCCTGGGGCACGCCATGTCCCACAACCGGACCGACCTGCTGGACGACTTCGTCACCGGCGCGGGCTTCGAGCTACGGGGGAGCGGCGACGTCCGCCCGTGGCTGACGTACGTCCAGGGCGTACGTCCGCTGCCCGAGAAGCCCAAGGAACCACTGGGTTAGGACCGGTCGGCCCGCGTGAGCGGCCGCCGCCCCGAACGCCCCGGCCGCGTGAACTCCCGCACACCGCCGGGGCGGACGACGACGACTAGTCCTTGGCCATGTCCGACTCGGCGGAACTCGCCGCGGACTCCGCGCCGTCGACCATCTTCTGCAGATGGGCGAGGTCCGTCGAGGCCGGGCCGGGCGAGGCGGGGGCGTTCGTGGCGTCGGTGGGGCCGCCGCACGCGGTCAGGAGCAGCGCGGTCGCGGCGAGGGCGAGGGCCAGGTTCCTTGCGCGCATCAGGAGTTGGCTCCGTTGTCGTGGCTCGCGCACCACTTGTTGACGTCCGCCAGGTCCTTCTGGCGGCCCTCCAGGGTCGGGACGAGTGAACGCCGGAAGGTGAGCCGGTCGTTGAGGTACGTCTCGATCTGCGTGTGCCCGGCGGACTTGGCGTTGGCCACGCGCTGTTCAAGACGGGCGACGGAGCCGCGCTGCGAGGCGTCCCCGTTCAGCCGCTCCAGAATGCGGTCGATCCGTTTGCCGATCTTCGGCGCGCGCTTGCAGATCGCCTTCGCGCCGTCACCCGTCGGCGCGCCCGACGGCTGCGACCCGCCGCCGTCGGCCGACGCGGCGCCCGCGGCGCCGAGCAGCGCGCCGACCGCCATCAGCGAGACGACGGTCGTCCTGGTCCTCGATGCCGCCGGCGTCCGCGTCCTCGACGTACTAGACATGCTGAACTCCTCTTCGTTCCGGGGGCGGTTGCCCGCACGTCCGGAAAGCTAGGAGTCCTCTTTGTGGAATTCTTGTGGCAGGACACCGGCGGTCGTGATCATCCAGTTGCGCTGCAGGGGGAGCGTCGCCTCCGTGTCGGCCCCGCCGCCCAGGAGCGGGAGCACGACCTCGAACCGGGTCCCCGTTCCCCCCGGCGCGTCGAGGACGCGGATACGGCCCCGGTGCAGGTCGATCTGCTGGGCGACCAGGGTGAGTCCGAGGCCCGAACCCGGACTGTCCGGGCGCCGCTCGAACCGTTCGAAGACCTCCGCGCGGCGCTCGGGCGCGATGCCCGGCCCCTGGTCGTCGACGAACAGGACGGCGTGGTCGCCGCTCGCGCGCAGCGTGACGCCGACGTGCGCGGGACGGCCGTCCGTACGGCCGCCGTGCACCAGCGCGTTGATCAGGAGATTGTCCAGGACCGTGCGCAGTCCGGGCTCCCAGCCGTACACCCGCAGCCCGGGCGGACAGTCCCCCGCGATGTGCGCGAGGGGATGACGCCGCCGCTGCTCCCGCACGCTCGCCTCGACCACGTCCGCGAGGTCCACCGGACCGAAGGCGTCCGCCTCGACCAGGTCACCGCGGCCGAGCTCGCGCAGCATGACCAACAGCCCCAGCAGCCGGGCGTGTTCGCGGTGCAGGTCGTCGAGGACCTCGTCGCGGTCGGGGGCGGGAAGGGCCGGATGCTCGCTGAGGATCTCCAGATTGGTCTGCATGCTCATCAGCGGGGTGCGCAGTTCGTGTGCGGCGGCCGAGGCGAAGGAACGGGCGGTGGCGAGCGCCTCCTCGGTCCTCGCGGCCTGTTCGTCGTAGCGGCTCAGGACGGTCTGGAGGGTGTGCGCCAGATCGTCGACCTCGGCGATCCGGGCCGGCGTGTGGTCGAGGCGGGCGGCGCTGGTCCGCGGATCCAGACCGCTCGCACTGTTCCGCAGCCGCCTGAGCGGCCGGCTCGCCCGCCCGGCCACCGCCCCCGCCAGCAGCCCGGACAACGGCGCGGCGAGCAGCGCCACCGACACCACGCGCCTGCGCACCAGGCGCAGTTGGGTGTCCGCGGCGGTGTCGGGCGCGAACAGCCAGAGCGTGCCGCGCACTCCGGGCCGCCCACCGGACACCCGCGTCGACAGAACCCGCCAGGTGTCCCCGCCCGCCCGCAGGGTGACCGGCACCGGCGTGCTCGCGGGAAGCGGCACTCCCTGCTCCGGCTGCGGGCCGCCCACGAAGGTCCCGCCGGGACCGGTCAGCCGTACACCGACGTCCAGAGCGGAGGTGAACAGCCGCCGCTCACGGGCCTGTTCCACCGCCGCCGACCGGTCGGCGGCGCTCGCGCGCAGCAGCCCGCGGGCGTCCTTCGCCACGGCCGCCGCGCTCTGCCGCAGGTGCGCGTCCTGCTGGTCGTGCAGATCGGCCGCGACCAGCCGCAGCAGCAGCCAGCCGGTGGCCAGCACCAGGATCGGCACGGTCGCGCCGACGGCGAGCGCGATGCGGGTGGAGAGCCTCATCGTCCGGCCTCCGGCCCGTCGTCACGCAGCACGAAGCCCACTCCTCGTACGGTGTGGATGATCCGGGGACGGCCCGGTGCCTCCAGCTTGCGTCGCAGGTAACTCACGAACGTGTCCACCGCGTCGGTGCGCACGTCGAAGTCGTAGCCCCAGACCCGGTCGAGGAGCTGATCACGGCTGAGCACGATGCCCGCGTTGCGCGCCAGGACGTGCAGCAGCTCGAACTCACGTCGTGTCAGCTCCAGTTGTCGCCCGTCCAGGCTGACAACGCGGGCCGAGGGATCCAGCGACAACCCGCCCACCCGTACGGTGTCGGTGTCTTTCGGCGGCCGGCGCCGCAACAGAGCCTGGAGCCGGAGCACCAACTCCTGCAGGGCGAACGGCTTCACCAGGTAGTCGTCCCCACCTGCCTGCAGCCCCGCGATCCGGTCAACGGTCTCGTCGAGCGCCGAGAGCATCAGGACCGGTACGTCGTTGTCCTCCGCGCGCAGCGTCCGGCACACCTCGATGCCGCTGAGGTCGGGCATCGAGATGTCCAGCACGATCGCGTCCGGCGGTGTCCGCCGGGCCACGGCCAGCGCGGGCCGGCCGCCGTCGGCGAGGTCCACCGTGAAACCGCCCAGTCGCAGACCGCGTTCGAGTGACCGTCGTATCGCCGCGTCGTCGTCGACGACAAGGATCCGGCCCCGATCTCCGCCCATCACCCACACCCCAGCTCGGAGGAACAGGCCGGTCGGCCGGCCTGTTTCGTCGCCCATGGTGCACCAGCCGCTTCGTCGACGGACTCGCGCGCTCCCCCTCCGTGGCGCCGCGGGCAGGCACGAAACGGTAACGAAGGACTTTGTGGCAGGTAAGGGGGCGACCTTGCGGCGTAATGTCCCGCATGTCCTGGGCGCTCGTGGGGGAGTGGCCCGGTGTGGGGAGGGGAGTGTCATGCCCGCCATGACGCGTGTTCGAAGAATGCCCGAGAACGGCCGAGTGCCCAAGAACGGCCGAGTGTCAAAGCCCAGACGAATGCCCAAGGGCATTCGAGGCCACGTCATCGCGGTGGTGTGCACGGGACTCCTGTGCGCTTCGCTGACCGGGTGCGGGAACGACGGCGCGGCAATGGCCGATGCGTCGACGGCCTCCGCGAGCACCCTGGAATCCGGCCCGCCGCCCCAAGCGGTCCGTACCCGCCCCGTCACCGTCATGTCACAGCCCCGTGCACGGGTGAACCACGGGAAGCCGCTCGGCGATCTCTAGCGGCGAGCGCCGGTGAGCGACCGGCGCCTGAACATCTCAATCGGGGGACTTCATGCAGTACGGGATTCACTTCGGGTCGCGTGTCCGCGGAGCCGCTCTGGCGATGGCGACCCTGTCGGCGGCCACACTTCTCATGACCGCGTGCCAGCCGGGCGCGGACGCCGCGGGCTCCACCGCTTCTCCGTCGGGCGGGACGGCCGGGCCGACGGCTTCGTCCGGGGACTCGTCGGGGGGCTCGTCGGCGGGCTCACCGACGCCGGCCACGTCGTCAGGCGGGGCGGGAAGCTCGGCCAAGCCCGCGGGCGGCTCCACTCCCAAGACGCCGGTTTCGGCGTCCGCCACCGCGACCCCGGCTCCGAGGACGAAGTCGTGTGCCGGGAAGTCCCTCAAGGCGTTCATGTACCAGGCCGATGTACGGCCCAAGGGCACCGGAACCGGCGCGGCGATCGTCGAGTTCACCAACATGTCCGGAGCGTCGTGTGCCGTCCAGGGGTATCCGACGGTGGCGGGGGCGGCCAACGGAACCCCCGAGAAGAACCACCCGCTGGCCGTGACCCCGACGGGCTCCGCGCCCGAGGTGGTGCTCGCACCCGCCGCGAAGGCCTGGGTCAAGGTGACGTTCGTCCAGGTCCAGGGTGAGGGCGACGGCTACTGCGTGTCCGGGGCGACGCCGGTCACCTACCCGACCCTGGTAGTGGCTCTCCCCTCCGGCGGAGCGCACCAACTGGCCCTGGAAGACGGCGTGTTGGCCGAGTGCGACGACACGGCGACGGTCACCGCCGTCACCGCGACGAAGCCTTCCTGACCACCACCGGGGTGCTGTCACCGCCGCGAGCCGGCGACCACACACCAGGAGCGGGACCGGAGCCGGCTGACCGCAGTCGGCTGACCGGTACCCCTGGACCGGTGCCGGGATCAGTACGGGGTCGGCATCGAGGGCCGGGGCCGGCCCCGCGCGGGCGAGCGGCAGCGGGCGGTGTCCGGAGAAGCCGTCCGTAGGCTGCCGGTAAGGAGCCGCGCCCTTCGTGGCACTGCGGGTGGGAACCGGAAGCACCGGCCCGGCCTGACCTATGGCACAGGCTCAGCCTGGACCTATGGCTCAGGTCGGGCCTCCTCGGCCGTATCGACCGGACGCCGACGTGGACCCGCTCGCGCTCGCGCTCACGCTGATCGGGGCCGTACGCGAGGTGTGGCCACGCCGGGGCGACGGGCTGCATGCCGTGTCTCGCGTGTCGCGTACGACCGCGTGCCGCGTGCCGCGTGCCGCGGGTCGGATGAGGCCTGTGGCGTGTCGCCTGCCACGTGCGGGGCCCGGGAATGCGGACGCCGGGTGTGCTGTTACAGCTCACGTAACTGATTGGCATGCGCGAGTCACGGCTCGCGTGTGGTGGGCGAAGGAGGGCCTCATGGCACGCAGTACCGCGCGCCCCGTCGTCACACTGAGGTCGACGGCCGGGACCGGCGCCACGTATGTGACGCGCAAGAACCGCGGGAACGACCCCGACCGGCTCGTCCTGCGGAAGTACGACCCGCTGGCGGGAAAGCACGTCGCGTTCCGGGAGGAGCGCTGACCCCACGCCGGGCGCACCTGGCAGGCGTACCCGGCGTATCGGCGAAAGTACCTGCCGTAACCGAGGAGGGAACAGCATGAGGACCGGCATTCACCCCGAATCGCGCCCGGTCGTCTTCCGGGACCGTGCCGCCGGCGTCGCCTTTCTGACGCGATCCACCGCGCACCCGGCCAGGACGATCGAGTGGGAGGACGGCGCCGTCCATCCGCTCATCGACGTCGAGATCTCGTCGGCGAGCCACCCGTTCTACACCGGGACCGAGCGGGTCCTGGACACCGCCGGCCGGGTGGAGCGCTTCGAGCGCCGTTACGGCCGCACGGCGTCGAACCGGCCCTGAACGCCGGAGCACGCCGAGTTCGGCAGGAGGAGAACAGAGCCATGAAGGTACGCAACTCACTGCGCTCACTGAAGACCAAGCCCGGGGCCCAGGTGGTCCGTAGGCGCGGCGTGGTCTTCGTCGTGAACAAGAAGAACCCGCGCCTCAAGGCCCGCCAGGGCTGACGGCGTATCAAGTGATGGACATCCGGTCCGGCCGGCGCCCCGCGCGCCGGCCGGCAGCACCATGATCAGCCCCGACACTCAGAAGCAGCGGCTCACCACGCCCCCGAACCCCATCCCGGGAGCCGGCTACGGCCTCGGCATCTCCGACGTCCAGAGATGGGGCGGACACAACCGCCCCTGGCGGGTCACGAGTCGCTGACCGTCTACTTCCCGCCGGCCAAGGCGACCCAAGTCGTGCTGCTGAACACCGACATCGACTACAAGGGTTCGGAGCCCGGCGCCCCCTTCGGAGACGCGATCACGAAGATCGTCACGCCGCAGCATGTCTTCAACCTGCCGGCGCAGCCCGCGGCTCACTGACGCGCCGGCCCGTCGGGAGTTACGATCACGATGGTGACGTGCCTCTTCTCCGCGGGCGACCGGTTTGCCCGAGGACGGCGGTGCGGTGGATGTGTTGGATCCGATGCGTGACGGTCGCGCCGGGCGAAGTACTCCGAAGGGAGCCGTTCGTGACCACGGCCAGGGACTTGTTCATCATCACGATGGACAAGGAGCCGGAACGTCCTGTCGGGCAGGGCGACCTGTC
The DNA here is from genome assembly GCF_042888885.1 of Streptomyces sp. NPDC002742. NCBI lineage: Bacteria > Bacillati > Actinomycetota > Actinomycetes > Kitasatosporales > Streptomycetaceae > Streptomyces > Streptomyces sp. NPDC002742. The sequence goes on from NZ_JBIAQF010000001.1 coordinate 308,000, forward strand.
ACTCGTCCTCGCCGGAGCGGAGGTGATCGATCTCGTCGCCGGCGAGGTCGTCACACTGGACGGTGACCGGATGGTGCCGGCGAGACAGCCGGCGACGGACGACCGTCTTCTGGGCGAGGCGGCGTCCTCGCTCGTGCGACAGGTCCCCTACGAGCGGGTCGAGGACTGGCTGTGGCGCAGGGGCCGCGACCTGTCGGCGGCCTATCAGAGCGATCTGGAGCAGGCGGGTCAGCTGACCCGGCAACGGCGGGGCCGACTGCCGTTCGGCGCCAACCGCGTGGAGCTGGTGGACTCACCGGCCCGCAGCCGGGCGATGCACCGCTGGGCCGCGGACGAGCCCGTCCTCGCCGCGCTCGCCGCGGTCGTCGGGATCCCCGCCGAGCAGACCGAGGACAGCCCGGCCGTCGAGGACGAGGCGGTGACGACCGTCCTGGTCGCCGTGCACGACGCGGTGATGGAACTGGAAGCCGTGCGCCAGCGCCGGGCCATCGAGAACGCGGCGTTCGCCAACATCTGGCGGGGCGCCTGACGGAACGCGTGCGGGCCGCGTGACGGAACTCCCGCGGGGCGCCCGGCAGATCCCGCGCGGGGCACCTGACGGAAAGCTGCGCGTGGGGCGGGTCCGACGCGGTACGCGTGGCCGGTCCGACAGCACGAGGAGCCGCTCCGACCGTACGGCAGCCGGTCCGACCGTATGGGGATCGGGTCCGACGGTACGAAGGCGGGCGGGCGCGAGTCGGTGAGGCGCGCGCCGCTTCGGATCGGCGGGCGCGCCGTTCCCTGCCCACAGGGGTCACCCGGAAGCCTCGCGGGCCCGTTCCTCGCTCTCGCGTGCTTCCTGGAGACGGGCGTCGACGCGTGGCGCCCGCCGGGACAGCAGCGAGTCCGTCACGCGCTGGAGGGTCTTGGACAGCGGATGTTTGTCCTGTCCCGATGATCCCTGCGCGGTACCCCGCACGGCGGACGCCGCGTCGCGGTACTCGGCCATCTCGGCGAGCGCCGCGTGGGCGAGTTCGGTCGCCTCGCGGTACAGGTCGCGCGACTTGGTCATGGCGTCGAGGGCTTCGGAGTACGAGGTCACCAGGGCGCGCGCGTGGGCGAGTTCCTCTTCGAGGGTCAGCAGGTGCCAGTCCTCGCGGAGCGCGGTGAGGACCGCCGCAGCGTCGTCCGGCAGCGGCCAGGGCAGCGCCGCGAACTGTACGATTTTGTCCAGGAGTTCCGTCGGTTCGGAGCCGTCGAGGAAGACACTGCGCACCCTGAAGGCCTGCTCGTCGAAGCCCACCCGGGCGGGTGTGCCGGACAGGATGACGGCCCCGCCACGCGGCACGGACGTCCCGAGGTCGCCGAGGGCCCAGTTGACCGCGTGGAACTGCTCGGGCGTGGCGCGGTGTTCCACGACGCGATGCCGCAGGGCGGGCGGCAGCAGCCGGGCCAGCGGCAGGCGGCCGTCGGCGTCGGGCGTCATGGCCTCGTGCACGACGACGTTGATGCTCCAGCTGCGCCGGGCGCTGTCCTTGATCAGGCGGCGCAGTGCCGCGTCGTCCTTCGGCAGCGGGTTGATGTCCTGGAGCCGCAGCCCGGCCGCGGCGTCACGATCCCAGGAGAAGTCGTCCTGCTCGGGCCAGAGCAGGGCGGCAGGGGAGGGCCACCCGGGATCCCAGGGCCGTTCCGCCTCGGCCGCAAGGGTCCAGCGCCGCTCGCCGTCCACCTCCTCACGTCCGTCGGTGACGAGCCTCGCCCGCACCGTGACGTCGTCGTCGACGAACCAGCGCGCCTCGAAGACGTGACCGTCCGGCGTCGCGGTGTTCTCCTTCTCCAGGAAGTCCTGGATCCGTGCGCTGTTCTTCAGTTCCCGCAGATGCTCCCGGAGAGCCTTCTGCGGAGCGGGGCCGCTATGGCGCCCGGCGGCCAGCCAGACTGTTTCCGGGGCGGTGGGACGGTCTGTGGAGGACTTCGGCATGAGTCACTTTGCTGGTGGGGTGTGGTGTGCCCTCCCAGTATGGTCACCTTTGGCCGCGAGCCGGGAGCCGAGGCCCCCTAGGATCACGGACCTCCGCCATCGAGTGACTATGCGCATTTCGTTGACGATTGGCCGTATTGAGGTCATTGCGAAGGATGTGAACGGGGCGCGTGTCGCTGAAGGGGCTCGCCGGATGGTCCCGGTGGCCGGGTTCCCGACATGCGCGTGGCCTGCGGTGACGGCGAGAGCGCCCGCCTGGTGCGCGGCCGGGACGGCGGGGTCCGCAAAGCGGGGAGAGGCACACGAAGCCAGGCGACAGTCGGTGACTTTTTGTCAAATGTCGCCAGTAGAAGGGTCACTGGTGATCACTCTGTGGCAGCGAAAGGGCGTACCTACCCCTTTCGGCGGTGTAGCTTCTACCCGTCAGTAGAGGCTTGAGCAAGGGTGGTTGTGTGGTTGCCTCTCCGCATGCCGAAAAGTTCGCCGCGTACCTTCGGATGCTGAAGGACCGCAGCGGCCGGGGTTACGACCGTCTCGGCAAGGAAGCGGGCGTCAGCGGTTCCAGTCTGCATCGGTACTGCTCCGGCCTCAGCGTTCCCGCGGACTACCGGGCGGTACACGCCTTCGCCAAGGTGTGCGGTGCCGGCGCGGAGGAACTTCGCGAACTCCACCGGCTGTGGGCGCTGGCGGACACCGACCGGGACGCACCGGCCGTGACCGCCAAGGACAACCCGGCACAGGCACCAGCGCCGGCACAGGCACAGACACAGACACCAGCTTCGGCGTCGGCTCCGGCTCCGGGTCCGGACGAACCTCTCATGCCCGCGCAGGCGAATCGCGGGCCCGACGAGCCCGTGGTGCACGCCCAGGCGAGCCCCGGACCGGACGACGTCACCCCGTCGGAGATCACCCCCGTCGAGACCGGGACACCGCGACGGCCCCGGGTGCCCGAGAAATGGTCCTCGCGGTTGGTGGTACTGGCCGCCGCGGTCACGGTGGTCCTGGTGGCCGGCTTCGTGTGGATGCCCGGCAGCGGCCCCCTCGGTGCCTCACCCGGGGAAGGCGACAGCCTGCTGTACTCCTCCGCCTGCAAGTCGGTGAGCATGGGGCAGCACGACGAGTGCGTGCGTGAGCTCCAGAAGCTGTTGGTGCGGGCGAAGGGCAGACTCGCCGTCGACGGGGACTTCGGTCCGGAGACCCTGCGCCAACTGACCGCGTTCCAGGTGCTGGCGGGAGTACCGGCCAGCAGTGCGGTCGACGAGGCCACCAAGGACGAGCTCGTCGCGCAGAAGGTGAGCATGTCGACCTGGTCGCAGGCCAGGGTGGCGAACCGGATCCGTGAGGTGTTCGTGGAGGATCCCGACGCCGCGGTGGCCATCGCCCGCTGTGCGTCGTTCCTCGACCCGCTGTGGGTGCTGCCCAACACCAACGGCAGCCGCAACTGGGGTGTGTTCCAGATCTCCGACGCCCGCCTGCGGGAGCTCGACGGCACGCCGCTGCGGGCGTTCGATCCGGAGTGGAACATCAAGGCGGCCCACCGGCTGTGGAGCGCCCGGCACGACTTCCACGACTGGCCCTCCTGCGGGGCGGCGTTGAAGGACGGACCGAAGAGCTGAGGCCCGGAGCCCCCGGGTACCGCCGCAGCGCTACCCGGGAGCTCCGGTTCCCGCCCCCGCCCCCGGCGGCGTCAGATCGTGCCGTCCTCCCACCACCAGGCGCGGCCGAGGCCGGCCCTGCTGTCGACGTGCTGGTGGTCGACCGTGGAACGTCACGTCGTGCACGTCGGTGTCATGGGCGTGGACCCGGCGCGCCGAGCGCGGCGACCAGGGACGCGCGTGCGAACCGCAGGGGCGTGGGAATCCTTCTCGGCAGGTCCCGGGTCACCGGTTGGCCAGCCGGTCCAGATCCGCCTGGGTGCCGTTGAACACGTCCCCGGTCGCCGGTGCCTGGATGCCCGGGAAGATCGCGGCGTCGGTGTACTGCCACATGGCCCAGGTCGTCGAGCCGTCCGGCAGTGGCGGCTGGGTGATCGACTGGCGGTAGTCCGCGAGTTGCAGCGGATACCGGGCGAAGGCCGTGGTCGAACCCAGGCAGTCGTCCAGGAAGGACTTCTGGGTGTAGATCATCGGGACGCGGCCGAAGGCGGATTCCACCCGGTCGAGCCAGGCCTTGGCGTCGGCCACCGTGCCGTAGGTGGGGCAGCGCCCACTGCCGTCGTCCATGCGTTCCAGGTCGAATATCGGCGGCAGGTCGCCCGCGCGCTGCCCGGTGTAGCCGGTCGTCCGCACCGCGGCGATGAACCGGTCGGCCTGCGCGGCACCCGTGTCGGACGACGTGCCCGTGTAGAAGTGGTAGGGCGCGACGGCCAGCCCTGCGGCCCAGGCCCCCTCGAGGTCGGCGGCGAGGTATTCGTCGGTGACGTTCATGCCCCGGGTGGCCTTGACCGTCGCGAACTCGGCACCCGAGGCCCGCACGGCCTTCCAGTCGATCGGCGCGCCGTCCGGGTGCTGGTACTTGGCCGTGTCCAGGCCGTCGATCGGATAGCCGACCGGGCGCGGTGGCGTGCAGTACGTGTTACGGCTGGACCAGTCCACCAATTTCGCCCAGGTGTTCGGGCCCACCACGCCGTCGGCGCTGAGGTCGGCGCATTGCTGCAGCTCGATGACCCGGGACGCGGTCCCGCCCCCGAAGTCTCCGTCGATCGTCAGCGGCGGATAGTGGAACGCGTCCATGGCCAGGTTCAGACGGCACTGCAACTCCTTGACCTCGGTGCCCTTCGCGCCCTGTTGCAGCGTCGGCCGCGCGTCGGTGTGGCCGCACACGGTCGTCTGCGCGGCGCTCGACGTGCCCTGGGTCGAGCAGGTGTGCGGGTGTGCGGCCCAGATGTTCAGCGCCGTCCAGGTCCCCGGGCCGAGCACACCGTCCGCTCCCAGGCCCGCGCACCGCTGGAACTCCTTGACGCGCGTCTCCGTCCCGGCCCCGAACGAGCCGTCCGCCGCGATCGGCGTGTACCGGCTCGGCTTCGTCGCCAGATTGAGTTCGCACTGCGCCTCGACCGCCGGGTCCCCCGTCGATCCCCGCTGCAGCGTGGGCTGTGCGCTCGTGTGCCCGCAGACCGCGACCGCCGCGGTGGCCGCGGATTCCGCCGCCTGTACCGCCGTCGGCCCGCACACGGGCAGGACCGCTGCCACGGCGAGGGTCAGACCCCGCAGGAGCGTCCTTCGTCCCATCTGTGTTCCCCCATCATGTGAGTCGCCGGGAACTCCCGGCAGCGCCATGTTGGCAGCGGCTGTCGCGAAGGCCGGATCCTCTTGCCCGGATTGGGACGCCGGGACGGTCGCACGTCTGTGACCTGCGGGGACGGATCACAGATGGGATGAACGCGGGATACGGGCGGTGGAGGCGGAGCTTGACGGGAGGTGCCCCGGGGGGCGGCTGCGCGTGCGGCGGATCCGGTGCGGCGCGGTCCCGTCCGGAGCGGCGGTCCGCGTTCCTCCGCGTCGGTGCGCACCGGTCCTTGCGCGGCCGGGGCGCACCGCGACGGGGTCAGCGGACGGGCAGTACGGCGGTGTGCTCCTCGCGCACGGCCTTCAGGGAGCGGGGGTCGAGACCGAGCAGGCTCAGGATGGTGGGGGCGATCTGCTTGGTCCGCACGCTCGCGGAGTCGCGTACGCCGTCCGGAACCGCGGCGCCGGACACGACCAGCGGGACGTCGAGGTCGTCGGAGTGGGCGCCGCCGTGCTCGGCGATCTTCTTGGTGCCGCCGGTGTAGACGACGCCGTACTGCGTGAGGCCGAAGATGTCCGGGACCCGGGCGTCACCGGCCGCGACGTGGAAGTAGCGGGCCGCGGCGCTCCCGGCGTGGACCTTGACGAGCCCGCTGCGGGTGAAGGCCTTGGGCGCGGCGTCGATGTCGGTGCCGGTGCCGCTTCGGGCGAGCAGGTACGCCTTGGCGAACTCGGTTGCGGCCTTGGAGCGGTCGGTCAGCCAGAGCAGCATCGCGTCGTCGTCCACGCTGTGCGCGACCAGGTCGCCCGCGGCCGGGTGGAGCTTTTTCCAGGCGGCGTCGAGGCCGTCCAGCAGCGGGCCGTCGTCGATCCGGGTGAGCGCGGCGGGGTCGGTGGGCGACTGGCCGTGCTTGGCGGAGAGGATGATCGTGGTGCTGCCGGTCAGATGGCGCTCGGAGATCTCCGAAGTCAGGGCGCCGATCCGCTCGTCGACGAAGTCCAGGTTCTTCGTCAGCAGCGGTCCGGGCACGTTCTTGGAGGTGTAGCCGCCCTTGAGGCCGTCGGAGGCGGGCAGCTTCTGCGCGGTGGACACCGACTGGAAGTTGAGGCCGAAGACCGCCGGGGTGCCGACCTTGTGGGAGCGGCCGTGGTCGTAGCCGTCGATCTCGTTGAGGACGGCCTTCACCTTGTAGCCGTCGTACTGCTCGGTGGCCAGGTTGTCCTTCGTCCAGTCGGTGCCTGCCGGGTAGCCGAGGGCGTCGCTGTTGATCTCGGGTGTGAACAGGTCCTGGATGCCGTTGCCCGAGGGCCCGTCGAGGATCTCGTACGCCGCGTGCTTGTCCGACCACGCGGTGCGCAGGCCCGCGCTGCGGGCGACCTCGAAGACGGTGTTCACCTTGAGGTACGAGTGCGGGTAGACCGGCTCGCAGGTCCTTGGGCCGACCGGCAGTTTCGAGGCGTCGATCAGGCTCGTCGGGTTGCCCGTCATCGACAGGATGCCGTCCGGCAGACCGGTGAGGCCCTGTCCGGCGTCGATGGAGGCCTGGTTCTTGTCCAGGCCCTCCGTGAGATTCACCTCGGCGCCGGGCTCGACGCCCGCGCAGGCCGTGGTTCCGGCCGGGAGCAGCGCGGCGTCGTAGGTGTCGTCGTAGTAGACGCCGGTGGTGCCGGGGCCGCCGCCTGTCGTCTGGGCGAGCATGCCGGGGAACGAGTCGGACGGCGTGGTGGTCCTGGCGTGGGTGTACTCCACGCCACCGGCCACCAGCCGCGCCAGGGCCGACCGCGGGTGCCGGGCGACGTACCAGGCGAGGTCCGACTGGTGCAGTCCGTCGACGGAGATCAGCAGTACGTGCCGGGTGTCGGCCCTGCCGTGGGAGGTGGCGAAGGCGGCGGGTTGGGCGACCGTCACCCCGGTCAGGACCCCGGTGGCGGTGAGAAAGACTGCTGCGGACCTGACGTGGCGTCTGGACATACGTGTCTCCCGGGCATTCAGGGTGAACTGCGAGTGGCGGACCCATCAGAGTCGTGCCCTGTGTACCGGAAACGGCGTATGTGTGAACCCGTACGGAATGGGCGGTCGGTTCTTCGCCAAGGAGGGCTGGATTTCCCCGCCCGTGGTTCTACGAGGAGAGCGGCCAGGGTGTCGTGGCGGGCCGAGTCGGCCGCGTCGCTGCACAGCGGCCCAAAGGCCTCTCCGTCAGCGGAAACTGTACGGAGGGAGCGGGCCGTCGAGCCGGAAGTCGAAGCCCTCGCCCATCTGGTGGGCGAGGCTCAACTCCGTTGCGAGGAACAGCTCGTCCTGCTCTTCGTTCACCAGGAAGGAGACGCTGAGGAAGTCCGCTCCGTCCGGCCGGGTGGAGTCGATCTCCCGGGCGAACGGGCGGAGCGCCTCGATCACTCCCGAAGCCAAGGCCTCCTGCCGTGCACGCGTTTCCACGGCGACCAGTTCGCGGAGCCGCGGAGCCGCGGTGGGGTCCGACGTGCCGTCGCGGACCCGGTCGTTGAGCCGTCGGGCCGCCTCCGACTCCGAGAGGATCTCACCCAGCAGCATCTCCTCGTCCTGCGACGCCTTGAGGTCGTACTCGACACAACCCTCCAACTGCCCCAGCCTGTCCGTGAACTCGTCCGCCCGCGCCTCCAGCGCCAACCGGACCGCTTCGTCGTCCGGGGCGCTGCAGCCGAATGTCAGCGGCAGTACCGTGCCGTCCGCCATCAGCCGCTTCTGGACCTCCTCATAGGCGCCGAACTCCCGTTGTCCGAGCGGCAGTTCCTCATCCGGCGCGTCACTCACCACCGCGCAGAGCGGGCCCGCGCTCACCGTGCGCAGCCGGGTGGGCGGTGTGCCGACGCCGTCGAGATCGCCGAGGCGTAGGGGATGGTCCTTGAAGGTGATCGAGTAGACGTGTACGGCCATGGCTCACTCCTCCGCGTGAGACGTGTTGCTCTCCCGCTGGGAGGAGTGCCGGGCCGGTCGCCGGCCTCGCGTGGATGTCTCCTCCTGGCCCCCGTCGCACCCCGGGCCCGCATCTCGCGGCGATCCCGGCCCGTCGGCACTCCTCGGAACCGCCTGGTCGACCGCCCCGGGATGACATACAGGGTTCCCTGGGGTGCGCCCCGTGCTCCCGATTCCACTTGGTGGCCGGTGAGGTAGGCCGGCATGGGCCGCGCTTTCCCGGAACACCGGTGCGTGACCGCCTGCGGCCCGCGGCGTCACCGTCACGGGGCCTCCCTTCACCGGCTGTGATGTCTCACGCCGGTCGACCTGCCCGTATGTCGACCTGCCCGTATGGGGAGCGGTGCCCGTCGTCGCCGGTCCGACGACCGGTCGGCGGGTTCCGCCGCCGCAGGGTGTCTCCGGTCGTGGCGGCGGACGCCACAACAGCGGACGCCACAACCCTGGGGGGAAACTCCCGATACCATCATATAGGCGCTATTTGTGCTACCGGGGATTGCGGACTCCGCATCCGGAGGCCGTCTCTTCGGAGCACGCCGGCCCGGGGGAGTCGCGGGCCGGCGTGCTCCGACGGCAACCGGATCCGTGCGGGGCACGCCAAGATCGTGTGTGTGATCCCTGAGCCACCGGATCCGATGATCGCCAGGTTTAGTCCTCCGCGCGGAGCCGTTCCACGGCGAGCCCTGTGAAGTGCCCGGCGACGGTGGGAGACCGGACCGACGCAGCCCGCGAAGAAGACCGGCGACCGGTGAACCTCGACCCGGACCCGGCGAGCCGCTCGAACCGGCCGAGTCCGTCGCCACCGCGGTCGGCGGGATGCCGAAGAGCCACGCTCAGTGCTTGGTCCAGCCGCGCACGCGCGCCGTGGTCTTCTCCGTCATCTCCTGGGCCTTGCCGCGCAGTTGCTCACGGCGCCCCGCTCTTTGCACCGACGTGTCGCCCAACGCCTTCCCGACGGACTCCTTCACCTTTCCCTTGAACTGCTTCGCCTTCGCGTTGCCCTTGAACATCGTCGTCGCCGTCCTCTCGGGGCGCTCCGTGCCGCGACGCGGCAGGCCACGCCTCTCCTCCTCACCGTGTGGCCTCGCGAACGGCATCGCAAACCGGCATGTCCGTCCGCGCCCGGCACCTCGCGGTGTGCGGCGGGGTTTCCCCGCGCGGCCGCGGGGGACCCGATACCGACAGCCCGGAGCCGTAGGAGAGGCCGGACCCGGCAGGGTCCGAACACAGAAGAAGCCGGGGTCGAGCAGAGAAGGAAGATGAAGAGCCGTGACCGCGGACATCGGTACCAGGACGACCACACGCCCCGAGACGGGATGGGCCATGGCGCGCCGTCGGCGAGAGAGCGGTCCGCGGACCTGTGTTCCGGCGACGGCCGACCGAACGGCCCGCACGGAGCGGTTCGCACCCGAGTGGAACATCGTGAGGGGTGAGGACTGACCAGCCGTCACCTCGGCTCCGTACGTCCGCCTCGGCTCCGTACGTCGCCTCGACTCCCTGTGTCCGCATGTCCGCCCCGGGTCCGAGCGCTGCCCGGTCGGTTGGGCTCAGTACCATCCACGGGTGTCCTGGATACGACGTCGTACGCGCAAGGAGAAGCCGCCGGCGAACCGGCTGCCCGACCTGGAGTTCCTCGCCCTGGTGAGGGCCGGGCTCGAAGAGTTCGCCCCCGGCGTCACGCAGGGAGCCCAGCTCAAGGGGAACTCGTTGATCAGCCCACAAGGTTGGGCCGTGGCTGTAGCCCCGCCGCACCACGGGGGCGGACACCACTACGACCTCGTCGCGCTACCGGACGTCGGCCTCCAGCCGGACGTGCCGTGCTTCATGGACTGCGTCGTGTCGATGTCCGCCGATCCACAGGACGCAGCGAACACGTGGGTGCAGACGACAGGCACCTGCCTGCTGGAACTCCTCGACCGCCGCGAGCACTTCGCGGACCACGCGGGCCCCGACGACGAGCGCGGCGTGCCCGGCTGGCACATGATCACGTCCGGCGCGGTCGGCCTCGGACGCGACGTCGACGAGAACCGGCGGCTGCAGGGCGCGCTGCTGGAAGCGAACGTGCTGCGCCGGATCGCGGACTCGTTCACTATGGACCTGGAATCGCCCTTCTTCAACGGCATCAAGGTCTTCTACGGCGGTAGCCCCGGCGCGATGCAGGCCGAGATCCGCGTCAACGGTGAGCGCCACGAGGCCGCTTCGGCGGCGATGGCGGCGCTCGGACTGCCCGAGCCGACGACGTTCACGGCAGTGCGGTTCTACGCGCTGCTGCTTCCGCTACCGACGGGCGGGGGCGAGCCGAGCTACCCGACGGCCCAGCTCGATCTCGCTCCCGCCTCCGTGCAACAACCAAATGCCCACGCCCATGGTGCCGCCTGCGACTGCGGCGGCCACCTCGACCCGGAGCACCCCGGCTTCGACCTGGCCCTGCCCCACCTGGTCGCCGAGCTCTCGGAGGAGGAGCGCAAGCGCCGGGTGGAGTCCGACACGGGCGCGATCATCATCGCGGAGGGCGTCGGCAACTTCCTCAAGGTCCGCCTCCCGATCCGTCTGGACGACGGACGCACGGTGGTCTACCTCGCCTGGGTCTACCTCCAGGCGGCCGTGATCGACGACTTCGTGCGGCGGGCCCACGACGACGACCTGGCCGGCCACCGCTTCGAAGGCCTGCTGTGCAACGCCATCGGTCCCTGGGGTGAGGACGTCCTGCGCGCACCCGTCGTCCTCGGCGGCCAACGGATCAACGAGGACGGCTCCGTCCGCCTCAGCGAGGTTCTGGAGTCCGGCCACCCCCTGCTCAGCAAGGTACTGAGCGAGACCTGGCCCGCCGCCCTCGTCCTCGGCGACCGCTTTCCCCGCTCGCCGTCAAGCTGAGGTGCCGGCAGGGGAAGCGGACCCGAGGGCGCGGAGCTCTACCCGGTAGGACGGGCGCTGGGCGCTCCGCAGCCACGGCAAGCACCCGCCGTGCACCCGACCGATCGAAGTGCAGAGAAAGATGCGGTGGACGGCCTTGCCCGAGTACGACATCCGGAACGCGAACAAGTAACAGGTGACCAGCTCGCCGGCCGGCTTGACCGTGACGTGCCCGGAGTCGACGTCGGCCTCGGCGCCTGGCCTGTGGGTCTGCGGGACGAACGCGTCAGCCACACCCTTGCAGGCCTCCAGCCGGATCTGCTGTCGGCGGGCCGCGACGTAGCCACGGACCCTGTAGGGGGCCGGCCGCCTATGACGCCAGGCCGCTCAGGACGGCGTGATCGACACCCTCCGCGAATTCCTGCGGGTCAGCACTAGGGAGCGGTGTCCGCCTCGGAGCGCAGTCGGCGGACCTCGTCCTGCGGGGGCCGGCGCACGTCCTCGTCCGGCATCCGCTCGGGCATGTCGTCGTCGGGAATCAGGTGGCCGGCCTCCTCCTCCGCGGAGGCCCCGCCGCCGCCGTCGGAGCCGACGTCCTCGGCGATCATGTCGTGCTCGGCGTCCTGGTGGGCGCCCTCGTCGAGGGCCAGGATCCGGTCCGCACGGTCCACACCCAGCTCGTCGTCCGGGGCTTCACCTTCACCGTCCTCCAGGCCGCCCGTGCCGTCGTCCTCGTCGGGCTCCTCCAGGGCCGGATCCGTCCGTTCCTCGGCCAGTTTCTCGTCCAGGCTCTCCCCTTCGCGCTGCTCGCGCGCCGTAGTGCCTCGATGGTCCACGGCGAGCGGGCGCTCGGGCGGCGACCACCCTTCGTCGAAGGGGTCCGAGCCCCGGTCCTCAAGGGTGTCCTCCGGGTCGAGGATGCCCTCGTCCTCGCGGACATCGGGGCCTCCCGGCTGGTAGACCTCATCACCCATGACGTCGTCCTCGCTCTGGCTGCCCAAGACGGGCGTGACCCTCCGGACGGATCGAAGTGTCATCGGCCCATGTATCCAGGCTGGCCCAGCCCACCCGTTCCGGCACGCCGGAGCCGCACGCGACCACGGAGGGTCACCGAGCGACCGGGTACTGATCCTCGACCTTCACGTTTGGCGCGGGCCGGACGGGTCACTCGATGTCTAGACACCCGAAGTCGATCGTGATGGGGAAGTGAGACATCGTGGGTGGCGAGCAGAAGGCCAAGGCCAAGATGGAGCAGGCCAAGGGCAAGACCAAGGAAGCGGCCGGACGTGCCGTCGGCAACGAGCGGATGACCGCCGAGGGCCGGGCCGAGAAGGCGAAGGGCGACGCGCGGCAGGCCAAGGAGAAGACGAAGGACGTCTTCAAGGGCTGACAGCCGACGCTCAGGGAGTCGGTGCGGTCGTTCGTCATTTCGACCGTACGGCGTGGGGTCCGTTCCGGAGAACGGGCCCCACGCCCATGTCCCCATAGGGGCTCGCGGTGGTCGTCCCGGTGGCCGTACTGGCGCGGATCGTGACCGAGGACCGGGTGTCGGCGGCGATCATCGTCGGTACCCTGCCGCGGACGGCGCCCGACCGCCCCTCGCGGTGAGCCGCGCTGTGAGGCCCCGTAACTCGGGGTGAGCCGCAGGATCTCGTGTTGCCGGATGCCCGCGCGGGCCGAGGATGGTGGGGGAGCGGTGGAGAGGAGCCCCTGGCGTGGGAGCGGACACGCACGCGGACGCACGCGGGGACAGGACGCCGGCGGCGGCCGAGGGCGCCGATCCGCGGCGATGGCGCGCCCTGTGGGTCACCCTGGCGGCCGGGTTCATGAGCCTGCTCGACGTCACCATCGTCGCGGTCGCCCTGCCCTCGATGCAGCGCGACCTGCACGCCACCGCCCCGTCCATCCAGTGGGTCGTCTCGGGCTACGCCCTCACCTTCGCGCTCGTTCTCGTGACGGCCGGACGCCTGGGCGACGCCGTGGGCCGCCGGCGGATCTTCCTGTCCGCGCTCGCCGCCTTCGTCCTGTGCAGTGCCGCGGCGGGCGCCGCCCCGACCATCGCTCTCCTCGTCCTGGCCCGGCTGGCGCAGGGCGCGGCCGCCGGCTGCCTCGCACCGCAGAACTCCGCCCTCATCCAGCAGATGTTCCGGGGAGCCGAGCGCGGCCGGGCCTTCGGGCTCTTCGGCGCCACGGTCGGTATCTCCAGCGCGGTGGGTCCGGTCATCGGCGGGCTGATCCTCATGCTCGCCGACGGGCCCCAGGGCTGGCGCTGGATCTTCTACGTGAACGTACCGGTCGGAGCCGTCGCCTTCCTGCTGGGCGCGCGTCTGCTGCCCAAGGTCGCACCGGGCCGCCGCGAACGACTGGACCTGCGGGGCGTTCTGCTGCTCGGCTGCGGTGTGCTCGCGGTGATGCTTCCACTGGTCCTCGCGGAGTCCGGCGGAATACGGAAGCTGTGGTGGCTCTTCCCGGTGGGGCTGGGCCTCCTCGTGGCGTTCGCGCGGTGGGAGCGACGGCTGGCGGCGGGCGGCGGTCAGCCGCTCCTGAATCCCCGCCTGGTGACGCGCACGCGGGGCTACGCGGCCGGGGCGGCCATCGCCGCCCTGTACTTCGTGGGGTTCAGCGGGGTGTGGCTGGTGTTCGCCCTCTACTACCAGAACGGTCAGGGCTACTCCCCCCTGCGCTCAGGACTCGCGGTGACCCCCTTCGCCATCGGTTCGGCCGCGGCGGCGGTGGTGGCCGGGCGGCTGGTGGAGCGGCTGGGCCGGCTGCTGACCGTCTGCGGTCTGGCGGCCGTCGCCGCCGGGCTGGGCGGAGCGGTGCTGGTGCTGGGCCTCGCTCCCGGCGACACCGCCCTGTGGTTCGCGGCTCCAGCCCTGTTCGTCGGGGGGCTGGGCAGCGGCTGCGTCATCTCGCCCAATGTCACGATGACACTGCGGGACGTGCCGGTGCGGATGGCGGGGGCGGCCGGTGGCGCGTTGCAGACGGCCCAACGGCTCGGCGGCGCCGTCGGTACGGCCGCGCTGCCGGGTCTGTTCTACGTGGTGCTCGGCACCGGCCGTCACGACTACCGTTCCGCCGTGGTGATCGCCATCGGCTCCGGGATCGTGTTCATCCTCGGCGCCCTCGGCCTCGCCGTTCACGACTGGCTGCGCGACCGCAGACCTCCACCCTGCCCACCTGAACCCTCGCACGGCCACACCCGCGCGAGTCGGCGCTGAGGGACGGCCCTCCGCGGGTCGATCCTCGGAGGACAGGTCCACCGGAACCGGCCGAGCAGCCGAACGACTCCGAGTCGCCGAATCACCGGGCAGCGGAGCGTTCGGGGCCCTCCGAGCGCACCCTTCTCCGCCAGGGGACATACCGATGCCGGGCCGTGCGCGTCGGCGATGGCAGCCGCGCTCACAGCCATCTCACAGGGTCGGAAAAGGTCTGACAGAGGCGAAGAACTCGCGGTAGGCAATGGTCAGTTCAAGCCGATGTTTTGTCGCCTCCATGACAAGACCATCGCCGGGATGTCACTCTGCTGTCGAACGTTCACGCTTCGTTCACACCCCCCGCCCGTCACCCCCGTCCGTCACCCCCCGCCCATCACCCTCATCGGCGCACCGTCCCGAGCTCACCGTCCCGAGCGCACCCTCCCGAGCTCACCCCCATCGGCGCACCCGCACCCTCGCGATTCGCACGCTCACGATCCGCCCCCTCACGATCCACGCGCCGCCGAGTCCGCGAGCGCTTTCGTGCGGGCACTTCCTGCGGCGCTCGTTCCAGCCCAGCTCCCCGCGGACCGGCCGTACCCCGCCGGTCCGGGCGCCCGGGGTCTCCACCCGGGCCACCCCCCGCAGAAGGAGATGACCTTGAACCGGCAACACCCTTCCGCCCGTAGGCGCGGACGCGCCGCTGCCCTCGCCCTCACCACCGCGAGCTCGTTACTGGCCCTCGCCGTCCAGCCGGGTTCCGCGTCCGCCGCCGTGGACCCCGTTCCCGGCAGGAGCGTTGCGAAGATCGTCGCCCAGCCCCGGTCCGGTGCCGCCCAGGTCCCGCTGTCGCCCGCCAGGCGTACCGCCCTCATCAGGAGCGCCGGAGCGGCCGTGGGCGCCACCGCGAAGCGGCTCGGACTCGGAGCGCGGGAGAAACTCGTCGTCAAGGACGTCGTCCAGGACGCGGACGGTACGACCCACACGCGGTACGAGCGCACCTTCGCCGGACTTCCGGTGGTCGGCGGTGACCTGGTCGAACACCTGAGGAACGGCCGCAGCACCGTGTCCGAGGCCAGTCGGTCCTCCATCGCCGTGCCGAGCGTCAAGCCGAGGACCACCGCCGCCGACGCCGCGGCGAAGGCACTCACGGCGGGCAGGAACGCGGCCGTCGGGCGAGCCCGGGTCGACGGGACACCCCGGCTCGTCGTCTGGGCCGCGGGCACCCGCCCGGTCCTGGCCTGGGAGTCCGTGATCGAGGGCTTCCAGCGTGACGGCACGCCGAGCGAGCTGCACGTCGTCACCGACGCGGCCACCGGCAAGGTCGCCTCCCGGTACGAGGGCGTGGACACCGGCACGGGCACGGGCCAGTACGTGGGCACGGTGCCGCTCTCCACCACTCCGGCCGGATCGACGTACCAACTGGTCGACGCGGACCGCGCGGGGCACCGCACCTACGACCTCAACCAGGGAACCTCCGGCACCGGAACCCTCTATACGGATGACAACGATGTCTGGGGCGACGGCACCCAGGGTGACCGGCAGACCGCCGGCGTCGACGTCGCCTACGGAGCTGCCGCGACCTGGGACTACTACAAGGACGTCTACGGCCGCAACGGCATCCGCAACGACGGTGTGGCCGCCTACAGCCGGGCCCACTACGGAAGCAACTACGTCAACGCCTTCTGGTCCGACAGCTGCTTCTGCATGACCTACGGCGACGGCTCCGGCAACGCCAAGCCGCTGACGGCGCTGGACGTGGCGGCCCACGAGATGAGCCACGGCGTCACCAGCGCCACCGCGAACCTGACGTACTCGGGAGAGTCCGGCGGCCTCAACGAGGCGACGTCCGACATCTTCGCCGCGGCGGTGGAGTTCCACGCGAACCTGGCCGCCGACGTCCCCGACTACCTCGTCGGCGAGAAGATCGACATCCGCGGCGACGGCACACCGCTGCGCTACATGGACAAGCCCTCAAGGGACGGCTCCTCCCGCGACTACTGGGACTCCTCGCTGGGCGGCATCGACGTCCACTACTCCTCGGGACCGGCGAACCACTTCTTCTACCTGCTCTCCGAGGGGAGCGGCCCGAAGACCGTCAACGGCGTGTCGTACGACAGCCCGACCCACGACGGCCTGCCGGTGACCGGAATCGGCATCGAGAACGCGGCCCGGATCTGGTACCGCGCGCTGACGACGTACATGACGTCGACGACCAACTACGCCGGTGCCCGGGTCGCCACCCTCCAGGCCGCGGCCGATCTCTTCGGGGCCTACAGCGGCACATATCTGGCCGTGGCCGACGCCTGGGCCGGCATCAACGTCGGCGACCGCGTCGCCCTGGGGGTCAACATCGCCCCGGTCGCCGACCAGACCTCGGGGGTCGGCCAGGAGGTGTCCCTCCAGGTGAACGCGTACACCACCAACACCGGCGCCGGCCTGACCTACACGGCCACCGGCCTTCCGGACGGCCTGGCCATCAGTGACACCGGGCTGATCTCCGGGGTCCCGACCACGATCGGGACCAGCGACACGACGGTCACGGTGACCGACGGCACCGGCGCGGCCGTGTCGGTGGCCTTCCAATGGCGGATCGCGTACATCTACGCCAACGCCACCCGCGTGGACATCCCCGATGTGGGACCGGCGGTCGAGTCGCCCATCACGATCACGGGCCGCCCCGGCAACGCCTCGGCGACCACCGAGGTCTACGTGAACATCGTCCACACCTACCGCGGTGATCTGAAGGTCGACCTCGTCGGCCCCGACGGCACCGTGTACTCGCTGCTGAACCGCAGCGGGGGCTCGGCCGACAACGTGGACCAGACGTTCACGGTGGACGCCTCGGCGCAGCCGGTCGACGGTACCTGGAAGCTGCGCGTCCAAGACCTCGCGTCGATCGACGTGGGCTACATCCAGCAGTGGCGGATCACGCCCTGACGCGGGACTGAACCGGGCCCGCCCGGACCGCCTTCGCGGTCCGGGCGGGCCCGCTGTTTGCGCCGAGTGCCCGCGGTCGTCCCGCCGTTGCGACGGCGGGCGTCCCCGGACGCTTTTCCGGACCAAGAGGTCGTCTCCAGCGGTACCTGGCGCAGGGCCCGGACGGCTTCGAGGGTTCGCCTGCCGTTGCCGGTGACGGGCTGCAACGTCGTCATTTGTGATCGCGCAGGAAGGTAGGGATCTCGTCGCGGGTCGGGGAGTTCGGCAGGGGTGCCGGCTTGTCCTGAAGGAACGCAGTGATGACGGCGGCGGCTCGGTCGTTGTTGTCGTCGAGGCCGTTCCACATGTGGTGTCCGACTCCTGGCATGTACTGGGTGCGTTGGACGGCGGGGTCATCGGCAAGGATGGCGGTCTCCCATTGACGGAGCTGGGAGGAGCACTCGGCGATCATCAGCATCGCGGGGGTCCGGGACTGCCTCAGTTGTGAGGCGATGGAGGGTGAATCCTTGACCGTCTGCTGGATACGGAGGCTGGCGGCGGGGCTGAAGGAGAAGTTCTGTGCGCTGTCCTCGGCGGGGATGCGGTGCGCGTCCCGCGCGCAGTAGGCGGATGCGGTGTCGCTGCCGAGGTCCGCGGCGGTGAAGGCGTTGTCGCCTTCGGCCTGTCCGATCAGTCCGGTGTCGGGGGTGAGGAGTCCGAGGCGCATGAGGCCGAATGCCACGGCGTACCGGGGGACGTGTGTCGATCGCGGTCCGGTCATGGCCGGCGCGAGGCCCCGTGCGGATTTTCGGCCCTTGTGCCCGGTGATGTGTGCCGTGGGGCCGTCCATGGGACCGGGCTCGGCGATGATCGCCCGGTGCAAGCGTGCGGCGACGCTCGGGTCGGCCAGGGCTCGGGTGAGCGTGGTCCCGCCTGAGGAGAATCCGAGGATGTCGACCCTGCCCTTGCTCAGGCGGTCGATGAAGGCGGCGAGGTCGCTGGCCGACCGGGAGATCGTGTACTGGCCCATGGGGAGCAGGTCGCTTCGTCCGCCACCGGCCTGTTCGTAGGCGTAGACGTCGTAACCCTGGCGTGCCAGGAGTTGCAGGAACCGGTGGTCGAGCACCGAGATGCCACGGACCGGTCCGCCGTTGAGGTACACGAACGGAATGGGATGCCGGGTGCCGGGGTTCGCGGGCGGGTAGTGATACACCGCGACCCGGCTGCCGGTGGACAGGCTCCAGTGCTGCGTAGTCACGAACGGCGGGGCGGGCGGGTACCGCCGGGCCGTCGGCACGGCCGGAACGCAGACCGCCGCCGTCAATGCTGCCGCGACAACCACCGGCAGGAACGGCACGAGCCGCGTCGGCCAAGTGCGGCGCCGACCCCGCCACGTGGCGAGGGCAGCCCCGGCTCCAAGGGTCGTCAACCATGCGGCGAGCCCCGAGCCTGCCCCGTCTGTGAGGACGATCAGTGCGAGAAAGGCGACGACCAGCATCGCGACGGCGGCCAGGGCCGGCAGTAAGCGTCCGGTGAAGCGGACGAGACGTATGGCGGATGTGAGCACGGCGGACCCCCAATTTCAGAACGCTGTTTCAAAACGACGTTATCAAAGACGGTAGGCTGCTGGTCGTGGGTAGGCCGAGAACAAACGACGAGGCCGTCAAAGAGCGGCTTGTGGTGTGCGCGACCGAGATGCTCGCCACCCGTCCGCGGGAGTTGCTCACGGTCCGCGCCGTGGCCGCTGCTGCCGAGGCGTCGACGACGGCGGTGTATTCCTTGTTCGGTGGTAAGGACGGGCTGATCGGTGCGGTGCGCGACAGGGCCGTCGCCGGCCTGTTCCAGGACCTGTCGGCGGCGCAGACCTCCGCGGACCCTCTCGCCGACCTCTACGCGCTGGCCGTCGCCTACCGTCGTTGGGGGCGCGGACACAGCCACCTGTACACGGTGCTGTTCGGTGGTGTGCAGTCCTTCGACCCGTCGGGGGAGGTCGGTGCCGGTGACCCGATCCGTCCACTCCTCGCGGCGATCGATCGCGCCTTGACGGCGTCCGTCCTCGTCGGTGAGGCAACGTCGATCGCCCTGTCGGTCTGGGCCACCCTGCACGGGCTGGTGACTCTCGAACTGGCCGGGGCCCTCGACGCCGCCACGGCCGAGGCCGCATTCCGATCGGCGATTCACGCCACGTTGCGCGGATGGACGACCCCGGCGGTGTTCCGCAGCCTTCGCCAAGCCGAACTCGCCCTTTGACGCGATCAGGGCCGGTATTCGGGCCCTCCTGGTCCCTGCTGGGGCGGGGGTGCGTGGTCGGTGAAGACCGGCATGCCAAGGTCGACCGGCTGCGGCCGACCATCGGTTGCAGATCGCTTGAGGCTGTTGAGCTTGGCCATCGCAGCGTCGAAACTGACCTGGAGCGGTCTCGATGACGGCCGAGGCCCGGAACGCCTCGTCCTCGGCCATGCTCTGGTTGATCCACGGCCTTGAAGTTGCCCGCACCGTCGCCGCGGCGGATCGGGCTCGGGCAGGCCCACTGGGCCCAGATCGGATCTTCGGGCCAGGTGCCTAGAAGACGTCTTCGGCGGTGAGCTGGTCGAGGTCGCGGCCGGTGCGCAGGATCCAAACCCTCCCGAGCCTTCAAGTCTTGACGGATCAGAGCGGCCTCCGGACCGTCCGTGACGACCCCCGTCCAGGTCAAACCCCATGAAGTGGCCACCAGCGGGGTCTCCGTGCGCACGAATTGAAGAAACTCGTGTCGCGGGGCTTGTCACCTTGATGGTTCATTACTTAAATCAAAGCGTGAACTAAGAGCGCCGGAAGGCCAGTTCATACCCCTCCCTCTCACATGGCAGAGCTGTGTCCTCAGCTCCCGATTCAGTGTGTCCGCTCCGCTCGTCACCCCACCCGCATGGAGTCACGGCATGAAACTCAGAACCCTGGGTGTCGCGCTGGCCGCAATGGCCGCGCTCATCACCCTGCCCTTGCAGAGACCGGCCGCCGCGGCCGATCTCCCGCTGTCCCAGGGCAAGACGGCCACGTCCTCCTCGGACGAGAACGGGGGCACTCCCGCCGCCTACGCCGTCGACGGCGACACCGCCACCCGGTGGTCGTCGGGCGCCACGGACACCCAGTGGCTCCAGGTCGACCTCGGCGCCACGGCCACGATCACCAAGGTCGTCCTCAACTGGGAGGCCGCGTACGGCAGTGACTACCGAGTCCAGACCTCCCCGGACGGCAGCACCTGGACCGACATCAAGACCGTGACCGGCGGCGACGGGGGCACCGACACCCTCGACGTCTCGGGCCAGGGCCGCTATGTGCGGATGTACGGCGTCCACCGTGCCACCCCGTACGGCTACTCCCTCTGGGAGTTCCAGGTCTTCGGCACCAGCGGCACCACCACGCCCGGGACCTGTGGCTCGGCCAACGCGGCCCAGGGCAAGGCGGCCACCGCCTCCTCCACCGAGAACGCGGCGAGCCCGGCCTCGGCGGCCTTCGACGGCAACACCGGAACGCGCTGGGCCAGCGCCTTCGCCGACCCGCAGTGGGTCCAGGTCGACCTGGGAGCCACCAGCGATCTGTGCCGGATCGACCTCAACTGGGAGGCGGCGTACGGCAAGGCCTTCCAGATCCAGGCCTCCGCGGACGGCCAGAACTGGACCGTCCTCAAGACCGTCACCGACGGCACCGGGGGCACCGCCTCCTACGACGTCTCCGGCCAGGGCCGCTACGTACGGATCTACGGGACGACCCGGGGCACCGCGTACGGGTACTCCCTGTGGGAGGTCGCCGTCCACACCGGTACGGGAACCGGCACCCCGCCCGTACAGGGCGGCGGAGACCTCGGGCCCAACGTCATCGTCGTGGACCCCTCGACGCCCGATCTGCAGGGCAAGTTCGACCAGGTCTTCGCCCAGCAGGAGTCGAACCAGTTCGGTTCCGCCCGCTACCAGTTCCTGATGAAGCCGGGCACGTACAACGGCATCAACGCCCAAGTCGGCTTCTACACCTCGATCTCGGGCCTCGGCCTCAACCCCGACGACACCCACATCAACGGCGACGTCACCGTCGACGCGGGCTGGTTCAACGGCAACGCCACCCAGAACTTCTGGCGTTCGGCGGAGAACCTGTCGATCACGCCCTCCAACGGCACCGACCGCTGGGCGGTGGCCCAGGCGGCCCCCTTCCGCCGTATCCACGTACAGGGCGGCCTGAACCTGTCCCCGAACGGCTACGGTTGGGCCTCCGGCGGCTACATCGCCGACTCCAAGATCGACGGCACGGTCGGTCCGTACTCGCAGCAGCAGTGGTACACCCGTGACAGTTCCGTCGGAGGCTGGACCAACGGCGTCTGGAACATGACCTTCACGGGCGTCCAGGGAGCGCCGGCGACGAACTTCGACTCCGGCCCGTACACCACCCTGGACACCACCCCGGTCTCCCGCGAGAAGCCCTTCCTGTACCTGGACGGCAGCGCCTACAAGGTGTTCGTGCCCTCCAAGCGCACCAACGCCCGCGGTGTCTCGTGGCCCAACACGGCCGGCACGTCGATCCCGCTCGACCAGTTCTACGTCGTCAAGCCCGGCGCGACCGCGGCGACCATCAACGCGGCGCTCGCCCAGGGCCTCAACCTGCTGTTCACCCCGGGGGTCTACCACCTCGACCAGACCATCAACGTGACCCGGGCCAACACCGTCGTCCTCGGCCTCGGGCTGGCGACCATCGTGCCGGACAACGGCGTCGACGCCATGCACGTGGCGGACGTGGACGGGGTCAGGCTCGCCGGATTCCTGATCGACGCGGGCCGCTCCAACTCCGGCACCCTGCTCCAGATCGGCCCGTCGGGCTCCTCCGCCGACCACTCCGCCAACCCCACCACCATGCAGGACGTGTTCGTCCGGATCGGCGGCGCGGGCCCCGGCCTCGCCACCAACTCGGTCGTGGTCAACAGCGACGACGTCGTGATCGACCACACCTGGCTCTGGCGCGCCGACCACGGCGAAGGTATCGGCTGGGACACCAACCGCGCCGACTACGGCCTCGTGGTCAACGGTGACGACGTCCTGGCGACCGGCCTGTTCGTCGAGCACTTCAACAAGTACGACGTGCTGTGGAACGGCGAGAACGGGCGCACGATCTTCTTCCAGAACGAGAAGGCGTACGACGTGCCCAACTCCGCCGCCATCACCCACGACGGCATCGTCGGATACGCGGCCTACAAGGTCGCCGACTCCGTGGCCGTGCACGAGGCATGGGGTCTGGGCAGCTACTGCAACTTCACCACGGACTCGTCGATCGTGCAGGCGCACGGCTTCCAGGTCCCGGTGAAGACCGGGGTCAAGCTGCACGACATCCTGGTGATCTCCCTGGGCGGCAAGGGCCAGTACGCCCACGTCGTCAACAACACCGGCGCGCCGACGTCGGGGACGGACACGGTCCCGTCGAAGGTCACGCAGTTCCCGTGAACCTGAACGGCGCCGACTGACAGGCACGCGGGTGCCGGGCTCCCCCTCTTCCGGGGGAGCCCGGCACCCGCAAGTCGTTTCGCGCCGGGCCAGGGGCTCTCCGGGGCCGTCGTCCGCTCAGGCGGAGCGGTGTCCGGAGCGGGAGCCCGACGCGGCTCCCGTCGTGTCGAGAGGCATGGCGTGAGCCCGCGGCGCTTCCTGATCGGGCGGTCCCGCCGGTTCCACCAGGGCGGCGTGGGCGAGGAGACGCCGGGCCAGTTCGCGCGCCTCGGCGGGAGTGAGAGAGGCCCACACCCCGTGCTCGTCGCCCTGGTCCGGTCCCACGTCCAGGGTGACGCGGCCGATCGGCCGGTCCGGCGTGGCCAGCCGCATCTCCTTCACGGAGATCCTGCGGCCGCAGGACGTCACCAGGGGCGACTCACCCGCCCCGGCCCCCCGAAGCAGCCGCTGTCCGGACGCCGTCATCGCTCTCACGCCTTTCCACGAATCGAGCCGCCGGGCGGTCCACCACACCCCGCGACACTCCGCCTCCCGGCACCTGCCGGGGTACTCGGATCAGCGTCGAGAGGTACGGGTTTGTTCCCGCCCGCGATCGTCACGCGCCCGCACAACGGGTCGCGCCGAGCCGCCTGTCGGGCCCGGGCGTCTCGAACGCGCGGCGGTGTCCACGCGTTTGACGGAACCGACGGCCGCGAGTCCGCCGCCGCGGGACACGCGGCCGGTGACCGGCCGGTTCAGCGGCGGGTGGAACCCTTGGCGCGCAGGGCCCCGAGGCGCTCCAGAAGCAGGCCCTCCCTGGTGGACCAGGGGGAGATCTCCACGCTCGTGGCCCGGCAGGCCTCCATCAGGGCCTCCGCGACCAGCGCCCCGGCCAGCGACTGCCCGGCCCGGTGACGCGAGATCCCGGGCAGCCGAGCGCGGCCCGTGGACCCGTTCTCGGCCAGCACGCCCACCGCGGCCCGTACGTCGTCAAGGGTCAGGCGCTGCGGGGCCCCGGAGCGGTCGCGGCCGGCGGTGGTGTAGCGGGCGAGCTGGGTGAAGGTCTTGGAGCAGGCCAGCACCCGCCCGTCGGGCTCGGCCCTCGGCAGGTCGGCCACCTCGGCGAGGCGGTCGCTCAGGTGGTCGCGCACCTCGGCCAGTCGCCGCTTCGAGGACACGGCCTCCCCGAGTTTCCAGTCACGGGTGACCGTTCGCGCGCCCAGCGGCAGGGACAGGGCCGTACACGGCTGCTCGGCCGTGCCTGACGCGATCTCCACGGTCCCGCCACCGATGTCCAGCACCAGCAGGGAACCGGCCCGCGCGCCCGCCCAACGGCGTGCGGCCACATAGGCCAGGCGGGCCTCCTCCTCGCCGGACAGCACCCGCAGCCGGGTGCCGGTGGCGCTGGCCACCTGGGCGAGGACCTCCTCGCGATTGGGGGCGTCGCGAATCACGGACGTGGCGAACGCGTAGACCTCCGGCAAGGGCTCCCGGTCCTCGGCGAGTGTTTCGGCCACCGCCCGCTGCACACTGCGTACGCCTGACTTGCGCAGACGCCCCTTCGCGTCGAGCGTCTCGTGCAGTTGGAGCCGTACCTTTCGGGACAGCACCGGTTCCATGTCCACCCCGGCGCGTCGCCGCGCCACGGTGAGGAGCGCGCTGTGACACCCGACGTCTAGTACACCTGCCTGCCGCACTGTGTTAACCACCCGTTTCCTTGCCGAAGGAGATTTGCGAACTCGCCATTGTCCCGCAGGCCGGCCGCATTGACGCGACACGATTTCGTTTCGGCTCTTCAGGGCGCTCTTCAGGGTGCCACGGCTGCTCCGCGTGGCTCCCTGCGGCGACTTCGCGCGATCGGCCGTGTTCCCCGCTGTCGCACGGGTGACGGTGCTCGGCGTCAGGTGACCGGGTGGCCCAGATCACTGTCCGGCGTGTCGGCCAGCGTCACCACGGCGGTGATCCGCTTGCCGACGGGTTCCCGGTGCATCTCGAAGGAGTGGCACACGGCCATGACTATTTCCAGCCCGTGCTGGCCGACCCGGCCCGCGTCGGCGGCCCGCGCCACCGGAAGGGTTGGGTCGGAATCCCAGACGGTCGCCTTCACGGCACCCTGGTCGACCTCCAGAGACAACAGGCAGGGTCCGGCCGCGTACTTGACCGCGTTGGTCACCAGTTCGCTGACGACCAGGGGCACCACGCCCATCACCCGTCCGGAGACGGGCAGCCCGGCGACCGCCTGCACCCGCGTCAGGAAGTCACGGGTGAACGCCCGCGCCTGGGCGATGCACGCGGAGTCACCGTCGTACGCGACTGATGCCTCGATCAGTGCACCCCGCTGTTCCTGCTGTCCCGCTTCGCTCACCCGTCGGCCCATACGATCCGTCCCGCATCCACGCTCTTCGACGTTCGGCGTCTGCCCCGAAAACGCCGCTTCACTCCACCCGGCCGCGTCATCGTTCGCCGGGGCCCGCCGCGGGTCCCGGCGCGGTCAGTCGGCGGCGATCGTCACGGTGACGGGGGTGCCGGCCTCCACGGTGCGGCTGACCGTGCAGAGCTTTTCGTGGGAGGTCTTGACGGCCCGGGGGAGGATCGCACGCGCGCGGTCCCCGGGTTCGCCGTCCGGGAACGCCACGGAGAAGGTGACCGCGAGGTCGGTCATCCGGTTTCCGAGCTCGTCGCCGATCTTGTTGCCGGTCACGGTCAGGGTGAACGTCGTGGGCTCGGCGTGGCGGGCGGTCGCGACATCGACGTCGGCGGCGGTGCAGCCCCCGATGGCGGCGAGCAGCAACTCGACCGGGGTGAACGCGTCCTCTCCCTCGGGATCGGAGCTCGTACCGAAGGCGATCGTCCCGCCGCGCGCGTTCGTCGCGGTGAAGTGCCCGGTACCGGTCCGCTCCACGGTGACGAGACGCAGGTTGTTGTCGGTCATGTCGCCGACCCTAGTATCGGGTCGCGGTACCCGCCTCGGATGCGCCTCGGCCGGTCACCGGCCGAGGCCACGCCGGCCGGGTCGTCCGCCGGCTGACGCGCGCGCCGGTCCACGAGGGGGAGTTCGCGCGACCCTCGACGGCCCGGGGAAGTCAGTCGGGTGGGTTCGGGCGGACGACGCCGAGGTCGTAGGCGAGGATGACGGCCTGGACGCGGTCGCGGGCTCCGACCTTCGCCAGGACACGGCCGACATGGGTCTTGACGGTGGATTCCGCCACGACCAGGCGCTCGGCGATCTCGCTGTTGCTCCAGCCCTCGCCGATGGCGACGAAGATCTCGTACTCCCGCTCGGTGAGGGCGCGTACGCGCGTGTCGTCCTGCGGTTTTCCCGTCACGGGATCGCGGGGGAGGTGCTTGGCGTAGGTGTCCAGGAGGCGGCGGGTCAGGGCGGGGGCGATCACCGCGTCGCCCGCGGCGACCGCGCGGATGCCGGCGAGCAGTTCCTCCGGATGGGCGTCCTTGAGGAGGAATCCGCTGGCTCCCGCGCGCAGCGCGGCGTAGGCGTACTCGTCCAGGTCGAACGTGGTCAGGATCAGGACGCGGGACCGGCCGCCGGACGCGACGACCCGACGGGTGGCCTCGATGCCGTCCATGCCCGGCATCCGTACGTCCATGAGGATCACGTCCGGGCGGAGTTCGGCCGCCCTGCGGACGGCGTCGCCCCCGTGGGACGCCTCCCCGACGACATCGGTGTCCGGCGTGCTCTCCAGGAGCATCCGAAAACCGAGGCGCTGAAGCGGCTGGTCGTCGACGATGAGCACACTGGTCATGCGGCACCCCCCGCGGCGGCCGACGGAGCGAGATCGGTCCCGCCCAGAGGGGTGAGGTCGAGGGTGGCCCGCAGCGTCCATCCGCCGTCGGGGGCGGGGCCCGCGACGACCGTCCCGTTGTAGAGGGCCGCGCGTTCTCTCATGCCGGGGATTCCGTGTCCTTCGTCGTCGTGCGGCCGGGAGCGGGAGGTGGCGGTACCCGGGCCGGTGTCGTGGACGTCGATGTGCAGCAGGGTGTCCTCGACGCTCACCTCGAGATCGACGCGGGTCTCGGGGCCCCCGTGCTTGAGGGCGTTGGTGAGAGCCTCCTGGACGATGCGGTAGACGGCCAGCTGGACGCCGCGGTCCAGGGTGCCCGGTTCGCCACTGCTGCGGTGGACGACGTGCGGGCCGGCGGCCCGTATCCGCTCGCACAGGCCGTCGATGTCCCCGATGCCCGGCTGAGGGCTCAGCTCGGGGGTGGCGGGAGTCTGGGTCTGCTCGCGCAGGACGCCGAGCAGGCGGCGCAGTTCGCCGAGTGCCTGCCGCCCGGTGTCACCGATGAGCAGCAGGGCCTGCTTGCCGCGTTCCGGCGCGAGGTCGGCCGCGTACGCGCCGCCGTCGGCGAGGGTGATGATGACGGAGAGGTTGTGACCGACGATGTCGTGCATCTCGCGGGCCACACGGGTGCGTTCGGCGGCGGCGGCCAGCTTGCTGCGCTGGTCGCGTTCGACCTCCAGCCGGGTCGCGCGGTCCCGCAGGACGGCGAGCTGGCCGCGCCGGATACGCACCGCCAGTCCGAGCGCGACGGCCGCCGTTATGGTGCTGAACAGGAAGAACAGCGCGTCCAGGACGTGCACGTCGGACGGCAGGCGCACGGCGACCAGCCCCAGCGCGCCGGCCGTGACCGCGCAGGCCACGGGCAGCCGTCGCAGCTCCCCGTGGAGCACGAGGCTGTAGAGGGCGATCAGTACGGCGACGTCCGCGCGCAGCCAGACGCCCAGCGCGAGCTGGAGGATGAACACCGCGGTGATCACGGCGAAGGCGAGGGACGGCCTTCTGCGCCGCCACAGCAGAGGAAGGACCAGTCCGGCCTGCAGCGCGAGCGTCCCCGGCCAGGGCAGGTGGGTGAACTGGGTGTCGAAGCCGTGGTGTCTGCCGTCGTCGTCGTGCACCAGGTCGGGCACGCAGAACAGCAGCGCCACGACGGCCGTCACCGCCGAGTCGAGGAGCCACGGACGCTTCCGGTCGCCCTGCTTGAGCCGACGGCCGAGACGGGACAGCGCACGGGCCAGCGGGTGGTTCCACGGCAGGTCGGCCTCGGCGAAAGGCCGGTCGTCCGCCGGTTCGGGCAGGGCGGTGTCGTCGATGTTCATGGGAGTCACCGGTCCGCGCTCATGGGTCTCACCTGTCCATTGTGGGTCCGGCCGCGTCCTCGTACGCGCCTCCCCGTGTCCTCGTACGGGCGTCACCGCGCGGCTCGGTCGTGACGCCCGGTGCCCGGACGGCACGACACCGGACCGGGTGAGTCCGGTCGGGTGCCGTGCCGGTCGCGCGGCGCGGTGCGCGGTGGGTCAGGCGTCCGAGCGGACGAGACGGTAGGCGGCACCCGCCAGGGCGAGCACGGTCCAGCCGAGGAAGACCACGAGCCCGGCGGTCGGCGACAGGGTGGTCGAGTCGTGGGTCAGCGCGAACATCGACTCGCCCGCGCTGCTCGGCAGGTACGGGCTGATGTTGTCCTGCCACGAGCTGGGCAGCAGCGAGATCAGACCGGGCACCAGCATCAGCGAGGCGACCAGGACCGAGATGCCACCGGCGACCGAGCGGAGCAGGGCGCCCAGCGCGGTGCCGATCACGCCGACCAGACCGAGGTAGAGGCCCGCGCCCAGCAGGCTGCGGACCACGCCGGCGTGGGACATGGTGAGGGCCGCGGGGGTGCCCGAGACGATGCCGCTGTCGATCGTGAACGCGACGAAGACACCGACGGTGGCGACGACGAGGGCGACCAGGCCGAACACCGAGGCCTTGGACCACAGCACCGGCAGGCGGCGGGGCACGGCGGCCAGCGTGGAACGGATCATGCCGGTGGAGTACTCACCCGCGGTGATCAGCACACCCAGCACGCCGAGGGCGAGCTGCGCGAAGTTCGTGCCGAACACGGAGAGGCTGAGCGCGGTGGCCGCGACGTCGTCGCGGTGCATGGGCCGGCCGGAGTTCAGCTCGGACTTGTAGTGCGCGGCGGCGATCACGCCGAACGCGACGAGGAACAGCAGTCCGAGGCCGAGGGTGATCCAGGTGGACCGCAGCGACCAGAGCTTGGCCCACTCGGAGCGCAGCACACGGCGGCCGGTGACCTTGTACGTCGGACGGGCCTCCCGCACCGGTGCGGGCGCGGGGCTGTCGGTGACGGTGACGGTGCTCATGCGGCCCTCCCGGAGGACTCGACGGTGGCGCTGGCGTGGTACTCGACGGCGTCGCGGGTCAGGTCCATGAACGCCTCTTCGAGAGAGACGGTCCGGGAACTGAGCTCGAACAGCGGGATGCCGTGCTCGGCGGCCTTGAGACCGATCGCGCGCGGGGTCAGACCCGTCACCTGGAGCTCTTCGGATCCGGCCGCACCGGTGATCTCGACGCCGGGACCGGCAAGCACCTCGCGCAGCCGGGCGGCCTGGTCGGTCGCCACGGTGACCGTGTCACCGCCGGCCTGCTGGATCAGCTCCCGCACGGTGGTGTCCGCCAGCAGCCGTCCTCGTCCTACGACGATCAGGTGGTCGGCGACCAGCGCCATCTCGCTCATCAGGTGCGAGGAGACGAAGACCGTACGGCCGTCCGCCGCGAGCCCGGTGAGCAGGTTGCGGATCCACAGCACGCCCTCGGGGTCCAGTCCGTTGACCGGTTCGTCGAGCATGATGGTGGCCGGGTCGCCGAGGAGTGCCGCCGCGATGCCGAGGCGCTGGCCCATGCCGAGGGAGAAGGCGCCAGCGCGCTTCTTGGCCACCGTCTGGAGGCCCGTCAGCTCGATGACCTCCTCCACCCGGCGGCGCGGAATGCCGTGGGTGTAGGCCTGAGCCATGAGGTGGTCGAACGCGGACCGGCCCGGGTGGATCGACTTGGCCTCGAGCAGCGCGCCGACTTCCTGGAGGGGCGCGGTGTGCTGGGCGTAGTGCTTGCCGTTGACCGTGACGCTGCCACCGGACGGCGCGTCCAGGCCGACGATCATGCGCATGGTCGTGGACTTGCCTGCGCCGTTCGGGCCCAGGAAGCCGGTGACGGTACCGGGCTTCACGACGAAGTCCAGCTGGTCCACCGCCGTCTTCTCCCCGTACCGCTTCGTCAGCTGATGTGCCTCGATCATCGATGTTCCCTTACGTTCGGGGGCAGGCCCCCCACCTGACTGCTCACCCTCAACGCTAGGAGGCCATTTCCCCGGATCCGTGGCACCTGGGAGCCGGGTTGCCGCGAGGCCCGTAGTACTCCGGTATCACTCGGCTCGGGCGCTCGGATGACAGGGCGGTCGAGCCCGGCGGTCACCGCCGGCCGTCGCCCGCGCCCGCGGCCGGGAAGTACCGATGATGGATCTCGCCGCCAAGGCCGTTATCATCCGATAGATATGTTTTCTTAATATTTCTTTCGTTCTGTGGCATTTCTCCCGGGGTGGTCGATGTCCCGCAAGCCCCCGACGGACGACGACGACGAGCTGCTGGCCAGGCTCGGGTCGCTGACCGCCCAGGCGCGTGAACGCGCGGAGTTCCAGCGCTCGCAGGTCGAGCTGGCCATCGCGCTGCAACGCGGCATGCTTCCCGGAGACATGCCGACCGCCCCGGGATTCGATGTGGCCGTCCAGTACGCGCCCGCCTGCTACGGCCTCAACGTGGGCGGGGACTGGTACGACGCGTTCAAGCTGCCGGACGACCGCATCGGCCTGTCCATAGGTGACGTGCAGGGCCACAACATCGAGGCCGCCGCGTTCATGGGGCAGGTCAGGGTCGGCCTGCGTGCGCTGGCCTCCGTCACGAGCGACCCGGGAGAGCTCCTCGCCCGGACCAACGACCTCATCCTCTCCATCGGCACCGACCTCTTCGCGACCTGCACCTTCATGCGGCTCGACCCGGCCACCGGCGTGCTGGAGAGCGCGCGGGCCGGACACATACCCTGCGTCTGGGCGACGGCGGACGGGAAGTCCGGCATCACCGAGGACGAAGGCGGGCCGCCGCTAGGCATCGAGGCGGGGATGCGGTACCCGGTGACCCGGCACCGGCTCACCACGGGCGGAGTCTTCGTCCTGTTGACCGACGGCGTCGTCGAGGGCCCGTCGATGACCGTCGACGAGGGGCTCGACCAGGTCGTACGGCTCGCCGGGATCGCGGCCGTCGCGGGCCTGTCGGCCGGTTCACTGGCCGCCGCGGTGATCAGGGGCGCGGAGAGCGTGGGACACGAGGACGACGCGGCCGTGCTCGTGGTCGGGCACGGCGCCCCCACCACCCGGTCGTAGGGAGGCGACCACTGCCTGGCCTCGGGGAGACAGGCGACCACTGTCCGGCCTCGGGGAGACAGACCACCCCTGTCCGGCCTCGGGGAGCCACGCATGTGCGGCTCTGTGGGAGGCCACGACAGTCCGGCCCTCGGGGCGTCACCATCGCTGGGTCCCAGGGGCTGCCCATCCGGCCCCAGGGCCGGATGCCGCTCGCCTCGCCTGCGGGGCCCCGGCGGTGTCTCATGGCTGTGTGGTGGCTACACACGAGCTGCGCCGACCGGCCGTCGCCGCTCTTCAGACGCTGGTGATCGCCGCCTGCTATTACGGAGCAGGGCGGCTGGGACTCCTGCGGCGCCTCTACGTCGAGGGAGCGGTGTTCACACCCATCTGGCCGCCCACCGGCGTGGCCGTCGCCGCCCTGCTGCTTCTGGGGATCAGATCGTGGCTCGGGATCGCGATCGGGGCCCTTCTGGTCGTGTTGTCCCTCTCCTCGTTCTCCTCGTTCCAGCTCTCCGCGATAGGCATCGTCGCGGGCAACACCGTTGCCCCGATCTGCGCCTACCTCCTGCTGAGATCGGTGCGTTTCCGTACCGATCTCAGCCGTTTGCGCGATGGCCTCGCCCTGGTGTTCCTGGCGGCCCTGGGCAGCATGATGATCAGTGCGACGGTCGATGTCGGCCTGCTGGTGCTCACCGGCAAACTCGCCCTGGGGGGCTTCTGGGCGGTCTGGCTGGCGTGGTGGGTGGGTGACGCGATGGGCGTCCTGATCATCACCCCGGTGCTCCTGATGCTGTACGCCGTCCGCGCGCCGCTGCGCCTGACCCGGTGGAAGGAGGCCGTCCTCCTGCTGGCCGCGGTCTGTGTGATGGTGCCGCTCGCCACGCGCAATTCCATCAGCCTGCTGTTCCTCGTCTATCCGCTGCTGATCTGGGCGGCGCTGCGTTTCGAGCTGCCGGGCAGTCTGGCGTGCGCGCTCTTCGCCTCCGTCATGGCCACGGTCGCGGCCACGGACGAGGTCGGTTCGTTCGACGGGCTGAGTCATACCGAGATCATGATCAAGCTGCAGGCCTTCAACGGAACCATGGCACTGACGGCGCTCCTCCTGTCCGCCGTGATCACCGAGCAGCGCAACACCAGACGTTCCGTGGAGCTGGCCTGCCAGGAGCTGGTGCAGGTGCTGGAACACCTGACCGCCGGGAATCCCACGCCCAGACCGCCTCCCCGGGACGAGGGCGGCCAGGGCTGAGGGCGGGGAGGGGCGAGGATCGCCGTCGCCGCGGGCCGCCCGCTCGCTCCGTCGCCGCCCGCTCCTGCGGGTGCCCGGCCGCTCTCCCGAGGGACGCGGCCCGGTGCCGCCTTCGATCGACGCCGCCTTCAGCCGACGCGACGGCTGCCGTGCCGCGGCGGAGCCCGGTGGGGAAAGATGGGACCACCAGCGAAGAACCACCGATGTGGAGGTGCGGGCACATGCAGCACGAGCGAGCGGGCCGTACGGCCGGTCCCGAGGACCTCGTCGACGTAGCCCGGTTGGTCACCGCGTACTACGCGCTCCACCCCGACCCGGCCGAACCCGGCCAGCGGGTCTCCTTCGGTACGTCCGGACACCGCGGCTCGTCCCTGGCGACCGCCTTCAACGAGGACCACATCGCCGCGACGAGCCAGGCCATCTGCGAATACCGCGAAGGCCAGGGCATCGACGGCCCGCTCTTCCTGGGCGCCGACAGCCATGCGCTCTCGGAGCCCGCGAAGGTCACCGCCCTGGAGGTGTTCGCGGCCAACGACGTGGCGGTGCTCCTCGACAGCGCGGACGGCTACACACCCACTCCGGCGGTGTCGCACGCCATCCTCACCCACAACCGCGGACGGTCCTCGGGCCTCGCGGACGGAGTGGTGGTCACCCCCTCCCACAATCCGCCGGCGGACGGCGGCTTCAAGTACAACCCGCCGAACGGCGGCCCGGCCGGCTCCGAGGCGACCTCCTGGATCCAGGACCGGGCCAACGAACTCATCAGGGACGGCCTCAAGGACGTACGGCGCGTCACCTACGCCAGGGCGCTCGCCGCTCCCGGCACCGGCCGTTACGACTTCCTCGGCACCTATGTGGCCGATCTGCCCCAGGTGCTGGATCTGGACGCGATCCGAGCGGCCGGCGTCCGCATCGGCGCCGACCCCCTGGGCGGGGCCTCGGTCGCCTACTGGGGGCGTATCGCCGAGCAGCACGCGCTCGACCTGACCGTGGTCAACCCGCTCACCGACCCCACCTGGCGGTTCATGACGCTGGACTGGGACGGCAAGATCCGGATGGACTGCTCGTCGCCCTACGCGATGGCCTCACTCATCGAGCGGCGCGACCGTTTCCAGATCTCGACGGGCAACGACGCCGACGCCGACCGCCACGGGATCGTCACCCCGGACGGCGGACTCATGAACCCCAACCACTACCTCGCCGCCGCCATCGCCTACCTCTACTCCCACCGGGAGCAGTGGCCCGCGGACACCGGGATCGGAAAGACCCTGGTGTCGTCGGGAATGATCGACCGGGTCGCCGCCGACCTCGGCCGTCAGCTGGTCGAGGTGCCCGTCGGATTCAAGTGGTTCGTGGACGGGCTGGTCGACGGTTCCATCGGATTCGGCGGCGAGGAGTCGGCGGGCGCGTCCTTCCTGCGCCGCGACGGCTCGGTCTGGACCACCGACAAGGACGGCATCATCCTGGCCCTGCTCGCCTCCGAGATCACGGGAGTCACCGGAAAGACGCCCTCCGAGCACTACGCCGGGCTCACCGAGCGCTTCGGCGAGCCCGCCTACGAGCGGATCGACGCCCCGGCGTCCCGCGACGAGAAGGCGCTCCTCGCCAAGCTCTCGCCCGCCCAGATCACCACCGACACCCTCGCCGGGGAAGCGGTCACCGCGGTCCTCACCGAGGCCCCGGGCAACGGCGCGCCCATCGGCGGGATCAAGGTGACCACCGAGAACGCCTGGTTCGCGGCCCGCCCGTCGGGTACGGAGGACGTCTACAAGATCTACGCGGAGTCGTTCCGAGGAACCGATCATCTCCGCCAGGTGCAGGACGAGGCGAAGGCGGTGGTCTCGGCGGCACTGTCCGGCTGAGACCACGCCGCCGGCGCCGTGGTCTCGTCGACACGGCGCCGGTACCGCCAGGGGGTGTCGTTCGGATCACCCAGGATCGGCCCGGCCGCCGGCCGCGGATCGCCCGATGCCGGACCGAGGGCGGACCGTCGTCGCCGACGGTGGTCGAACCGTCCCCGGAGGCCTCGCGAATCTCGGTGCCGGGCGGTTCGGCGGCATGATGGCCCGCATGCGCATCCGTATCGACGCCGTCGACCTGCCCGGCCTCACGTGCCCGGCCCCCGAGGGCCGCACCGTCTCGGCGTACGACAACATCCACGTGGCCGTGCAACGCCGCGACCGCCCGGCCGAACTGCTCGATCCCCAGCCGGGCGACGGCGTGTCCGCGACCTGGACCCTCGAATGCACCGCGGCACCCTCGCCGACGGGTATCGAGCTGAAGGGTCCCTATGTGCAGGACCGGCTGGGCCACCGGTTCATCTATCTGTCGTGGGGCACCGTCGACGAGGCGGGTGTCTTCAGCATGTTCCGCCGCGCCAAGCTCATGCTCGACGCCGTCCCGTCGGACGTGCTCGCCGCGGCCGCGCGCGAGGGTCTCCTCGTCGGGCACCTGGGCCTGACCGACGATTGCGGCAACCCCAGGTGCGCACGCGTCGTGCCGCCGCAGATCGAGTGGACCGCCGAACCCGCCGCGTAGCGCCTGCCCCGCCGCTCATGCGTCGGTGCGTCGGTGCGTCGGCCGACGATGTGCCCTCCGACATGGCGACACGTCGATGCCACCGTAGTTAGAACCTATAACGAAAGCTCTTGACGTTCACGCCTGCGAGTTATAGCTTCTAACTAAAGCGATAGTTGATAACTCACGCAGAGCGCAGTGGAGGTCGTCATGAACGCCGAAGGGCTCGTCGAGGTCGTCCTGCCGGGCAAGGTGGAGCCGGAAGGGCTGGAGATCCGGCACGGCGCCGTCCCGGTCGCGGGCCCCGGCCAGATCGTGATCCGGATGGAGGCGACCGGCGTCTCCTTCGCCGAGCAGCAGATGCGCCGCGGGCGGTACTACGACCAGCCGCCGTTCCCCTTCGTCCCCGGCTACGACCTGGTCGGCACGGTCCTCACCACCGGCCGGGGCGTCGACCCGGGGCTGGCCGGCACGCGGGTGGCCGCTCTCGTCAAGGTCGGCGGCTGGGCCAGCCATGTGCGCGTGGAGGCGGCGGACGCGGTGCCGGTGCCCGAGGGGATCGGGGCGGCGGAGGCGGAGACCTTGGTCGTCAACGGCATCACCGCCTGGCAGATGCTGCACCGCAAGGCGCGGGTCCGGGCCGGACAGACCGTCCTCGTGCACGGTGCCAACGGCGGTGTCGGCTCGGTCCTGGTCCAGCTCGCTCACGCGGCGGGCGCGAAGGTGATCGGTACGGCCTCCGCACGCCACCACGACGCCCTGCGGGCACAGGGCGTCACCCCCGTCGACTATCGCACCGAAGACGTCCCGGCACGCGTGCGAGAACTCGCCCCCGGCGGCGTCGACGCGGTCTTCGACCACGTCGGAGGCCGTAGCGCCGTCGACTCCTGGCACCTGCTCGCCCCCGGCGGCACGCTGGTCGCCTACGGCAGCGCCTCCACCCGCGACGACACGGGCTCCAAGCAGGGGCCCGTACTCAAGCTCCTCGGCCGGGTGTGGCTGTGGAACGCCCTGCCCAACGGCCGTCACGCGTACTTCTTCAACGTCTGGGCGGGCCGGGCCCTGTCCAAGAACCGCTTCCGGGCCCGGTTGCGCGCCGACCTCACGCAGGTGTTCACCGCCCTCCAGCGCGGTGAGGTCACCGCCCGCATCGCCGCCCAGCTGCCGTTGACCCGTGTCGCCGAGGCCCTTCGGCTGGCCGAGTCCGGCACCGTCGCCGGAAAGGTCGTCCTGAATCCGTAGTCGTCCTCGGCGACGGCAGTGCCGTCCGGGGTGCCGACGGCCTCGTGGCCTGGATCGGACAGACCCGTGCCCCGTTCCCGGACCTGCGCTTCGCGATGCAGGTCGCTCACCTGGTGGACGGCCGGTACGTGTCAGTGCGGTGGACGGCCACCGGCACCTACGCGGGCGGCTTCCCCGGAGCCAAGGCCGGCCCCGGCACCGAGGTCGTCTTCACCGGCACCGACACGCTCCGCATCAGTGACGGCAGGTTCGTCGAGTACTGGGTCGATTCCGACACCTTGCGGCTTCTCACCCAGCTCAAAGTCCTTTGAACCACGCCCCCGTTCCGAGGTGCCCGTGAACGGGTCGCCACGGGCTTGCCCGCGCGGGCCCGGCAGCCGCGTGTCAGTGTGGTTTCAGGGCCGCGTGGCCGCGAGATCATCAGGACTTCGGGCGCCAGGCCCTCAGACCGCCGAGCCGTCTGACCGACGAGGCAGAAAAGGAGACAGCGCGTGGAGGAGAGGGAATTCATCCAAGCGGTGTCGGAGCGCACGGGCCTGTCGCGACAGGAGTCGGCCGATCTGACGCGCGCCACGCTGGAGACGCTTGCCCACCGGCTCAGCGGGAGCAAGGACCGGACCCTGGCGCTGGAGCTCCCTGAAGGCCTGGCCGAAGCCGTTCAGCGAGGTGCCACCTCGGCCATCGAGGTCTTCGGCTACGACGAGACCGTACGGCGTGTAGCCGAACGCAACATGCTCAAGAAGGACGAGGCCGACAGCGGGGTACGCGCCGTGCTCGTGACGCTGCGCGAGGCGATCAGCGAGAAGGAGTTCGGCAACATGATGTCCCAGCTCGGAGCCGAGTTCTCCGACCCGGTCGAGGAATTCGTCGGCTGACTCGCCGGACTCTTCTCGCTGGGACACGATTCGGCGGGTGCGGCATCCGCGTCCGGCCGAGGTCGCCGGTCGAGACGGACAGCTCCGACGCCCCGCCGGGCGGACAGCCCCGCGGCCCCGCCCCGCCGCCTTCACCCGCCGTCTCCTCGCGGCAAGGGTCCGCGTCGCGGGCAGCGCGGCCAGTGGCCCACCCGGCAGTCCCGGCGCAGTGTGTGCCGGGACTGCCGGCACGTTGATCCCGGCCGCTGTGGCGCCCTGCCGTCCCAGCGGTCCATGGCCGGACACGGCCGTACCCGTCGGCGCCCCGCCGCACCCCCGATATCCTTCAGCTTCCTCCTCGTCTCCGAGTTCGGGTGCCCCCACCTGGAAGGGATCGCACCCGTGGAGTTCCGGCTGCTCGGCACGGTGTCGGTCGACACCCTCGTGGGACCGCTGCCACTCGGCCCGGCCAAACGCCGCAGCCTGCTCGCGGCGCTGCTGCTGTCGGTCAACACGCCTGTGCCGGTAGCCCGTCTGACGGACTGTCAGTGGGACGACGCACCGCCGCTGCACGCCCGTAGCGTCATCCAAGGGCATGTGTCGCGGCTGCGTGCCCTGCTGGCGGGCGCGGACGCCGCCGCCTACGGGGTCGAACTGGCCACACTCGGCGACTCGTACGCCCTGCGGTCGCCCGAAACCCTGCTGGATTCCCAGCGGTTCGAGGAACTGCTCGCGCTGGCCAGGAAGCAACAGGACGCGCACGACGCCGTGCTGATGCTCAGGGATGCCCTGTCCCTGTGGCAGGGGCCGGCCCTCGCCGGCGCGTTCCCCGGCCCGCCGCTTCAGGCCGCCGCGCACTCGCTGGAGGAATCACGGCTGGCGGCCGTCGAGCAACTGGCGAGCGCCTACACCGTGCTGGGAGAGCACGACCGAGCAGCGGCCACCCTGCGCACGGAAGCCGTCGTCCACCCCATGCGGGAGTCCTTGGCGGCGTCCCTGATGACCGCACTGTACCGGGCCGGGCGCCAGTCGGAGGCACTGGCCTGGTTCCACCGCACCAGGCGGCTGCTCGTCGACGAACTCGGCGTCGACCCGGGGCGTGAACTCGCCCAGGCGTACGCACTGATCCTGCGGGGCGACCCCCTCCAGCCGGGCGGACCGGACGCTTCGCCGGACCAGGGTGCCCCACCTGCCGAAGAGATACGCGACACGGCCGGCCAACGCCTTCCTCCGCAGGGGCCGAAGACCCGTAACGACGACGTCTCCGTTTCAACGCCCGGGCGCTCCGGGCCTGTTGCCCTCCCGCCTCTGGTCGGCCTGCCGTACCCCACGGATCTGCTGCCGCGGGCGCCCCGGGGTTTCCAGGGACGGGAGACCGAACTGGCCGCGCTCACCCGGGCCGCCGCAGCCGAGGCACCCGTCTGCCTGGTCACCGGGCTGCCGGGGGTGGGCAAGACCGCGCTCGCCGTGCAATGGGCCCACCGCAACGCCGACATGTTCCCGGACGGGCGGCTCTTCGCCGACCTGCGCGGGTTCAGCGACACCGGCGAGACCACTCTCACGGAGGTACTCCGTGAGTTCCTGCCGACGCTCGGCGTACCCCCGCGCCGCGTGCCCGAATCGCCGTCGGCCGCCGCCGCGCTCTTCCGTTCGCTGACCCACCGGCGCCGCCTTCTCGTCATCCTCGACAACGCCCGCGACTCCGCCACCGTCCGCGCGCTTCTTCCGGGCGGCGCCGACTGCGTCACTCTGGTCACCAGCCGGCACCGGCTGGACGGCCTCGTCGCCTCCGAGGCGGCCAGCGCCGTCCCGCTGGACAGTCTCGAACCAGGGGACGGCACCGCCCTGTTGGCCGGCGTCCTCGGCAGGGAGAGTGTTCTTGCCGAACCGATGGCGGCGCGCAGGCTCGCCGAACTGTGCGGCGGACTGCCTCTCGCCCTGCGCGTCACCGCCGCACGGCTTGCCGGACGCCCGCAGCGGACGCTCGCCGACCTCGCGGACGAACTCGCCGACGAACAGAACCGGCTGGCCTATCTCGACGTGGACGACACCAGTGTCTCCGCCGCCCTGCGCCTGACCGTGCAGCAACTCCCGCCCGACGCGCTGCATCAGTTCACCAGGCTCGGCCACCATCCCGGTTCGCACTTCGACCCCTTCACCGCCGCGGCACTGGCCGACACGGACCCGCTCGTCGCCGCCGCGGCGCTGGAACGCCTCGCCGCCGCCCACCTGGTGACCGAGACGGCACCCGGCCGGTGGGAACTCCACGATCTGGTACGCCTCTACGCCCGCACCCTCGATCCCGGAACCGGACGCGAATCCCTCACCGGCGTCCTCGACCACTACATCGCCACCGCGCTCGCCGCCGCCGACACCGCGCAGCCGGGGGGCGAGCCCTGCTTCACGCTGCCGGACGACTTCCATCGCCCCGCAGCCGTACGGGACTTCACCGACCGGGTGGCCGCCATGCACTGGCTGGCCACCGAACGCGAAGACCTGGCCCTGGCCGTCGCCGCGGCCCGAGCCGCCGGCCTCGACGACCGTGCGTGGCGCATCATCCTGCTCCAGTGGCCCCAAGTGGTGTGGCGGGTGAGGGACAACTGGGTCCCGCTGCTGAACATCGCGCTGGAATGCGCACGCGCGGAGCGTGACCCGTACGCCCAGTCACGTGTACTCACGCTGCTCGGCTGGGTGCTGAGCGAGGAAGGCCGGCCGACCGAGGCCCTCGCTCTGCTGGAACTCTCGCCACCACTCGCCCGGCAGGCAGGCGACCGGCTCGGCGAGGCGACCGCGCTGATCAACCTCGCAGTGGTCGAAGCCGCGCAGGGCGACCCGGCGGCCGCACTGGAGAACTGCACCCGGGCCATCGTGCTGGCCCGGGAGGAACGCGACGCCCACACCGAGATGCTCGCGCTCCAGCATCTCGCCCGGATACAACTCACCGCGAACCAGCCCCGAGAGGCGCTCCTGTCGGCTCGTACGGCACTCGATCTCGGCCCCGAACACGAGGAGGCGGCGCGCCGCGCGCTGCTGCTGACCATCTGCGGCGAGGCCCAACTGGCGCTCGGCGCGCACAGCGAGGGAATCCCGCTGCTCGACCGGGCCGCCGAAGAGGCCGAACGCGCCGGTTACGACGAGGGCGCCGTACAGGCACTGGCGGCGTTGCTGCGGGTGAACCCGGGGGCGGACTACCGCGAACGGTACGCGGAAGCGGTACGCCGGATCGCCGACGACGGCTGACATCCGTGTGCGCTCGGTCACGGCGCGGACGTCAGCGGCACGCCACCGCAACGTCAGCACGACGTGAGGGGCACACCCGACACTGATGCATGTCAGCAGTTCAGGGACGGCACGCCAGGTGACCGGGCGTTGGCCGCACTCATTCTCGGGGGATCCTTCGTGAGCACCATCCGTAACCGCACCACGCTTCTCGCCGCCACGACCACGGCCGTGTTCGCCCTGGCCCTCACCGCCTGCGGGCCGGACGGATCCGGCACGAGGTCGTCGGGCCCGGAGACCGGCAGCACCTCGCGGGCCGCCTCGCCGACGGCATCCGCCGAGAACGCCGGCGACACGACGGACGGCGGCGCCACCGGCGGTACGGCCGGTTCGAAGAACCCGACGGGTTCCGGATCGGCTTCGGATGCGAAGTCGGCTTCGGGTTCCGGCTCGGGTTCAGGGCCGGCGTCCGGCTCCACGCCCGCCTGCACCACCAAGGACGTTGCCATCAGCGCGGGCTACCAGGGCGGTCCGCCCTACACCCACATCGTCCTCACGGCCAAGAACACCTCGGGTCACAGCTGCCGGATGAACGGCTTCCCCGAGGTCCAGTTCCTGGAGAGCCACCGTGAGAACGTGCCCGCGGTCGCCAAGAGCAAGCCGGGCGCCCCCGTGGTCCTGTCCGCCGGGGCACCCGCCTACGCTCTCGTGAGGCTGTCGGACGGCGGAAAGGACGCGGACACCGAGCCTGTGTTCGCCTTCTCCGTGGGACTTCAGGGCAGCAGCGCGCCGGCCACCGTCAAGGCCCCGGGCGCCGAAGGCATCGCCGTCGACTCCACGAAGTGGGCCACCGGTTACTGGACCTTCGAACTCCGCAACGGAGCCGACGACTTCTAGTCACCGGAGCCCGTCACCCGCTCAAGGCCGCACGACCACGGTCGCCTCCACCCGCCCGAGGCCCGCCCGCCTCGGGCCACCGGATGCGACCGTACGTCGTGGGGGCGGACCGCGCGCCTACGGATCGGTGATGACGGTGCCGAGCCCGGCGGCTGGTGGGCCGGACCCGGGGTCCGGGACGGGTCCGGGACCGGTCGACGACGGGTGCGCGAACCTCAGGACCGCTCCTCGACGACCATCTCGCCCAGGAGGGACCAGTCGTCCTGGGGGATCTTCATGTTCACGATGCGCGGTGTCGCGACCAGGTGCCGGGGCAAGGTCTGCCGGGCGGCCTCGAAGTGCGCGGACTGGACGTGGGACGCTCCGGCCTCGTCGTCACGGAAGGCCTCTACCAGGACGTACTCCGTCGGGTCGTCGATGCTCCTGGACCAGTCGAACCAGAGACAGCCGGGCTCGGCGCGGGTGGCGGCGGTGAAGTCGGCGGTGATCTCAGGCCACTTCTCGGCGTCTTCGGGGCGGACACGGAACTTGACGGTAATGAAGATCATGAAGGCTCCTCAGGTGTGTGTCGAGCCATTCTGTGCCGTCCGCGGCGGTTGAACACCATGGGCCCGCGGGCCGACCGGGGGACCTCCACGGGGAGGTTCGTCCCGTCCGCCGGCGGACCCTGTCTCCGCGGC
Organism: Streptomyces sp. NPDC002742; assembly: GCF_042888885.1. NCBI lineage: Bacteria > Bacillati > Actinomycetota > Actinomycetes > Kitasatosporales > Streptomycetaceae > Streptomyces > Streptomyces sp. NPDC002742. The sequence goes on from NZ_JBIAQF010000001.1 coordinate 349,419, forward strand.
CCCGGCCCGGGTTCCCCGCATCCCCGGCGGGCGCGCGACGACAGCTACGGCACCTCGCTCGCCGCGTCGTCGGAGGGTCCGGACGCGTGGCCCGGACGCGCCTCGTGCGAAGACGGTCCTCCGCCGTGCGGCGCACCGCGTCCGACACCGCGCGCTGATCCACCGGGGGATGACGGACAAGCCTCAGTCGCGGTCGACCGCCGTGCAGACGCAGACCCTGTTTCCCTCCGGGTCGGCGAGGACCGTGTACGACGGGGAGTGGGAATCGTCGACCACCGTGCTCCCGGCGGCGACGGCCGCCCGAATGCGCGTCCCCGCCGCCTCGGGGGCCAGCCAGAGGTCCATGTGCCAGCGCTGGCGCGGGGTCCGGTGGGCATCGGCCCGCTGGAACCACACGCTGGGGACACGGTTCCTCGGGTCGAAGACCGTGTCGTGCACGGTGTTGCCGGCCTCTCCCGTGAGCAGCGCTGCCCAGAAGGGGCCCGCCACCGTGTCGTCGGCGGTGTCGAGGGCGACCTCCAGCTGTGTCACCTCTTCAGGGGCGGCCGTGAGCCCGTGCTCATGGGCCGGCAGCGTGATGACGCGGGCCAGTCCAAGGTCCTCCGGGGTGATCCAGCGGGCGCCGCTCCCGTCGACGGTGAACAGGCTCACGTCGACGAGACCGGGACCCAGCCTGATCTCCGGTACGTCATGTCCGGCGACGGCCGCCGCGTGCGCGACCGCGCTCACGAACGCGGCCCCCGAGGCCGTGTCGGGGGTCCGGTAGCGGGCGGCGAGGGGCTGAGCGAGCTTGCGCCAGTCGTTCAACCCGTTCGCGATCGATTCGAGGATCTCGCGGTTGCCGACCTTGTCCATGGGCCCATGCTTTCAGGCCGTCTCCCACGCCACGAAGCGGACAAGCCGCACGAAGGAACTGTTACGCGCCGGGGCGCTCACCTTTCCCGCCGGACGGCCCGGGTTCGGGCCGCTCGCCGGTGAGTTCGGGCTCCAGACCCTCGCCGACCGCGGTACGCGCCCGCCCCGCGTCGACACGCCACGCCTCGAAGGCCCAGGTGGTGAGCGCGACGACGGCCAGGCCGAGCAGCCAGCCGCCCACCACGTCACTGAACCAGTGCACGCCCAGGGCGACGCGGGTGAAGCCGACCCCGAGGACGCAGAGCACGGCGGCGTACCAGCACAGCGCTCGCCACGCGCGCGGCACCAGGGGCAGCAGGACCAGCAGGAGGACGGCGAACGAGGTGGTGGCGGTCATCGCGTGGCCCGAGGGGAAGGAGAAGCCGGGAGCCCGTGCCACCGGATCCTCCAGCGACGGACGTGCCCGCTCGACGACCGTCTTCACGAGGAGTCCGATGACTCCGCCGGCCACGGCTGTCACCGCGGACCAGGCGGCCAGCCGCCATGCCCGGCGGTACACCAGCCAGACGGTGAGCAGCGCGACAGCGGCACGCAGGGTGAGCGGATCCCAGACCCGGTCGGAGAGGAAGCGCAGGGTGCTTGTCCAGGCGGGATGGTCCAGGGCGACGCCGTGCAGCCGGCGGGCGGCACCCGTGTCCAGTCGGCGCAGGGGCCGCCATCGCCCCTCGACGAGGACGAGGAGCAGACCGAAGGGCACCGCCGCGATCGCCGCGACGGCGGCCGAGCCGAGGAGGCGGACGCCGAATCTGCGGTCGGCCACCCGGCGGCGACGCTCTTGCAGGCTCCGGACCGCGACGCGCGCCGTCATTCAGACTCCCGGATCGGGGCGGATCGGACCGGGGCGCCGCGCACGGGAGGCCTCCAACTGCGCGGCGAAGGACAGCCCGAGGAAGAGGGCTATCGAGGTCAGGTAGGCCCAGAGCAGCAGCGACATGAAGGCGCTGAGAGGGCCGTAGACCGTGTCGAAGGAGCCACTGACCCCGAGGTAGAGGCTCAGCAGCCAGGTCAGCGCCGTCCACAGCACCAGGTACACGGCGGCGCCGAAGGCCAGCCAGGTGTATCCGGGCTGCCGACGACGGGGCGAGCGACGGAAGATCGCGCTGGCCGAGAGGAGGGCGAGAAGCAGACCGAAGGGCCAACGCATGATGTCCCAGGCGGTCTTGGCGCCTCCGTCGAGGTGATAGACGGTCACGACCGAGGACGCCAGGTCGCCGCCGGCCACCATCAGGACGAATCCGAGGCCGAGTGGGATTCCCGCGCTCAGGGACATGACCAGACCGCGCAGATACTTCCGGTGGAAGACGCGGTCGCGCTCGTTCCCGTAGATCCGGTTGGCGCCGCGCTCTATCTGGCACATCGCCGTGGTCACGTTGACCAGGGAGAAGGCCAGGCCGAACCACAGGGCGACCTGTGCCCCGTCGCCCGCCGTGCGCCTGCTGCGGCGCAGCGCGTCGTCGACGACGTCGGCGCTCGGGCCCGCGGCGATCCGGCGGATCGTCAGTTCGGCGACCCTGCCGACGTCCTCGGTGTGCAGGGCCGAGGAGAGACCCACGAACGCGATGGCGAGGGGGATCAGGGCCAGGACCGTCTGCAGGGCGAGTGCGCGGGAGTGGCTGAACCCGTCGGCGTAGCGGAACCGGATGAACGCGTCGCGCAGCAGGGGCCAGCCGCCGTAGCGGCGCAGGGAGGCCAGTGCCTCGTCGGCGGAGAGCTCGTCCCCGGTCATCGCACGGGTCTCGGGGACCTTGGACGCGGTACCCATTCACTTCTCCCGGGAGGGCAGCAGGACGGTCAGCGCGCCGGGCTCGACCTCGGCGGTGAGGCGGCGGCCGTGGCCCACCGGATCCCCGTCGAGTTCCCGGGACTGAAGGGTGTCGAAGGTGAGTTCAGCGCGCCGGAAGGTGAAGAACTCCACGGGGACCGCGCGTCGGCCGGCGCCGTCGGCGGTGATGGTGTGCGCGGCCGACGGCCGGCGTGACTCGGCACGGCCTCTCAGGAGCGTCCGCGCGGCGCGCAGCCAGCCGATGGCGCCGCGGGGGTCGAGGACCAGAAGGTCGAGGAGGCCGTCGTCGGGACGGGCCTCGGGCAGCAGTGTCACCCCGCCCTGCACGGTTCCGACGTTGGCGACGAGCACCATACGGGCCGTGCGGCGGAAGGCGGGGGAACCGTCCAGCCGGACCGTCACGCGCATCCGGGGTGTCCTCAGCGTTCCGATCCCGGCCAGAGCGTAGGCCGGCCAGCCAAGGTGGGCCTTGGCGCGAGGATCGGCGTGCTCCATCATCGCGGCGTCGAGGCCCGCCCCGGCCATCGCGGCGAACCGGGTGGCGGTCAGGCCGTCGCCCTCGATGCTTCCCAGATCGAGCCGGTGCGGACCGCCGTCAAGAGCGGCGTCGAGCGCGGCGAGGGGGGAGAGCGGCAGACCGAGATTGCGTGCCAGCAGATTGCCGGTGCCGCAGGGGACGATGGCCAGGGGAACACCGCTTCCGGCCAGGGCGTCGGCGACGGCGCGGACGGTTCCGTCCCCACCGCAGACCACGACCAGTGCCGCGCCCTCGCGGACCGCGCGGTCCGTCTGTCCGGTCCCGGGGTCGTCCGCGGTGGTCTCCAGGAACACGGGGTCGCGGTGGCCGTGCCGTTCGAGGGACCGCCGCAGATCGTGGCGCGTGGGCTCGTGGGCCACCGTGGGATTGAGGATCACGACGGTCGTGCCGGGCCGGCGCTCACCGGCGGTCCGTCGGGCGGATACGCCGACCGCGGACGGCACCGCGGTCACGGACCGGTCGACGAGCAGGGCGCGGCCCACGATGAGCAGCGACAGCCCGCCGTTGGCGAGGCCGCCCAGGACGTCCGTGGGGTGATGCATGCCCCGGTAGAGCCGGGCGGCGCCCACGAGCAGCGGCAGGAGCAGCAGCAGTCCGGCCACGACCCTGCGCCACGGCCCGCGGATCCGGGACAGCGCGACCACCGCCAGCCCCGCGTAGAGGGCGGTCGCCGCCCCGGTGTGTCCGGAGGTGTAGCTGGAGGTGGGCGGCGAGGCGTCGAGGCGGTCCACGTCCGGCCGGTGCCGGTCCACCGACTCGGTGATGGCCAGGAAGACCAGCGACTGGAGCGATACGGCCACGGCGAGGAAGATCGCTTGGCGCCACATCGGCAGACGGGGTATCAGCAGCAGGCCGAGGCAGGCCAGAAGCGTGACGGTGATCACCGTGAGGGTGTTGCCGGCTTCCGAGGCGATGGACGACAGCGTGGTGAGGGTGCCGGTGCGGGCGCGTTCGAGGCCCTCGTTCACGGCGTCCTCGGCCGTCAGCGGCCACAGCCCGCGGGCGGGGCCGGTGATCAGGAGTCCGAGGCCCACCATCGACGCCGCCTGGCAGGCGGTCAGCGCGGCGACGCGTGCGGTGGTCCGGCCGGTGCCCCGGGGCAGCGCCGACGAGCGGGCGGGGCGCACGGCTTCGGTTCGGCCACCGGACCCTCCGGGTTCGGTTCGGCCACCGGACCCTCCGGCGGCTCTGTCCGGTACGGCGGTCGGCATCGGGACTCCCGGGGGCAGCGCGGTGTGGCCGGATTCCGCCCGGGCCGCGCTTCCTCCCGGGTCCACCGCCGTGTGCCCCGGAACGCCGCGGACAGGCCTGTCGTGGGCCTGGAGTCAGGGGAATGCCCTGTTTCTCGGGCGGAGCCCGGCTCCCGTCCGAAGAGCGGTCACCGGGCTCCGAGAGCCGGCTCAGCCGTGATAGGAGATGTAGCCGTTGCCGTCACGGTCGTTGGCCGACTTGGTGTACGAGTGGGCGTCGGCGCGGGCCCCGGACGACTTGTACAGGTAGATGCTGTCCTTGTCGTTGTTCCAGATGAAGTTGCAGTTCTGGCGGTAGACGACGTTGCCGGCGTCCGAGTCCGTGCCGTGCCCGCCGCGGAGCTTGATGTGGTCCCCGGGCTCGAGGTAGTGGTTCGCGGGGAAGGTGAACTTGTTGCCTACGGCGTCCTTGACGACGTAGCCCTTCAGGTTCACGGTCGTGCCGGACGAGTAGTTCTTGATCGTCAGGTACTCGTCTCTGCTGTTGCCGCTGGAGCAGTTGTTGGAGTCCCGGCCGGGCGCGTCGTACTGGACGCCCTTGATCTTCAGCGAGGACGAGTACTCCGTGGCCTGTGCCGGGGCCGTGGCGATGGCGGCGAGCGTGCCGGCAGCGGCGGCGGCGACAGCCAGGGCGTTGCGAATACGCATGAGGAATCCCCCCTCAGTGGTGCGGATGAAGCTCCAGGAGCATACCGATGGTGTGATCAGCGGATGGCGGAAATGTGTGGGACACGTAAACGCCCTGTTGAGGGGAGTGCCTCGTGCCGCCCGGCGGACGGACCCCGTCGATCGGCCGAGGGACCCGTCGTCGTGGTCGCCGACCTGCTGTGACTTCCCCCACCTCCTCTTGTCCCGGCAAGGAAGGCATACCTAAGTTCTGTCTCATGGCCCCACAGAATCCACCGCTCCCCGAAGGCCCCGGCGAGGCTGACACCCCGAACTCCCCGGGTGCCGGTCGGCCGGACGCCCCCGCGCTGTTCGAGTTCGCCGTCGACCTCACCGCTCAGGAGGTCCTGCGCCAGGCCCAGGTCCTGGCCGCCCTCGGTCCCGACTGGGACCCGATGGAGGTCATGCGCGAGGAGGAGGCGGCGTACGCCCTCCTGTACTCCGGTCTCGACGAGGAACAGCAGCGCGTGTACGACGGCCTGGTCGCGTCCGGCGTGCTTCCCCGGCGCGGAGACGGCAGTGCTGCCGCTTGACCCGCAGGCGGACATCGGGCGCCGTGCCTGGGTGACGTGTCCGAACTGCGCCGACAGCCACGGGTGCGCGTCGTGCGAGCAGCGGCGGTCCTGCTCCGACCACTGGCGCTACCTGCTCTCCACCACTGGGAGCCTGCTCCATCTGCAGTGTCCGTCGTGCACCCATGTCTGGGTCCACGAGACCGGATTCGGTGCCACGCGCTCCCTCTGGGACCGCATCGCGGGCGGCCGCCCCGGACGCTGACCGGCGGACAGGCGCCGCGGGCACCCGTCTTCGCCCACCCCCCAGGACCCGCGTGTCACGGCGGGGATATCCTCAAGGGCCCCAGGCGGGTCGAACCTGTCCGACGCGCCGCTGTGGGAAGATCGCAACCCCGCACGACAGCAGTCCGGGCCCGCGCACGCCATCGCTCGTAGATTCGACGACGCTCGCGGCCCACCGGTGGATGACGGACCGGCCCGCGCGGGTAAAGAAACTATGCGCACCAGCGCGAACATCCCACTGCCGAAGGACTGCCGGTCTTGGACCTCCCACACTCCGAATCTCCTGCCGCGCGACGTCCTGGACGCACCTGGACCGTCCGCATCTCCGGCCACAGCGACCGCACCGCGTCGGTCTCGTGCTCCTCTCCCTGCGCCATGCCGCCGCGGTCCCGTGACCTCGCCGCGCTGCGCCGCTTCGCCGAGGCCCACGTAGGGGCTCATGCCCGTGCGGCCACCGTGCACGCGGACGCCGCCTGCGCCTGCCGGCAGACGCAGTGCGCCTCGCACGAGGGCAGCCAGGTGCACTGCATGGGCAGTGTGCTGCTGGTGCTGCGCCATGATCCGGCCATTGCCCAGGTGTGGACCCTGATGGAAGTCTGCGCGGCCTGTGCCCCGTTGATGACCCACACCCGCGTCGTGGGCCGTGCCGTGCCCCGCACCCGCACGCCTTCCGCGCCCACCACGCCGCCGGCCACCGCCGGTGCCCCGGCGACCGCCCCCGCGGTCCCCGGCGGGTTCAGTGCCCCGAGCGGGCCCGGTTTCAACAGCGCGGACGCACCCCCGGCACCGTCACGTCGCCGCGCCGGCGGCCGTGGCCGTCCCCAGCCCCGGCAGGGCCGGCGGGACCAGGGCAGATCTCGCGGCTGACCCCGTCCCGGTCGGCTGACCGCGGGACCACCCGTGCCAGGCCGACGGTGGCCCCAGCCCGCTGACCACGGCCTGAGCGGTCGGCCGACCACGGATCACCGCGGGCGGCCGTGGTCCCACCGCGGCCGCCCGGGGCACGGCCGACTGTCGTCGACCGGACGTCGACGCGTCCTGGGCGAAGGTGAAGCCCAGGTCCCCTTCCGCCCCTCGGCGAGAGTGCGTCGTGCGCCGGTCCGACCGGCCGACGCCCGGACGGCCCGGCCGACGCCCGGACGGCCCGGCCGGCGTCCCCGTCCCTGCCCGGGGTTCCCGCCGGTCCGCACCCGGCCCGCGCGTGAGCGCCGTCGCCCACACCTCGGTCCGCGGTGGCCGGCGACGTGCCGAACGCGCATGTCGCTCGGGAGACGGCACAAGGACCGGTTCGGGGCGTTTTCGTGAACGGCATTGATTCGGTTGAGAGTTCATCATCGACTGAAAGCCGTTGCAGGATTTTGCGCAATTCTTTCAGGCGTTGCAGGGTGGCACCGCGCGGCGGCTTTGTGGCCGCCGCTCCGCCGACATGAAGGACGCCACCATGTTCCCCGCCAGCCGCTCCGTACCGTCCCGCCGGCTCAGGACGGTCCTGGGTCTGTCCGCCGCAGTTCTGGGCCTGTTGGGTGTGACCGGCGCACCCGCCGCTGCGCGAGACGCCGGCCGGGGTGCCCCCGCCGGCGATGTCGTCCGTGCGGCAGCCGTCGAGGACTGCGTCCACTACTACAGCGACTGGCGCTACACGACAGTCGTCAACGACTGCGACACCACCGTGGACGTCACCGTCGAGTACACCGACGGCCAGGGTGCCCCGTGCCGCACCCTGCTTCCCCGGGCCATCGCCACCTTCGCGGGCTACGGCCCCCAGCTCAACTACGTCACGGGCTTGAACACCTGCACGCCGGCGAGCGCCTGAGGTCCTCGCACCTGTGCCGACCCGGGTGACGGGCTCCTCCCCCCACCCGGGTCTCCGGTCCGTGCGGGCCAGGCGCCGTCACGCGGCGGGGCTGTCCAGGGGCCGCAGTTCGTCGGCGTACGAGACGGAGACGCGGCGCATCAGACCGTCCTCGGTGATGTCGTACTGCCCCAGGCGCCACAGCGGCGGCGAGTAGGCGTGCAGGGAGACCGCGTCGTCCGTGGCACCGGTGAGGCGGTGGATGTGGTCGGGGCCGAAGCAGAACGAGTCGCCCGCGCCGACGCCGACGGACAGGTGGCGGCCGCCGATACGGGGGTTGGACTCGGTCAGGGCGCCCTGGACCACGCGGACGGCACCCGAGGAGACGTCGTGGTCGTGCCAGCCGGTGTCGTTGCGCCGGGTCCAGCAGAGCAGCCAGACGTCGACGTACTCGTCGCGGTGCAGGCAGGCGTAGTGCCGCTCCTCGTGGGAGAAGGCGATCCGGTCGCGCCAGAGCTCGGGCCGGGCCGCGAGGTCGTCGACGAGCCGTCGGAGTTCGTGCTTGTCGAGCGTGCGGTCCGGCAGGGACGAGTACGTCACGGCGAGGTTCCCTTCCAGAGGTGGTCCGCCGGGCGGCTCAGGTGCGGCCGTACAGCAGACGGGCGGGGTTGACGGTGCGCAGGGCGTGGACGGCGGCGTCCGCCCCCAGGCCGGGGATGACGGGCCGCGCGTACGGGCGGTCGCTGCCACTGACGACGACATCGATGCCGACGGCCCGGACGAGGGCGTCCACGGCCCGCGTGCCGTAGGAGGAGGTGTCGTAGAAGACGCCGAAGTCGACCTCGCCGCGGCCGCCGCCCCGGGCCCTCAGCCGCTCGCCGTGCAGAGGGGCAAGGCCCGCGAGTGCGGCGAAACAGACACGCAGTCCCGGATGGCGGGCGCGGCCGAAGGCGCGGAACGCGAACCACGCGCCGTGCGACTGCTGTTGGTAGGGGACCAGGGCCGCCCACCAAGGCGGGGCCTGGGGGGCGGGCGGAGCCTTGCCAGGGTGGACGAACAAGGGCTTGTCCAGGCGGGTGAGGAGGTCGAGGAACGGGGCGTGGTCGCGCCAGCCCGCCGCGTCCAGCAGTGCGGTGGCCGGGAGTTGAAGACCCACGCAGCCCCGGCGCAGATCGCGCTCCACCGCCGCGGGGTCCGGCTCGCTCAGACAGGGGGAGGCCCACACGCCGAAGGGTGCCGGGAGGGCGAGCGCCCCTTCGTGGAAGGCGTTCAGCAGCGGCAGTGCTTCCTCCGCCGGCAGGTGCTCGATGCCCAGCGGGCTGGAGAGGGAGACCAGGGCGAGGTCGAGTGTGTCGGCGGCGGCCAGGCGCGTGCGGGCGTCGACGTCGTGGTCGGCAGGGTCCACCTCGTAGGGCGGCTCGCCCGCCAGGCGCAGCGTCCAGCCGTCGAGGTGCGGCGGTGTGGTGCGCGCACGCAGCAGATCGACGAAGTCGGGGGGCCAGATGTGCTGGTGGACGTCGATGGGCACCCTGAAGTCCTGAAGTCCTTGAGGAGTCCGTGCGGTGACCGTGCTGGGAATGTCATTGGTTAAGCGCTTCAGTGATGCGTTTAACTTAAGCGGTTGACAACAAGGCGTGTCAAGCATGGGCCCGCGATCCGGAAGCGGCCCGGTAGGCTTCCCGGCATGGTCAGGCCTCAGAAGCGCACCACCCTCAGGGAGGTGGCCGAGGCCACCGGCCTCTCCACCGCCGCCGTCTCCTACGCCCTGCGCGGCAAGCACGTCTCCAAGGAGACCGAGGAACGCGTACGCAAGGCCGCGGCCGAACTCGGCTACGAGGCCGACCCCATCGCCCGAGCCCTCGCCGGCGGCCGTACCAGCATGGTCGGCGTGCTCGCCGGAGATCTCCAGGACCTGTGGCAGCAGCAGCTCATGGCGGCCATCGGCCGGGAACTGCTGGCCGGCGACCGCTACGCGCTGATCCTGGACGCGGGCGGCGATCCCGACCGGGAGCTCGTCCTCGCCAAGCAGCTGCGCGATCAGCGTGTCGACGCGCTGGTGGTTTCCCCGGTGAACCCGGCGGCGGAGGCGTGGGCGGCGATCGCGGACGCGCTGCCGGTCGTCGCCGTGGGCGACTCGCTGAGCCGGGCGCGTACGGCCGGGCAGGTCATCTTCGACAACCGGGCCGGGATCGACGCCGTACTCGAGTATCTCCACGGTCTCGGCCACCGCCGGGTGACCGTCCTCACCCCGACCAGGCCGAGCACACCCGACCGGCCCGCCGACGTGTATGTGCGCGAGGCGGCGGACCGGATAGGACTGCGAGCCGAACTCGTGCCCTGCCCACAGGAGTTGGGTGCGGCGACCGTCGTCGCACGGCGGGTCCTCGAAGGTGACCGGCGCGCCACGGCCGTCTTCTGTTTCTCGGACTCGCTGGCGTACGGGGTGTACGCGGCTGCGGCGGAGGCGTCACTCGTCGTGGGGCGTGACGTCTCGGTGGTCGGCTTCGACGACCACCCCGTCTCGCGGGTCCTCACACCGCCGCTGACCACGGTGGGCTGGGGGCTGACGGAGATCGCCGCGGAGGCCGCCCGGTTGACCGCTTCCGCGATCGAGGGAAAGCGGGCGCGCAGAAAGCGGATCCTGTGCGCTCCGATGATGTGCGCGCGTGGATCCGCCGTGGCCGTCTGAAGGCCACGGCCGTGTCATGAGGCCACGGCCGTGTCATGGGCCGACCGACCGCCGGGCCAGGTCATGGGCAGTTGTACGTGAGCTCCGTCGAGACGGTTCGGCGCACGGGCGAGAGCAGACGCAGCTCGGCACGGGCTTCGTAGCGGCCGTTGCCCTGGAACGTCCACAACAGGTGCAGCCGAGCCTGTTTCTGACCACGCGTCATGTCCTCGTGCAGGACGTCCGAGGACGTGCCGTCGCTGCGGACCCAGCGGTACGCGAGGTCACCGGACCTGCCGTTGGTGGTGACCGTGCCCGTGATGTCGGCGGTCTCGTCGCATCCCGGGGAGGACGACGCGGCGGAGACCGCGACGGCGTCGACGGCGAGGGAGGGCGCGGAGCGGTGCCAGAGGAGGAAGGCGACGACGGCCAGCAGCACCACGGTGGGCAGCGCGTGTCTGCGCCAGGTCCGGCGACGTACCGGGACCGCCGCTGGAACAGCGGTGACCCGACGCATGGTGTCGGCGTTCACGCCGGGTCCGAAGCGCAGCAGGGTGCCCTCGACCCGGTCGGGATGTGTCTCCCCGGTCGTGGAATCCGGCAGTGCCACCGTCGCGGCCGTGGCACCCGACAGCGCCATCGTCGCCGTGTCCCCCGAGAGGGGAAGCGTGTCGGGATGGTCCGGCCGCTGGATCCAGTGGCTGGACAGCACGGTCGCGCTGTAGTCGTCGTCGGCGGAGTGTGCGCCCGCGGGGTTGGGGTGTTCGGTCATGAGAGGGAGCACCGCCGGGTCAGTAGCTGTTGGAAGGCGCCGCCGTCGGCGGAGGCCGGCTGGGTCCTGGCCTGGACCCCCCAGTAACAGCCCGCTCCCAGGAACGTGTGGTCGAGGGCGATGGTGTATTGGGTCGAACCACTGCGCTGGTATGTGTCCGCCGCGCTGTCCTGGGCCCCGGCCTGACCGCTGACCTCACCGGTGAACCACGCGACCGTGATGGTGACCGGTCCGGTTCCGTCGGTGGTGACGGTGGCCGTCGCCGCCGCGGTCGCCGTGCCCGTCTGCCGGAAACCGCTGAACGTGACGGACTTGACGTTGACGGTGATGGTGGGCGACGGGGAGGCCGTGGTGGGCTCGGCCGTTGTCGTCGCCGGTGCCGTCGGGGGCGCGACCGTGGCGGACGCGGAGCCGGTGGCGCTCGCGGACGCCGACGTCGGCGGTTGCGCGGTGGAGTCCGTGGCCGAGCCGGAAGGCGTGGGCGCGGGGGAGGTGGATGACGAGGGGGACGGCGTCGGCGACCCGGGGTCCGTCGTCGTCGTGGGGCCGCTGTCACCCGTCGGCTGCGCGCTGGTGGTGGCGAGTGCCTGGGCCGCCCTGCGCGGCGTGCCGAAGGCCGGAGCGTGCCGGTCGATGCCGTACGTCAGGAGGAGGGCCGCGACGAGCGCGGCGCCCGACACGAGCAGCGCGCGGAGGCTCGGCCGCCAGGCGCGGAGCCAGTCGGGGGTCCCGCCGAGGACCGTCCGCGCCGTGTCCGTGGCCCGGCGCGGAACGGAGGGGGCGGGGGAAAGCAGCAGCAGGGACAGTGCGGCGAGCGCCGCGAGCCGCCCGCGGCCGCGCTCCTCCCAGTCGGGGCCGTACGCGCCGCCGGCCGTGGCCTCGAGTTCCGCGACGAAGTCCTCGGCACGGGCGGGCCGTTGGTCGGGCGACTTGGCGAGGCCGCGCTGGACGAGGGAGCGCACCGGCTCGGGGACCTCGTCGGCGGGGATGGCCCCGTCCACGTGCTGGAGGGCGAGTTCGGCCAGGTTCTCGCCCGTGTAGGGCTTGCGGCCGGTCAGGCACTCGAAGAACGTCGCGGTCGCGGCGTACACGTCGGCGGCCGGTGAGGCGGGGGCGCCGGTCCACTGCTCGGGAGCCATGTACGACGGAGTGCCCGCGATGCCCGCGGTGGTGCCGTCGGTGGCGGCGATCCCGAAGTCGACGAGCTTCGACGTGCCGTCGTGACGGACGAGGACGTTCTCCGGTTTGTAGTCGCGGTGGACCACGCCGACGCGGTGGGCGTCGGCGAGGCCGAGCAGCGAGCCCTTGAGGAGGACCAGAGCGGCCTCCGGATCGAGCGGGGCCTCCCTGGTGAGCAGGGTCCGCAGCGACACGCCGTCCACCAGCTCCATCACGATGGCCGCGCCCTCCGGCCCCTCCACGTACTCGTAGAGGCCTGCCACGTGGTCGCTCCGCAGCCCGCCGAGCAGCCGGGCCTCCGCCCGGAACTCGTGCACGAAGCCCGGACGGGTACGCAGCGACTCGCTGAGGTACTTGACCGCGACCGGATGGCCGGTCTCCTCGTGAACCGCCAGCGCGACGCGCCCGCTCGCCCCCGAACCGAGCTCGCGGGACTCGGTGTAGCCCGGTACCGCCCATGTGCTCATGACCCATGCCTCCCCATGACGTGGGGCACGTGAGGTATTCGTTCCCCACGCGCTCCAGTCGCGTGCTGTGAGACACGATCGGGGCCGCTTCGGTTGCAGGCGTCGTCCGTACGGTCCGCGTACGAGGCCCCGTCCACCCCGTCGGCATACGAAGCCTCGTCCGCTTCCTCCGGACCGGCTCTCCCAAGAGGTATGCGCTACCCCAGCTCGGCGAGGTCCTCGGCACTCAGTTCGAGTGCTCCGGCGGCGATGTTCTCCTCCAGGTGGGCCAGGGAACCGGTACCGGGGATGAGGAGGATGCCGGGCGACCGGGCCAGCAGCCAGGCCAGCGCCACCTGGGGTGTGGTCGCGCGGTGGCGGGCGGCCACGGACTCCAGGTGTTCGGCGGTGACCGGCTGGAAGCCGCCCACCGGGAAGAAGGGGACGTAGGCGACGCCCGCTTCCGCGCAGGCGTCGACGAGGGGGTCGTCATCGCGCTGGGACAGGTTGTAGAGGTTCTGGACGCAGGCGATCGGCGCGATCTTGCGGGCCTCGGTGAACTCGTCGGCCGTGACGTTGGAAATTCCCAGATGCCGGATCAGGCCCTCGTCGCGCAGCGCCAGCAGGGCTTCCAGGGGTTCGGCCAAGGACGGCGCCCGGGTTCCGTCGACATCACCCAGCCGGAGGTTCACCACGTCCATCCGGTCCAGACCGAGCGAGTTGAGGTTCGCCTCGATGCCGCGGCGCAGATTGTCGGCCGTGAGGCCCGTCTTCCCGGCCGCGGGCAGGGCGATGTCGGAGCCCTCGACCAGCGCGCCCACCTTGGTCACGATCACCAGGTCGTCCGGGTAGGGGTGCAGCGCCTCCCGGATCAGCTCGTTCGCCGACACCCCGTCACGTGCGTAGTAGTACGAGGTGTCGATGTGGTTCACGCCGAGTTCCACGGCGCGGCGCAGAATCCCCAGCGCGGTGTCCCGGTCCGGCCGCTCGCCTCTCGGCCAGCCGGTCAGCTTCATCGCGCCGTAGCCGATTCGCGCGACGCCCAAGTCGCCGCCGAGTGCCCATTTTCCAGTCGTCACGGTGACCACCCTAGGCAGTCTCGGCCAGATCAGCCGGTCATTTCATCCAGGAGATGGCCTACCCAGGTGCCTTCGACGCCATGGCCCCGGGCCGATCACGAACCGGACCGGTCACGCGGATGGCGCCCACCCGTTCTGAGCGGCCGGTCGCCGGTACCCCGCCGGCTGCCCGCTCCCGTTCCGGACGGGGGGCCGAGACACCCGTCCGGCGCACGTCGGACGGCGTAGGGGCTCGGCCCGCGGGGCGCGACGCACCCGCGCGCGACGCACCCGCGCGAGCCACGCGTCCCGCGCGCCCGTGCGTCGTTCGGGGACAAGCCGGGGCGCACAGGGGACGCTGCTCCTGAGCAACCGACCCGTCGGGCCCGACGCCGGGTCATCCCGTGTCCCGGCCCGCACCGCCGCAGTCCCGCACGAAGGAGTCCCCCGTGACCGAGTCACCGTCGACCTCGGCAGCCGACGACGCGTTCCGCTTCGACGATCTGCGCGCGCTGTTCATCAACTGCACCCTCAAACCGGCACCCCAGCGGAGCCACACCCAGGGACTGGTCGACAAGAGCAGCGAGATCATGGAGGCGCAGGGAGTCACGGTCGAGGAGGTACGCGCCGTCGACCACGACATCGCGCCGGGCGTCTACCCGGACATGACCGAACACGGCTTCGCCACGGACGACTGGCCGGTCATTCAGGAGCGGGTGATGGCCGCCGACATCCTCGTCCTCGCCGGGCCGATCTGGGTCGGCGGAACACTCTGTCAACCGCGATCGCGTGCCATGATGGCCCGCCCCGAACGGAAGCCGAGTGATGTTCGACCAGCCCTACGTCGACCTCTACCTGCGCAAGTCGCGTGTGGTTCGCGATGAAGACCCCCGAGACCTGACCTCCATCCAGGCCCAGGAAGACAGTGGGCGGGCGTGGGCCGCCCGCGAGGGCTACCGCGTTCGCCACGTGTGGGTGGACAACCTGTCCGCGTGGAGTGACAATGAGCGCCCGGAATTCGACAAGGCCCTCGCCGCGGTTCTGGCCGGTGAGGTTCCCGGCCCTGTGGTGCGCCTACCCTGACCGCTTCACCCGCAAGGGGATCGACGACATCGGCCCGATCTTGGGCAAGGCCAGGGTCATCTTCGACTACGACGGCCTCGACAGCTCGATCGAGCGGGACCGCCGCTGGATCATCGACCGCGCGGAGCAGGCGCGCGAATACTCCATGCGGCTCTCCTACAACGTCAAGACCACGAAGGCGGCGAAGCGCGCGGGGCCAGTGGACCCAGGCCGCGCCGTACGGTCTTCGTGCCGACGCATCGAGGAAGCTCCACCACATACCCGACGAGTGGCGGATCGTGCGGCACATCGTCGAGAGCGTCGCACTGGGATTCGCCGAGCGCATGGTCGCGAAGGCACTCAACCGCGGTCCTGCGCCCGTCCCCGGGCCGGGTGGCGGTGCCTGGCAGGCCAACGCCATCTCCCGGATCCTCCACAACCCCGTCTACGAGGGCTGGCAGGTGGCCCTGCGGCGTGGGAACCCGAAGGGCCGCTTCCAGCCCTACCGCGACAACGAGGGCAACCTTGTCGGTGTCTTCGCCGAAGGCGTCGAACCGATCCCGGCAGACCTCATCGCCCGAGCTCGTCAGGTCGCGGCCGGCCACGCCTTCGCGACGCCGGAGCAGGCCGCTCGAATCGGCACGGTGACGCAGCTCCTCACGGACAGCGTCAACTGCAGGGGCTGCCGTGGAGGAGCCTCACCTGACTCGAAGAACTACCGTTGCTGGCGCGCGATCCAGGGCGTTCCGTGCGATGCCCCTGTTTCAGTCACTCGCTCGATCCTGGAGACGTACGTCACCGAGGCCTGGTTCACGAAGATGAACACGGCACAGCCCGACGACTCCATCCTGCAGATCGCCGCGGAGCGTTGGGCCGGACTCCAGCAGGAACCGGCGGACGCCGAGCGGATGGCGAAGGCCGTGGCGGCCCTGAAGGCTGCCGAAGCCGGTGTCGAGCGTCTCGCCAAGCAGCAGGCCGACGGCCTTTTCGACCCTCCCTTCGACACCCACCTTCCTCGCCTGCAGGTCGAGGCCCGGGCTGCTCTGGCGAAGGCGCGGAAGGAAGTGGCAGAGGCGACTCCGAAGAAGCTCGACGTCTCCTTCCTCATGGAGGACGAGACGATCCGAGCCGCCTGGGAGGAAGCCGGCCTCCCTCTTCGATGCGACCTTCTGCGGCTGTCGTTGCGGCGCGTGGTGGTGACCAAGGGACGGCGTGGATACAACGTCTTCGACGGTGATGAGCGCGTCGAGATCCACTGGCTCGACGCACCCGATCCGTGGGCGTCTGTGCTTTCTCCTGACGATCTGGATCAGGCAGCCTGACCACTGAGCGGGGGCGGGCCGTCACCCGGTGGCGGCTCGCTCCCTGCCGGCGTGACTAGGGATGTGTGCGGCGTATAGCCCTCTTCGACGGCCGGACCAAACCCGGACCTGTCCGGACCATGGAGGCCTTGCCCACGAGCCTCGGAGCCGTAGATGTCCGTATGCCCGCCCCCGCCCTCGCCTCGGCCGTATTGCCGATCGGCCCCCGACTCAGGGGCCGACCTTGCCGGGGTGCTCAGCCCGGCGTGTGCCCATGGTGCTCTCGCAGATGCCACGGGAACCTGGCACATCGGGGCTTCTGACAGTGAGATGACCTCACGCCTCGCTGCTCTGTTCGGAAAGCGGCCGGACCGTCTGACAGTGGGCTGCTCGTGCGGCCTCTGCGTCGACTCCGGGCTGACCGTGCTGCCGATCGTGATCGAGGACCCGGCGTCGATCACGGTCTGGATGGTCCGGCGCGGTGGCCGTCCGGTCGAGCACATCTGCGACGGCGGATACCGGGTGGTCCCAGCCGCCAAGGAGGGTGAGCTATGCGGCTGTCCGCGAACGATGGCAGAACGAAGGGCCGTGGCGCGGTCGGGGCTCGGCCCGAAGCCCGATATCACCGTGATCTTCCGGCTTGCCGATGCTCCCGAGGTCGGACGCTTCGCATTTCGGACGTCGTCGTGGGACCTCGCCGGCGAGCTGGAACGAGTCGTGGCGGCATCCAGCCCGACGGGCCTGCCCGGTCGCTTCCATCTACTCCTGACCACGGGCGAGTTCGTGGGCAAGGGCGGAGTCCGGGTGCGCTACGCACGATCTGGAATCGACTCCGGGTAGACAGCCTCGGCCGATGGGCCAGGCGATGTGCTGTCAGGCAACCGGCCCAGCTCCACGAGCGCCCGGGGAGACGGCCTGGTGAGCTGTACTGGGAGATCTCCGGGGCCTTCCCGGCCGGACTCCCGGACCGTATGGAGGAGGAATCCGTGCCGGACCCGACGACGTCGTACGCCGACCTGCGCGCCCTGGTAATCAACTGCACCCTGAAACGCTCTCCGGAGCGCAGCCACACCCAGGGCCTGATCGACGTCAGTACCGGCATCCTCGAGCGCCAGGGTGTCGAGGTCGAAGTCCTGCGCGCGGTGGACCTCGACATCGCGACGGGTGTCTGGCCGGACATGACCGAGCACGGGTGGGAGACCGACGAGTGGCCGGTGATCTACTCGAAGGTGATGGCTGCCGACATCCTGACCCTAGCGGGGCCTGTGTGGTTGGGAGATAACTCGTCAGTGATGAAAAGGGTGATCGAGCGGCTGTACGCATGCTCGTCGATCCTCAACGAAGATGGCCAGTACGCCTATTACGGGCGGGTCGGGGGCTGCCTGATCACCGGGAACGAAGACGGTGCGAAGCACTGCGCAATGAACGTGCTCTACAGCTTGCAGCACCTGGGTTACGTGATCCCGCCCCAGGCGGACGCCGGGTGGGTCGGAGAGGCCGGCCCTGGCCCGTCCTACCTCGACCCCGGCTCCGGCGGCCCAGAGAATGACTTCACCAACCGCAACACCACGTTCATGACGTGGAACCTGCTGCACCTCGCCCGGATGCTCAAGGACGCCAGCGGCATCCCGGCCCACGGCAACCAGCGGTCCGGGTGGGACGCCGGCTGCCGCTTCGACTTCGAGAACCCCGAGCACCGCTGAGATCGGCGCGGCCGACGACCTCGAGCGGACCCCGGGCCGACCGAGGCCAGGGCTGCCCTAGGCGTCGGCGCGGCGGGGCAGCTTCCAGCCCGGGCGGGGGAAGTGGCAGGTGTACCCGTTCGGGAACTTCTGCAGGTAGTCCTGGTGCTCGGGCTCGGCCTCCCAGAAGTCCCCGGCGGGGGTGACCTCGGTGACGACCTTGCCCGGCCACAGGCCCGAGGCGTCGACGTCGGCGATGGTGTCCTCGGCGACCCGCTTCTGATCGTCGGTGAGGTAGAAGATCCCCGAGCGGTAGCTGGTGCCGATGTCGTTGCCCTGGCGGTCCTTGGTGGACGGGTCGTGGATCTGGAAGAAGAACTCCAGCAGGGCCCGGAAGTCGGTCCGGGCGGGGTCGTAGACCACCTCGATGGCCTCGGCGTGGTCGCCGTGGTTGCGGTAGGTGGCGTTCGGGACCTCGCCGCCGGTGTAGCCCACGCGGGTGGACACCACCCCGGGCTGGCGGCGGAAGAGCTCCTCCATGCCCCAGAAACAACCCCCGGCGAGGATGGCCTTCTCGGTCGCCATGGTTCCACTCCCTCAGTGACGGACATCGGCTTTCGCTGCTACTGACAACCTACGAGGTCGCCGTATTCCTGTGCACGCGCCGGCCGCTCCTCGTCCGGGTTCCGTAAGGACGCAGGACCGGCCGGTTCAGGGCGTGAACGACGGTCGCGGGCGCAGGACGGCGTTGAGGGAGGTTGCCGCCGTCGCGTCAAACCCGGCCTGGCACGCGACTCCCAGCTGCTCCGCGACCTTGCGGATGTTGAGGTCGACCGTGCTCTCGGCCAGGGTGGCGAGTGCGTCGATCGCGGCGCGTGCCCGCAGGACGGCCGTGCCGACGAGGACGGCGCCGATGAGGGAGGCCGGCCACCAGCCGGTGGAGACGGTGACGAGCAGGTAGGCCGTTCCCCAGGCGGCGAGCCGACCGGCGTCGGCATAGCTGTCCCGAACGCCCTGGATGTCCTTGCGGGCCTCGCTGTCGGCGACCGCCCAGATGTGCGGCCAGATCTCCGCGAGTTCGACGTCGTAGCGTTGCCGGACCCGACCGATGGCGGTGGCCATGCGCTGGGCCGTCCAGGTCGGCCGGTCCGGTGGGCCGTCCGGGAAGAGCCGCTCCTGCTTCGCGCGCAGTCGGGCTTCGGTCGGACGACGACGGTTCGGCGGCGTCCCGTGGAGGTGGTCGTGAACGCGCTGGTCACGAGCCTCCTGGATGGCGCGGGTGAGGGTGGTCCAGCGACGGATGCGCCGATGGGTGAGCACCGTGACGTACCAGTGCGGCCAGTCCGGGATCCAGGCCCGTTCGAAGGTTCGGCCCGCCGAGGCCGCAGCTGCCCCGGCGGCGGTTGCGAGGGCGGTCACGAGCAGCACGACGGTGAGGAGTTCGGCCGGCTGCTTGTCTGCCTGCGCGCCGGCGAACGCGTTCAGGTAGGTGCGGAGGTACCGGAGGTCCACCGCGTGCCGGAAGCCCGAGTGTCGCGCGATCACCAGGCACATGACGAAGAGCAGGCCGGGGCCGAGCAGCAGCGCGGCCCAGCGCTCGGCGGCCTTCTTGGAGATTCCCAGGAGCAGTGTGGTCACGGTGTCACGGCAGGAGGGTGAGAGGGCGGTCGACCAGGGCGCAGCTGGCCGCGCTCTCCTCGGCACGGGGGCACCAGCGGACCGGGCAGACCCGCAGGGGTGGTGCCTCACGAGGGGTCCGGACTCCCGGCAGCGGGCTCCACGTCCGGTCCGGCCGGGTCAGACCGTGAAGACCGTAGGTGGTCGCCGCCGCGTCGAGCCGGTCGAGGAGGTCCGTCATCCTGTCCAACGGGCGGTCGCCCGAGGTCATCAGTTCGATCACCTGTCGGAGGAGGTCGTCTGCGCCAGCCGCCGTCAGCAGGTCGGCCAGTTGATCATTGCGGCCATACTCCCGGCAGAGCTTCTCCACCCGCTCGGCGAGTTCGGTCAGCGCGTCGTTCGAGCGTCGGCCCGTCGGGGTACCTGGCATACCATCAGTTTAGGCTAAAACGGTGGTAGTTGGTGCCTGCTGTGAGGGCTGGGGGCGGTCGGATGCGTGACGAGTTGGTGGCGAAGGTCTTCGCGAGACTGGGCGCTGCCCGGGGCGGTTCGGGCCGGGAGATACTGCTGTCGATGGACGCGTTGGCTGAGGTGGTGGCACTTCTGGGGCATCGTCGAAAGGGGCAGTTCGATCTGCAGGCCATCGGGCTCTCCGCCGGAATGTTCCTGGAACGCAGCCTGGTCGGACCTCCCGGACAGGACATGCTGGAGTTGGAGATAGCGGGCCAGTTGTTCGGACCGGTCTACGCCGTGACGCCGGATCTCGTCCCCGAGCAGATGAGCCGCGTCTACCGGGCCGGTCACGACCCCCTGGCGACCTTCTCCCGCCAGACCGGGTTCGTCACCGATCCCACGGTCTGGCTGGAGCTGCACGGCGGGCCGCTCCTGAGCTACGCCGACACGGGTGACCTCGCCACCCTGAGGCTCGCCGTCGACATTCTCGAGCTGGCCCTCGTGGCTGCCACTCCGGATCATCCCGAGCTGACCAGGGTGCTCAAGCAACTCCTCGTCGTCCTGAGTGTCCTGCGCGCGGCCTCTCACGAGCGGGACGTCTGCATGCGGGCCGTCGACGTGGGCGGCCTCGTGCACGTTCGTATGCGCCCCGAGGAGGCCGACCGTCCCTTGATGGACCACCACCATGACACGGCCATGTATGACTTGGCGGGGCGCGACAGGCTACGCGCGATGGCTTCGGGAGAGGTGGACCACCGCTTCGCCCTGATGAATGCGTTGATGCAGCTCGGCCTGCTGATTGATGAGGTCCAGCCACTGCTCAAGGCACTCGACCTGTACGGAGAGCTTCCGGAGGAGTTGAAGAGCCTGGCGGTCGGGCATCTGTCGGCCGTGCTGACGAGACTTCTGGCCTCCGGCCGGGGCGAGCGGGCCACCGCCGTGGCCCGCTGCCACGACCTCCTGGCCTCGTCGCCGCCGCACCGCCCGACCGAAACCGCCGTGCTCCTGGTCCTCTGCCAGGCGGCACTGGAGGATCTGGCCGAGGAGAGTGACATCGACGGACTCCGACGGGCCGTCGGACTGAGCCGGCGCCTGCTGACCGTGGCGCAGGACGGCGGCACACAGACTTTGGCGAGGATCTATCTGGCGGCCAAGCTGGGCAGGCTCGCCCAGCAGACCCATGACCTGGACCCGGCGCGGGAGGCGGTCGCGCTGGCACGCACCGCTGTCGAGTCCATTCAGCAATCGGATCCGGCGAAGGCGAGACTCGTCAGGATCGCACTTTCGGAGGCTCACCGGACCGTCTACGAGCTGACCGACGACCTGGAAGCACTGCACGAGGCGGTCCATGAGAGCAGGCTCGCGATCGAGGTCGTCAACGACGCCGATGCCGTTGCCGCCTCGGGGACCTATCTGAGCCATGCGAAGGCCGTTCATTACGACGGCGGCCGCCGCCAGAGCCCGGAGCTGCTGGAGGAAGCACTCACCTCCCTCAAGCGGGCCAATGAGTTCCCGGACCTCCCGGCGGCGCAGCGAATGGCGATCCTGCATCTGCTGACCAGGGTTCTGGGTGACATCTTCCGCCGCTCCCCGCACCGGTCGGTGGCGACGATCGACGAGGCCGTCGAGTACGGCGAACAGGCGCGGGCGCTGGTACCACCCGGCGGCCCGGAGGAGCCGATGGTGCTGTGCGAGCTGGCTCGTGTCCAGGTCCTGCGGGGCGTGGCCACGGGCGACGTCGAGCGGCTCCGGGCGGCGATCGGACTCGCCGAGCAGGTGCTGGCCCGCGCCGACGTCGCCATGCCCGGGACCCTGGTCGCCGCGGAACTGGAACGCGTCACGGCGCTGGGAAACTTGGCAAGGGTCACCAAAGACCCGAGCCATGCCCTGGAGGCGCGCGCCGGGTTCGACCGGGTGATCGACTCGCCGTACGCCCGGCTCGACGTCAGGACGACCGCGGCGGTGCTGCGCAGCCAGCTGCCGGCGCCGACAGCCGGCCGGACCCTGGACGACCTGGCGGAGATGATTGACCTCCGTCGGCTGAACGTCGCTTCCGGCCCGCTCCGGGCCGACCGTGAAAACGTCCTGCGCCGCTACCGCGGGTTCACCGGGCAGCTCATCGAGGCCGGGATCGCGGCCGAGGACCCGGTGCGGACAGTCGAGTTGATCGAGCGAAGCCGCGGCCTGCTGTCGCAGGACGTCATGACCGTCCACCCGGGTGCATCCGGAACAGACCCGTCACAGACCGCCGAACTGCTGCAGCTGACCGCCGCGTTGCGGGCCCTCGATCTCCGCGACAGTGCGACAGGGACGAGTTCCCGGCGTCGCGAGCTGGAACGGGACATTGCGCAGGAACGGCGAAGGCTGATGGACCGCTGGCGGAACCTGCACGCCACGGCCGCACCGGACGCGCAGCACTCCCTCGCCGATGCGGCGGCACAGGGCCCGATCGCCCTGATCGCCACCGGCGACGAAAAGGGGTACGCCGTCCTGGTCACCGCCGACGCCGACCGGCCCGTCCGCATCCTCGAACTGCCCGAACTGGCCCACGAGCCGACGCAGGAACGGGTGCTGACCTTCCTGACGGCCCGGCACTACGCGCTGACGGCCACCTACACCCTGCGGGTCCGCCTCCAGGCACAGGCAGCGGTGCGTGACACGTTGGCCTGGCTCTGGACGGCCGCCGCCGAGCCGATCCTCGCCGAGCTCGGGCTGGAACCCGTGTCCCAGGGCGGCGACTGGCCGCGCATGTGGTGGTGTCCGCTCGGATTCCTGAGCCACCTGCCCTGGCACGCGACCGGCAACGGGACTGCGGACGGCGTGCTCGACCGAGTGGTCTCCTCCTACACGACGAGTCTGCGCGCCTTGCACTTCGTACGGCAGATGCCGGAGAGCACCGGCCCGAGCCGGACGGTGATCGTCGCGCAGGCGCAGGCCCCCGCTACCGTCCCGCTGCGCGGCGTCGACACGGAGGTCGCCGCGATCCGGCACTGGCTGCCCGACGCGAGCCTGCTGACCGGGACCGAGGCGACGAAGCAGGCCTTCCTGGCGGCGCTGGAAAGCCACGCGAACGTCCACCTGGCCTGCCACGCGGTGACCGACATCCACTCTCCGGGCATGAGCCGACTCCTGCTCGCCGACCACGAGGGGAACCCGCTGACGATGGCCGAGCTCGCCGCGCTCCAACTGGCCGGCCGTGAGCTGGCGGTGTTGTCGGCCTGCAGTACCGCCGAGACCGGCTCGGACCTGACCGACGAAGGACTGCACCTGACTGGCGCCCTCCAACTCGCCGGATTCCGCCACGTCATCGGTGCGCTCTGGCCGGTCAGCGATGCGACGGCCGGGGAGATCTTCGACACCTTCTACTCCCACCTCACGGATGCGGGGAGTCGGGAACTCCGGGTCGAGACCTCCGCCCACGCGCTGCACCTCGCCGTCCGCCGGTTGCGCGAGCACTGTCCCGCGACGCCGACGGTCTGGGCCTCGTTCGTGCACACCGGAGCGTGATCGGGGTGGGCGACTTCGATTTCGGATCACTCCCCGGGACGGCGCTCGCCGTCCTCGCGACCACCGCCTGGTTGGCGCCCGACCGCATTCCGGTCGAGCTGCTCCCGTCGACGCCGGATCGCGATGCGGACCTGGCCGCGCTCGTCAGGGCCGGGCTGTTGACGCGAGGTTCGGACGGCACCTGCTCCGTCGCGCCCCGGGTCCAGCAGAAATTCCGCCGATTTCTCGGTGAGCGGTGGCAGTTCACCGCGATCGCAGGCATCGCCGGCTACCTCGGCGACCCCGGGGCTCCGGGCGAGACCGCGCGCTGCATCACACTCACCCCGCACCTGTCCGCCTGGCTGGGCTGCACCAGGGCCGAGGATCACGGCACGGACATCGCCCTTCTCCTCGAACGCATGATTGACATGCTGTTCGAAAGCGGGCTGTGGCGTGCAGCCTTGCCCCTGTGCGAGCGCGTCAACGAGGTGATCGAGCTGTGGTTCCCACCGGACTCACCGGCCAGCCGGCAGAGCAGGAGCAGGCTCGCGCGCGCCTGTTGTGAGGTGGGGCAGTACCGGCGTGCCGCCCGGATCTGGGAGGACCTCATCGCCGTCCAGGTGGAGATCAGCGGCGCAGGGCATCAGTTGGTGTCAGACCTGGAGACCGGGCTCGGCGAGACCCTCCTGGAGGCAGGTGACCACCGACGGGCACTGGAGGTCGTCGAACGGGTCGTCGCCGACCGGACGGCGAGCCTGGGAGCAGCGCACCGCGACACCCTGAGAGCCCGGAACAACATCGGAGTCGTCCACGACAGAGCGGGTCGCCGGGACGAGGCCGCGCGCGTGTGGGCCGCGCTTCTTCCGGAGTTCGAGTCGGCCCTGGGACCGGACGACCCCGACACCGTCCTGGTGAGGACGCGGTTGAAGAGCGCTCAGAGCGCTCAGGGAGGTGCGGACGGTCCGGCGGTCGAACCGGAGGAGCCGGCGCAGGCCCGGTCGGAGGAGGAGCTCACCGCGGAGGCGATCTTCGACGAGCTGGGTCGATGGCACGCGCTGCTGGCCGACCGAGACCCGGAGCCGGACTCGGACGCGGTCGAACCGGAGGTCCGGCATCTGCTCGAACGCGGCGAGGCCGCCCTCGGCGCCGGCCATCCTGCCGTTGTCGCAACTCGGCGGCTGCTGGCGATCGTCTACTTTCGGCAGGAACGGTGGGACGACGCGGTCGAGGAGGCCAGGGAGACGCTGGACACAGCAGACCGGTATCTGGGCCGGTCCGACGACCGCACCAAGAAGTCGGTGGCCCTCCTCATGGAGGCGCTGGTCCTGGCCGGGCGCTTCGACGCTCTCGAGCCCCTGCTGGAGGAGAGGCTCGAGGACGTGATCGAGCTCCTCGGCTTCGGCGATCCGCTGGTGCGCGCACTCGCCGCTCGCCGGGCGTTGGACGACCTGAAGCAGCCGCGGCTGTGGTGACCGCGAGTACCTCCTCGCCGTGCATCGGGCCGACGCTCAGGCGGCCTGCGTCGCGCGCACAGTGGCCGCCGACGGCATGAGGTGAGGGATGGTCAGGGCGGTGGTGGACTGCAGTGGATCGCTCGCAGCGGGCCCCCGGACGACGGACGGGTGAGAGCTGCCCGGCTGACGCGTCGCAGCCGCTACCGGCGACGACCTTCCGTCCCCTGAAGAGTAGATCTCGAAGTCCCACTCGAGTGCTTGGTGGCGTGGGTTCCGCTTCGCTGTCTCGCCCTCGACCTCCAGCGGCGAGCTGGTGGGACGCCATGACCGCAGGTGATTCGTGCATAGCGGTATCCAGGCGCGGACGCTGAGTCAGGTTCTTCCGATCATCCTCGCTGGTCAAGTAGGGTGCCAGAGTGTTCCGCCGATCTGGCTGGGTGACAACAGCTCGGTCACCAAACAGGTCGTCGAACGGCTCTACAGCGGCTCGGGACTGCTCAACTCGGCCGGGCAGTACGCCTATTACGGGCGGGTCGGCGGCTGTCTGATCACCGGCAACGAGGACGGCGTGAAGCACTGCGCGATGAACCTCCTCTACAGCCTCCAGCACCTCGGATACACCATTCCGCCGCAGGCCGACGCCGGCTGGATCGGTCCGGCGGGCCCCGGCCCGTCGTATCTCGACCCGGGTTCGGGCGGGCCCGAGAACGACTTCACCAACCGCAACACCACCTTCATGACCTGGAACCTGATGCACATGGCGGCCCTGCTGAAGCGGTCCGGTGGCATTCCGGCCCACGGCAACCAGCGTTCGCTATGGGACGCGGGCTGCAGTCCCGACGCCCCGAACCCCGACTACCGCTGAGTCACAGACTCCGCGCGGGCCAGTCCAGCAGCCGGGCGCCGATGACCGCGGTCTGCAGCGTGTAGCGCTGCGCGGGGTCGGCGGGATCGGCCCCGGTGAGCTGGTGGATGCGTTCCAGGCGGTACGTCAGGGCGCGCACGCTCAAGGAGAGGTGGCGGGCCGCCGCGGCGGCGACGCAGCCGGTGTCGAAGTACGCGGTGAGGGTGTCCAGGAGTGGCTGGGCGCCGCCGCGGGCGCCGGTGAGCGGGCCGAGCGCGGCGAGGACCAGGTCGGCCATCGCCTGGCGGTCCCGGGTGAGGACTGGGTAGACAAGCAGGTCGGCGGCGTGCAGCACGGGAGCGTCCAGGCCGAGCCGCTCGGCGAGTTCGAGAGTGTTCAGCGCCTCCTCGTAGGACTGGACGACCCCGCCGGGTCCGGGCTGGGGCCTGCCGACGGCCACCTGCCCGCCGTCGGTCGCCGCGTGCGCCTGCTTGGCGAAGTGGGTGAGGACGTCGTCCTGGTCGCCCGGTGCGACGCACAGCATCCTGCCGTCCTTCGTGGTGAACAGGATGTTGCGGTCGCCGAAGCGGGCGATGAGGGACTGTTCCACCCGGCGGGGGACGGGCGCCGACTCGTCGTAGGCCGTCGGGCCCTGTGCGACGGCGACGGCGTGCGCGTGGGAGAGCCGCAGACCGAAGCGTTCCGCACGCTCGGCGAGGCGGCCCAGGTCGCTGCGCCCGTAGAGGAGGTCGTCGATGAACTCGCGGCGCGCGGCCTCCTCCTTGCGTACGGCGAGGAACTGGGCCCGGCCGTAGCCCTCGGCGAATGCGTCGATGACCTGCTGGACGGCGGCGAGTGTGCAGTCGGCCGACCCCGGTGAGGCGGGCCAGGCGGCGCGGGTCGCGGAGAGGTGGGCACTGACGAGGGCGGGCAGTCCGTGACCGGCGTCGGCGGCCCGTTCGCCCAGGGCCCGCCGGGACTCGATCTCGTCCCGGGTGAGGCGCCTGCCGGTGACGGAGACATCGGACAGTATCCGGGCATAGCCCTCCAGATACTGCTCGGGTATCTGCCGATCCATCACATCGTCCCCCGGTTTCCTGACGGCCCGGTGACGACTTCTTGGCGGTGACCGGCACGCAGAGACTAAGCAACACTGCCGGGAACCGGCAATGCGCCTGTCACGCGACCCGATGCACGATGTGGCAGGGGAGCACGGCGGATGGTCCTGTGCCGGACACCGGCAGAGTCGGCGGTGGTCGGCACAGGACCGGAAGACACGCCGGTGCCGGCGGTGTCCGGCCGGTGGAGGCGCCGGTCTCAGGCCGCGGGCCAGTTCCGCAGCAGGGCGTCGAGGGCGTCCAGGACGCGCGACCAGCTCTCCTGCGAGTCGGGGGAGCTGTGGCTGAAACCTCCGCCGATCTCCAGGCTGACGTAGCCGTGGAAAACGCTGCCCAGCATCCGGACGGCATGGGTCTGATCCGGTTCCGTCAGGTGGTAACCGCGCAGGATCGCCCGCATCATCCGCGCGTGCTTGACGCCGGCGCTTGCCGCCGCGGTCTCCGGGTCGAGCCTGAGCTGCGCGGCGGCGTAGCGGCCGGGGTGTTCCCTGGCGTAGTCGCGGTAGACGTTCGCGAAGGCGGTCAGCGCGTCCTTGCCGGCCCGTCCGGCCAGTGCGGCGGCCCCTTGGTCGGCGAGTTCGTCCAGAGCGAGCAGGGCGATACGGGTCTTCAGGTCGTCGGAGTTCTTCAGGTGCGAGTACAGACTCGCGACCTTGACGTCGAACCGCCGGGCCAGCGCCGACACGGTCACCTGGTCGAAGCCGACCTCGTCGGCCAGCTCGGCCCCCGCCCGCGTCAGGCGCTCGGCGTTCAGTCCCGCGCGAACCATGGCCTTCCTCTCCCTCGACCTAGTCGATTATGCATTTGCCTAATACCTTTAGGCAAATTACCGTGAGCTTTATGAAGCCGTTGACCGAGCAAGAGATCCGCGCCGCGTTCGTGAACTGCACCAAGGGTGAGGCCAAGCGTCTGTCCGTCCCGCGCGACCTGGCCGACCGGCCCTGGGAGGACCTCGACTACCTCGGCTGGCGGGACCCGCAGGCGCCCGAACGGGCGTACATCGTGGCCGAACTGGACGGCGGCCCGAAGGCCCTCCAGCTCCGCTGCCCCAGTACGACCTCGGGCCAACTGCGGCGCAGCATGTGCTCGATGTGCGTGACCACCCACACCGGCGGTGTCTCCCTGATGGTCGCGCCCAAGGCGGGGAAGGCCGGACAGCAGGGCAACTCGGTCGGCGCCTATCTGTGCAGCGACCTCGCCTGCTCGCTGTACGTACGGGGGAAGAAGGACGCCGGCGTCGGAGGGCGGCTCCACGAGTCGCTGACCCTGGAGGAGAAGATCCAGCGGACCATGGCGAACCTCGCCGCGTTCATCGCCAAGGTGACGGCCTGAGGCGACTTTCCGGGTGTACGGCCGCCGAAGGCAGGACGAGTCGGTCCGTCGAAGCCCGTCACATGGCGCTCGGCCGCGGTGAGCCGGGCCGCCGGGATGTGCGGGATCCCGGCGCGGGACCGGATCGCCGTGTCGGCTGCGGGCCGCGGCGCGGACGCCGCGGCCGTGGCACCGGACTTCACCATGTTCTCGAAGGGGCGGAGGCCACCTACGGGAGAGGGCACATCAAGGTGTTCGGCGCGGAGCGGTGCCGGACACATGGGCGACTCTCGCGAGTGCCCCACCGTTTCGTCCACGGCCTCGGAGCGCGTGTCCGAGTCCCGTGCCAGGAAACGAGGTTGACCGGTTCAGTTGCCGGACGCCACTGCCTCCGACTCCGTCGGCCGGTCCGTGTTCGACGCCGACGCCGACGGCTCTTGAGCGCCGACGGCCGTGTAGAACACGGAACTTCCCTGCTTGGCGCGGTGGGCATGGCTCTTGGCCACGAGGTTCTCGAGCGTGGTCCGGACGACGTTGGTCTGGATGCGACGGTCGGGGTGTGTCTGGCCGAGCGCCGTGGACACCTCCGCGGCGGAGCGCGGTTCCCGCTGTTCCGTGAGGTAACGGCGGATGAGATCGATGAGTGTGGGCTGCGCCGAGGTGGCCTCGGCCGCGGGCTTCCTGGCCGCCGAGGTCCGCGCCGCCGTCTCCTTCGGGGCGTCGGCCTTCCTGGTCCGCTGGCGCTTTCCGTCGGCGGACTTGCCGGAAGTCTTCTGGCGGGGCACCGAGGACGGCGCCGCCGGCTCGGGTTCGGCCTCGATGGGCGCGCCCGTGACCTCCAGCGCCCGGTGCAGATTGGTGAGGACCGCGTGGTCGTGCCGCAGGGCGTTCAACTGCTCCTGCAGCGCGTCGATTTCCGCACCGACGCGCTCCTGCTCCTTGGCGTTGCGCTCCAGGTCGCCGACCACCTGAGCGGTGTACTGCGATGTCAGTTCGGTGGGAGTCTTGGTGTCGGGCACGATGGAGACCTCTCTTCGGTGCGCGGTCGCCACATGAACACACCGGGAAGGTGTCGCGGGGGCGGGCGTGTTCCTGCTGACCGGGCTGTGTGACTGGGCGGCCGCACTTGATGCGTATGCCCCGGCTTACAGATAGTACGGACACTGTTGGCCTGTTGTTCCCTTCGCGTGCTGGTTCGCCCCAAAGGGGAGCTCGGGTCGTGGTGCCGGATTGACTCCCACAGGTGTCGTCCGCGTTCCCCGCCGAGCGCGTGACATCCCGCTCGGACTCGTCGGCGGAGCATGCCTGGAGCGTCGCCGCGATGTCTCCGACGCGTTCGCCGCGGTGCCGACTGGGTGGGCGGCTTGCGGGTACCCGGCCGGTACGAGGGGGCACGGGCGAGTCGATCGGGAGCGAGGTCGGGCGATGGCGGTCAGGGCGATGGGCTGGGCACATTCGTTCCCGGTCTCCGGAGGGGTGAGCGCCGGGCGACGCTGGACCCGCGGACACCTGGAGTCCCTGGCCTGGACGGCCGAGGAACCCGAGACGGTGGACGCCGTCGTGCTGACGGTGTCCGAACTGCTCACGAACGCCCACATCCATGCTCACAGCGACGCGTCTCTCGTTCTCACCTGGGACGGCGACTGCCTGCACGTGAGTGTCCACGACGAGGACTCCACGCTGCCGCTCCAGCGCGATCCGGAACCGGGCGCGGTGTCCGGCCGCGGGGTCGGCATCGTGCGGATGCTCGCCGACGAGTGGGCCATGAAGTGTCAGCGGCACGGGAAAACGGTCACGGCGTGCTTCCGCCCGGCCGGCGCCCGACGGCGACAGCGCGGTGACGATGGCTGAGGCTCCCCGCTGTTCGTGGGCGGAGCGCGCGCGTGACGCTCGACGTGCCATGCCGACGGGATGGTAGGGCGCCACGAGACCGGTCCCGAGACCGGCACACAGACCGGCACACAGACCGGACCCGAGACCGGTCCCGAGACCGATCGGCCTCGGACAGGCGAGGCTCAGCCGTGCCGAACGGCGGAGAAGCTGTGTGTGCCCGCGCGCAGGCCGGAAACGGTGATCCGGCCGTCGGTGACCCGGACGTTGTCGCCGGCCGACGCCCGGTGCCCGCCCCAGAGCACGCGCCCGCCCGTTCGAACCGTCACATCACGACTGTCCGTCGGGATCGCGACCGCACCTCGGGTTCCCGCGGGCACATGCACGGTCAACGTGAAGACCGTAGCGCTGTTCTCCCACGAGACCTCCAAAGGTCCCTGAGGTGTGGGCAGTTGTCCTTGAGCCCAGGCGATGCCGCCGGGATGCGGCCGTACTTCCCAGGTTGCGTATCCGGGGGATGTCGGCACGGCGCCCAGCAGTTGGTGCGTCAACGCCGGGAGAACGCCCGTGGACCAGCCGTGCGCCATGCTGGTGTAGGCGCCCTCGTACAACGACCCGCCGGGACCGATGCCCTCCCAGTTCGTGATGCCGGGGTCGTGGCTGTCCATCCAGCCGTATGTGCGCCGGATCTGGTCGATGGCCGACTCCGCCCGGCCGGCCTCGAAGCGTGCCACTATCTCGGGGTACGAGGTGAAGGCGTACACACGCTGCGAGGCATCGCCGAAGATGGTGTCGTTGTCCATGAACGCGTTGCCGTAAGGCCGTTGTGTGGTGGCGTCGAGATGGGCGAGGGCCGAGGCGGCGCGTTCGCTGCCGGCGACCCCCGCCGTGATGGCGATCGAGTTGCCGTCCTGAGCGTGTCTGACCGGTCCTGTCGCGGAGTCGAGGTAGGCGCCTGCGGTCTCGTCCCAAAGATGGGCGTTGATGGCGTCCTTCACCGACGCGGCCCGCTGGGTCCAGCGGTTCGCATCGTCCGCACGGCCGAGCCAACGTGCCAGCAGCGCAGCGTCGTTGAGGGCCTGGACGTAGTGGGCGTTGTAGTAGGTGATGCGTCCGGTGCGGTCCAGGAAGGCGTAATCGCCGTATCCTCCAGTGCCGTTGAGGCCCTTGCTCAGGAGACCGGCGCTGTCGGTGACGCTCGGATACCAGGTGTCGAGCACCTTCAGCAGGTTCGGGTAGTAGCGGTTCGCGTAGGACCGGTCTCCCGTGTAGAGCACGTAGTCCCAACTGCAGGTCACCCACCAGAGCGGATAGTCGAACAGGGGCAGTGTGTAACCGGCGATGGAGGCGGGAGGGATCCAGCCGTCGGCCCGCTGATGGTCGGCCAGGTCGGCCAGGACGTTGCGTGCGGCGGCGGACGCGTCGTCATGTGTCAGGTAGAGGGTGCGTGCCGACACCGCCAGGTCACCGACGTAGGGGTCCCGGTCGCGCTTGGCGCCGTCGTGCAGCACCGGCTTGCCTTCGAGTGAAGGGCTCCAGGCGTTGCGCGGGTCGACGTCGTCCTGTCGGAAGGTGTCCGTGACCAGCTCATTGGTGTACGAGGCTCCGTACCAGTAGCGATTGAGGTCGTCGTCGGAGCACAGGAACCACCCCCGGTAGGTGCTGGGCGTGCCCAGGTAGGCGCTGAAGTCGAGGCCGACCGAGTCGATCTCGACCGTTCCCCACGGCTGGGCGGCGGGTGCGTCGCCCGCCAGCGCGTCGAGTGTGATCCTGAGATAGCGGAAGCCGTGCAGTCCGTCCGCGTAGACCTTGTCGCCCGCCTGATAGCCCTTGTGGTCGGTCCAGTCCGCGCCCGCGGCCGGTACGGCGAACTGGTCGGTTCCCCGGCCCGCCCCGCCGGACTGGTCGGAGCGGGTGAAGTCGGAGCGGTCGGTGAGGAACTGCAGGGTCTCGGAGAACGCGAGCCGCACACCGGGCGAGTTGTCCGACGCGGAGGTGAAGCGGACGCGCGGATATCCGACGACCACTTTGCCGAAGTCCACCGTGACACTGGGTGCCGTCACGGGTTCGACAGGCTCCGGCCACACCTCGTTGACCCGGGTGAAGGCCCCTCGCGGGGTGTCCTGGACACCGGTCACCGTGACGCGGACCTTGGTGGTGGACACCTTGGCCGCGAACGGCACGGCTCGCTGGATGACATCGTTGTCCGAGACGGTGGCGGCCGTCTGCCACGCGCCGTTCTGCCACACGTCGACCGTGAATCCGGTGGGGACACCGTCGCTGTTGGAGATCAGCGTGATGCCCGACAGTTCGCGCGCCGCCGGAAGTGTGATGGTGAGGGTGTCGGGAAACACGCCCAGTGTGTCGTCGTTCCAGAAGGTGCCCGGATCGCCGTCGATGGCGTTCTTGGCGTCGTAGGTGCGCGGTTGTCCGTCGTTGCCGTTGTTGCCCGCGTGAGCGGAGGACGCCTCGGCCACGGTGCCGTCCGGCCAGCGCGGGGCCGCCGCGGGCCGGGGGCGCCGCAGGACGGTCCGGGGGCCGCCGGGCCGCAACAGGCCGTCGGGGCTGCCGACGTCTCCGCCGGCGGCGATGACGCGCACGGGCTGTACCGCACGCGATGCCGGAGCCTGTACGTAGCGCTGCCAGCCTGTTCCCAGGCGGGGCGCGGACGAGGGGGCCGCCGTACGGGCCGAGACCTCGACGGCGGAGGCGGTCCCCGCGGCGGGAAGGCCCGTGGCGGACACGGCCAGGACGCCGGCCCCGGCGGCGATCACCGACCGCCGGGGGAGACCGGACTGCGGGGCGTTCTCGGAAGTGCTGTTCGACGGCATGGCGCCTCATTCCTCACTGATTGAAACGATTCAATCCTGGTGGGCGAGGTGACGTTATCTCAGGAGCGGGGCTGCGTACAGAGATTGGACGGGGCCCGGCTGCGCGGATCGATGGCCGTCGGGCCGAGCGGGTGCCGGCCCGGGTTCGCCGCCGAGCCGGAGTTCCGTCCGGCGGTCGACCCCACCGATCTCGCCCGATCCCACCCCATCCCATCCCACCCGATGCATCCGATCCATCCGATCCATCCGATCGGCGTCGGCCGGACGCTTGTGTGATCGCAGGCCTGAGCCGGCGACATGTCAGCCCAGCACCCCATGTACAGATATGTCGACGGAGAGCAGCTACCCGGCACCACGCGGCACGCCTTCATTCGGAACGGCGGCGGCTACTGCCTCACCGGCCTGGTCGTCCACGCCGACGGACGGACCTGGCCGACGGCTCCTGGAACTGATCGGTGGCCAACTCGTCGGCGGGGCGGCCGGCATCGGGTCGGCCCTGGGCCGACCGGCCTTGAACCGGAGGCCGTCTGCCGTGCCCTACCCGGCGGCCGCCACGACGCGTACGCGGTCGCTTTCCCGGCCGGAGAGGAACGACGACAGTTCCTGGCCCTGTCCGGCGACGGCGGCCCGTTCGGACGGGGACAAGGAGCGCAGCGGGGTGACGACCACGGTGTCCGCCTCCGTCTTCCAGGTCGCGGCCACCCGGCCGTCGAGCAGAACCGCGCGCTCGCCCGCGACGGAGAGCCCACGATGGGCGGTGTCGACGATGCGGCCGCGGTCCTGGTAGCCGAGGATCGCGTTGTCGAACGCGGGAAGGAACCGCACCGGGGCGGGTGTGTCGGGATCGGGGCGTGGCGCGTCGGGGAGGTCCAGCAGTTCCCGGCCCGACTCGTCGCGGAAGGTCACCAGTTCCTCCCGTACGGCGGCCACCGCGGCCGGCAGCCCGGCGAGGCCGCACCATGCGCGCAGGTCGGAGGACGTGGCGGGGCCGAAAGCGGCCAGGTACCGCCGGACCAGGGCCTGGCCGACCGGGTCGGAGCCGTCGGGGGCGGGCGGGTCCACGTCCTGGCCCAGCCAGCAGGAAAGGAGCACGTTGCGCACGCCCGCCCTGGTGCGCCACAGTCCGCGGGGCGGTGTCTGTGCGACCGGTACGAGTGCGGCGACCAGCATTTCGCCCAGGGCCCGCCGTCCTGGCGCGGGCCAGCGCGTGGCCAGTACGCGCACCATGTCGGCCGCCGTGCGCGCTTCGCCGTCGGCCATCAACGCCCTTCCAGCCGCGGCCAGTTCGTCGAGATCGACCCCGCTGAGTTCGCGGCGGTAGGTCCCGAGCACCTTCTGGCGCAGCATGGCGTCGTGGCGGTCTCGCCAGCCCCGGACGTCGTCTGCGGCGAGGAGGTG
Source organism: Streptomyces sp. NPDC002742 (assembly GCF_042888885.1). Classification (NCBI taxonomy): domain Bacteria; kingdom Bacillati; phylum Actinomycetota; class Actinomycetes; order Kitasatosporales; family Streptomycetaceae; genus Streptomyces; species Streptomyces sp. NPDC002742. Next base: position 383,670 of record NZ_JBIAQF010000001.1, read on the forward strand.
CACCGTGCGGCGCATGAGGTGGGTCCGCACCACGCCGCGCCGGATCAGCAGGTCGTCCAGGACCGCCGGGTCGAACGCGCGCAGTCGCGACCAGAGCCCGACGAACGGTTCCTGCGGTTCCTGGGCCTGCAGGCCGCACAGGTGCGTCACGGCTTCGAGGACCGGAACGTCCGCGCGGTCGAGCAGCAGCTGACGGGCGAGGGCCGCGCGGTTGAGCGCCCGGCCGCCGAGAACGGTCATCGTGTCACCGCGCGGCGCTCGCCAGGGGTGCGTGCCTGTCCGGAAGGGGGTGCGGAACGGCGTCCGCGGGGGCTGGTGTCCGGCGCGGACAGGGCGGCGCGCGGCACGGCCGTCGAGCTGCCGCGGTGACGGCTGCCGTCGGCGTGGTCGGCCCGTTTCCCATCGGGTATCGAGGCAGACGCGGTCGGTGTGGTCACGGTGATCGGGTCCTTCCGGTCGGTCGGGCTGTCCGGTGCGAGATCACCCTTGCAGGGGCAGAGGTCAGGATGTGTCCGCTGCTCGGGGACCGTATCGGAGCCGTGCCGGAACTCTCGAACCGTGAGTGGCGGCGCGTCTTCGAACCTGCCGCGCGGCGACCCGGACGGCATACTCGCCGGGCGTGGTCGTGACCCGCCGCCTATCTTGAATTGGTGAGTGGCTCCAGCGTTCCACCTGAGGGTGGGGATCGTGCAGACCAGCCGGCACACCGTCGAACCGACTACGCGGGCGCCATCTACGGCTCGATCCTGGCCGCCTCCGTGGTGGCCACGGCCGGAACCGGAGGGGAGTACCCACGGCTCCAGGCCGTCGCACTTCTGATGATCACCGGCCTGGTCTTCTGGGCGACCCACGTCTACGCACAGCTCGCGGGCGAGCGCATCGTCGGTCAGGTCTGGTCCTGGGGGGAGATCCGCCGGATCGGTGTGCACGAGTGGTCCATCGTCGAGGCCGCCACCCTTCCCGCCGCCGCCGTGGCCCTCAGCGCCGTGTTCGACATGAGTGTGAACACGGGCCTGTGGATCGCTCTGGGCATCGCGGTGGCCCAGCAGGTCATGTGGGCGTGCCTCGGAGCCGCCCGAGCGGGCGCCTCCCGCGGCCTCGTCATCGCCGAGGGCTTCGTGAACCTGGCCCTCGGACTGATCATCGTGGCGGCGAAGGTCGTCCTCAAGCACTGATGGCAGGGCCGCACGACGGTGTGGCCCACAGCCGTGTGCGGAGGTACGAGCGCCCGCGAGCCCGGATGACTCGTTAGCCTGGAGCGGAGGGGGAGGCTCGGGTGACGGCCCAGAGGAGGCCGGTATGGCTGATGTGACTTCTGAGGCCAGAGGGGACGACAGGACCCGGGGCGCGCCTGGTGGACCGCGTGGCGCGGGCACCCCTCGCTATCTGCCCATCGCCGACCACGGTCTGATCGGCGACCTGCGCAGCGCGGCTCTGGTCGGTACGGACGGCACCATCGACTGGTACTGCTGCCCGCGCTTCGACGCTCCCAGCGTTTTCGCCTCGATCCTGGACGCCGACCGCGGCGGCTCCTTCGAACTCGCCGCCGACGTCCCGGCGCGTACGAAGCAGTTCTATTTTCCTGACACGAATGTGCTGATCACGCGGTTCTTCGCGGACGACGGGGTCGGTGAGATCCAGGACTTCATGCCCGTCCTCGACGACTCGCGAGAGGCCGCGCGGCACCGTCTGATCCGCCGCGTGGTGTGTGTCCGCGGCACGCTGCCCTTCCGTGCGCGGGTCGCCCCCCGCTTCGAGTACGGGACGGTCCCGCACACCGCGCGCGTGGAGGCCGGCCAGGCCGTCTTCGCCTCGCCCGCGCTCAAGCTGGCCCTGACGTCCACGGTGCCGATCGAGGTCGCCGGACAGGACGTGTGGTCGCTGTTCAAGCTGCACGAGGGTGAGACCGCGGTCTTCGCCCTCGACCAGATCGACGACCAGGTGGGCCCGCGCTTCTGCGCCGTGACCGAGGCCGAGAGGGACTTCAACGCCACCGTGCGGTACTGGCGGCGCTGGCTGTCCCAGTCGCGGTACCGCGGCCGCTGGCGGGAGATGGTGCACCGGTCCGCCCTCACGCTGAAACTGCTCACGTACGCCCCCACCGGCGCCATCATCGCCGCGCCGACCACCAGTCTGCCCGAGCGAATCGGTGGCGAGCGCAACTGGGACTACCGCTATGTGTGGATCCGCGACGCCGCGTTCTGCGTGTACGCGATGCTCCGGCTGGGTTTCACCGACGAGGCCGAGGCCTTCATGGGCTTCCTCGCCGAGCACGTCCAGAGCGACATACCCGAGAACGTCGGACCGGACGGCCCGCTGCAGATCATGTACGGCATCGACGGGCGTCGTGACCTGCCCGAACGCGAGCTGGCACACCTGGAGGGGTACCGCGGATCCGCTCCCGTGCGTATCGGCAACGGCGCCGTCGGCCAGCTCCAGCTGGACATCTACGGAGCCCTGATCGACTGCCTCTACCTCTACGACAAGTGGGGCCAGCCCCTCTCCAGTGCCCACTGGGACACCGTCAGCGGGCTCGTCGACTGGGTGTGCGACAACTGGGACCAGCCGGACGAAGGCGTGTGGGAGACCCGCGGGGGCCGCAAACCCTTCCTCTACTCCCGGCTCATGTGCTGGGTGGCCATCGAACGGGCCATGCGGCTGGCCCAGCACCGCGGCCTGCCCGCCGACATCATCCGCTGGGGCGCGGCCCGCGACACGATCTACCGGCGGATCATGAGCCAGGGCTGGTCCACCGCACGCAACGCTTTCACCCAGACCGAGAACAGCGACATCCTCGACGCGTCGCTGCTGATGATGCCGCTCGGGAAGTTCATCTCCCCGACCGACCCGAAATGGCTCGCCACCCTCGACGCCCTGGGCGAGGACCTGGTCTCCGACTCACTGGTCTACCGCTACGACCCGCAGGCGAGCCCCGACGGCATCGAGGGCGAGGAGGGCACGTTCTCGATCTGCTCCTTCTGGTACGTCGAGGCGCTCACCCGCGCCGGCCGTCTCGACGAGGCCCGGCTCGCCTTCGAGAAGATGCTCACGTACGCCAACCACCTCGGCCTCTACGCGGAGGAGATCGGCCACACGGGTGAACAGTGCGGCAACTTCCCCCAGGCCTTCACGCACCTGGCCCTGATCAGCGCCGCCTTCAACCTCGACCGCAAGCTGGGTTGACCCCGTCCGGAGCGCGGCCGAACCTCCGGGGACCGCCGCGGAGAGCGATCCGCGTGCTCAGGGCGCGGTGAACAGGCCCGGGAAGCGGGGCGCGAGCCAGGGCTTGCGGCCCCGGACGAGGATGCGGCCGCGGACGATGGGGCCCACCTGTCCCTGGCGGCCGAGCGCCATCAGGAGGAAGGTGACCGGCTCGATGGAGATGGTGCAGTCCGGTCTGGCCGGTGGCTGCGGGGCGACGGTCAGTACGCCGTCGGCCAGTGTCACGCCGAACCGGCCGCCGCCCCACAACCGGATGTCGTAGCGGGCGTTCATCCCGGCCGTGCGGAGCGGATCGGTCACGCGTGGCATCGCAGTGAGCATGAACGGCAGGGTCAGCCGGACCCGGGCCCGGTCGAGCATGTGCGCCCGGCCGAGCGCGCGGGCGAGATCGTAGCCGTGGCCGAGCATGTGCGTGAGCAGATACGAGCCCAGCTCCTGGGGACTCATCGAGCCCAGGGGAGTGACGACGGTCCCCTCCGCCGCACCCTCGTCCAAGGCCCTCACACAGGCATCGGCGTGGTTGACGATCATCGCCGCCAAGGGTTCGGCCCGCCGCTCCCCGAACTCCGCCAGCGACCGCTCGTTGGCCTCGGCGAGGCTCTGCGGGGTGCCGTCTCCGTAGGGGCGCGCATGACCTGCCGCGAGCTCGGCCATCAGCCCGTTGGCCAGGGCCAGATGAGCCGCCGCCTCGCCGACACTCCACTCCGCCCCGGGAATGCGGCGTTCCATGTCGGCATCGGTCCGCAGCAACGCGGCGATCTCCTCGGCGGTCTCGTGTATCGCCGCACCCAGCCCTTCGGGCAGCGACCTCCGCATGTCCTGCCCAGCCACTGAGTCCACGTTGTCGCCTCTCCTGTGGGCCCCGCCGCCCCGGGCTGCGGGCAGACCGTGGTGCGGCGGGGCGCTGTTCGCTCACCGGGCGTACAGAAGACCAGGCAACGGGAGCAGCGACAAGACCCTGAGCAGGGAGAACGCGCGTCAAGGGCGGGTGATCGGGGGCAAAGCGGGCATTCGTTCCCGTGGTGATGGTGTGAGCGCGGCCGACGGTCACCGTGACGCGTCGCCGGGGACGCGGTGGAGGTGTTCATGGCGGCTCAGCCGTCCGTGCCGGCTGAGCCGAAGCAGGAACGGTTGTTCGTGGCCGGCAACCGCTGCCGCTCGGGTGATCAGGAGGTGGGTGGTACTCGGCGAGTGCCGTGAGCGGCACGGTTTGCCGGGGTCGCGATCTGGGCGGTCCTCAAGCCGGGGACTGCGGCAGGACCTGCTCGCCCTCACCCTTCGGTTCCTCGAAGTCGGTCAAGTAGCGGTGGAGCAACTCCTTGTTCACGGTGACGGAGTTGGCGCCTTCCGCGCCGTTGCGGACCTTGAGCCGGCGTTCCACCGTCGTCCGGTCGGCTTTGAGGTGGACCAGTTCCCAGCGGCAACCGTGGCTCTCGACCAGTGCCTTGTAGTCGTCACGGGCGGCGCGACTCCAGAAGCTGTAGTCCACCACCACGTCGCGTCCCGCGAGCATCAGCTCGACCAGTTCTTGCCGCTGCTCGGCGCGGACCTCCTCCTTGAGCCGGTCGAACGCCGCCGCTTCCAGCACCAGTCCGGCGTCGCGCCGCCCGAGTCGTCGCCAGACCGCCTCGTCGATCGAGAGCCGGACATGGCCACGGCGCACAAGTTCCATCGCGTAGGTGGTCTTGCCCGACCCAGGAAGACCGCACATCAGGACAACGGTGCCCACATGCTGCGTCACGGAGCCAGGGTACTGGCCATGCATCCTGATGTCGTCGTGCGCAGGGTGCGGATGAGATCTCCCCCGGCTTCGACATCTCGACGGGCGGTGAACCGGGCACCGGTCACGTCCCGGGCCCCCTGTAGTCAATGTCATCAAGGTGATTCCGGGAAAGGCGTGAAAACGGCCGGGACTCCGAGGGCCACTGCCAGGGCGATGCGCGAGGCCCTGTCGGCCGAGTGGCGCGTGCGCCGGCCTCGGGGTACGCGCTGAGGGGACGGCGCCGCCCGGAACGCGGGTGACGTCATCCCCTCAGGGTTACTGCTCGGCGCGAAGCCGGGAGCTGACGGAGCCGGACGGAGCACCCGTTGGGCACCCCGTCCGGAGCCGGTCAGGTGTCAGCAGGCGCCTTCGTCCTGCCACGGACCCCAGTCGACGCCGGTCGGCGTCTCGTTCTGGGTCCACCACTTGGCTTTCCAGTTGTGGTTGTTGTACGAAGCCTCGTTGCCGGCGGTGTAGACCGTGGTCGAATTCCAGGCCGCCTTGCAGCCGCCGCCAGGCGGCGTGGGCGTCGGGGTCGGAGTCGGCGTGGGCGTCGGGGTGGGTGTGCCGGTGGGCGGGGTCGCGCCGGCGAACTTCACCGAGTACTTCGCGAAGTCCCAGGAGTTCTGGGCCACGCTGGAGCAAGTGCCCGACGTACGGCCACCGTTGTCGGCGGGCGAGCACTGACGGTCCCGGTTGAGGGACCAGAAGGTGAAGCGGTCCATGTTGTGGCTGGTGGCGAAGTCCAGCACCGTCTGGAAGTCGGCCTGGGAGAAGTACTCGCCACTGTCGCTGCGGCCGTTCATGCCCGAGAAGCCCTCATGGGCGTACGCGGTCGCCTGGTCCCAGCCGAAGGTCGACTGGAGGATGGTGTTGAAGTTGGCGAGCGCGCTGGTCTGGGACGCGGCGCCGTTGAAGCCGCCGTCGAACGGCATGATGGAGAAGTTGTTCGGAGTGAAGCCCTGCGACTTCGCCTCCAGCAGCATCTGCTTGCCGAACCAGCCGGTTCCGTCCGCCGTTCCCGGCGTGGTGACGGACACGTACAGACCCGGGTTGTTCTGCTGAAGGATCTTGGCGGCGCCGATCTCGTTCTTGATGGCCGCCGTGTTCTCGTACTCCGGCTCCTCGAGGTCGAAGTCCACCGCGTGCAGACCGTACTTGGTGATGACCTGCTGGTACGCGGCAGCCGTGGCGGCCGGGTCCGAGCAGGTCTGGCCGAGCTTGGTGCCGCCGTAGCCGCCGATGGAGATGGAGACGTCGCCGCCCTTGGCGCGGATGGTGCTGATGACCGACTGCACGGCGGTGTCGGAGGAGACCGCTGCCGTCCCGCCCCAAGTGGGCGAGCATCCGCCGCCGTTGGGGGCGAGGACGAAGGCGAGCTGGAATGCCTTGAGACCGGTCGCGTCCATGATGGCGCCCGCGTCCGGCGGATCGTTGTCCAGCGGCATCAGGTAGGGGGCGGCGGCGTACCACCGGTTGCTGAGCGCGGTGGTCGCGCCCGAGGCGCTGCCCGCGACGAGCGCGGTCGTGCCGACCGCGGCCAGGCTGACGGCGGCCGCCGCGCCCAGACATGCGCGAAGACGTCTCACTGTGCCTCCAGAGGGGTGGGGGAGTCCCAGCTTCCGGTCTCTGTCGCGATCACGTCAACATGTTGGACTAGACCAGATAGGTCTTTGGACTAGACCAGGTGAACTCTTTACTCGGCCGCCGTTCCCTTCTCGTCGCTTGTGGGGCGCGAGGGGGCGATTCGCTCTTCACGGGCCCGGGTGCCCTTGCGTATTCGGGTACCGCTCTCGGTGCGGGCCGACTCCGACTGGCCTGTCCCGATGGGCCGTTGTCAGTACGGCAGACCCTCCGAAGCGGCGTGCAGGGCGGCGTGCATGCATGCGGCGAGATCCTCTTCCGAGACCTTCGCCTCGTCGGCGAAACGCACGGCGAAGTCCTCCGCCGCCGCGCGCAGCGCGCCGTTGATGGTGGCCGCGTGCACCTTCACCCGCAGATCGTCGGCGCTGCTGCCGGAGCGCCGGGCGAGGAGTTCGGTGAGGACGGGCAGGGCGTCGTCGTGTGCTTGGAGCCAGACGGCGCGCAGTGCCGGTTCGGTGGGGGTCATGCGGATCAGGTCGAGCACCGCCGGGTCGGCGGACGGCAGTCTCCCGTGCCGGCAGGAATGGGTGAGGAAGTCCAGCAGGCCGGTCTCCGGCGGCCAGTTCCGCAGCTGGTCCGTGGCGGCGTCGAGTCCCGCCGTGAGCAAGGGGCGTACGCAGCTCTCCTTGGTGGGGAAGTGGCGCCACAGGGTGCGGGTCGAGACGCCCACCGCCTCCGCGATCTGGTCCCCCGTGGTGCCGGTGACGCCCTGGGAGACGAACAGGCGGACGGCCTCTCGGGCGATGTCCAGGCGGAGAGCCTCCTTGCGCCGTTCGCCCAGTGACGGCCTCGCGGCCGCGGCGGCCGTCGTGGCCCTGTCTGCGGGTGCCGCATCGCGCACCGTCGCCCCACCGCCCCTGTCCCCTCGACCGCTGGCAGCATAGCGAGTCCCTCAGAAATGACGCATGCAGACATCTTGTCACTGAGTGACATCCACTCCTACTCTCCTGATGTGACTCGGGAGTAACTAACGGACGCCGCACGGAACTTCGGCGTCCGTCGCTGCCGAGGGCAGAAACAGGAACAGGGCAGCACAGGACAGTGCGAGCCGGACGTCACGGCGGAGCCACAGCCACGAGCACCGGGGCTGCGCCGTATACGGAACCCCAGGACATCCGCCCCGCCCGCCGTCGTACGACGTGTGAGCGGGCGCCGCACCACGCGCCGCCGGCCGACGGCGCGCGGGCGGCACCTTCGCCCTGCCCCCTCCGCGACACGGGCGGGTGCGGCCCCGTCCTGTCCACGTCCGTCTCCGGACGCTGCCCTGTTCCCCGCGCCGACCCGAATCCGCCGCCGGCAGTCCCGAGGCGGCGGCTCGGTCGGCACCTCAGCCAGAGCCGGCGTCACGCCATTGACGCCGTCGGCCGCCCGCACGACCCCCACGTTTTGACGAAGCAGGGAGTGAGCCGCATGGAACGACCCCACAGCGCCCATCAGCCGCAACCGGCGTCCAGCCGACGTCCCCGCGCGGAGCGGTCCTTGAGCTCCGCGCACGCCGGGCCCGCCGCACCGAACCGCGGCCGCCTCCTCGCCGCCGCACTCGGGGCGCTCGCCTGCCTGAGTGTCCAGGCGATCCCCGCCGCGGCCGCCGGCACGGACGACGTGGTCTCCCGAGGCGTGACCATTCCCGCGTTCTACACGCCGCCCGCGAGCCTCCCCTCGGCCAACGGCGCCCTGGTCCGCAGCGAACCCCTTCCGCTCGCGCTCAGCCTGCCCGGTCTCGACGGTCCGCTCCCCGGTACCGCGACCCGCCTGATGTACAGGTCCACCGACTCCAACGGGCAGCCCATGGCGGTGACCGGCGCCTACATCGAGCCGTCGGCCGCCTGGCGGGGCGGCGGCCCGCGACCCCTGGTGGCCGTGGCCCCCGGCACCATGGGCCAGGGCGACCAGTGCGCGGCCTCCATGGGTCTTCAGCACCCGATCACCCTGAACGGCGAGACGGTGTCCGTCGGATACGAGGACCTCGCGATCTACCGGCTCCTGGCCTCCGGCGCGGCGGTGGTCGTCACCGACTACGCCGGACTGGGAGCGACCGACCGGCTCCACACGTACGTCAACCGCCTCGACGGCGGCCACGCACTTCTCGACGCCGTCCGCGCGGCACGCGCGCTGACCGGGGCATCGGTCACCTCCGCCTCACCCGTCGGCCTGTTCGGCTACAGCCAGGGCGGCGGCGCCAGCGCGTCGGCGGCCGAACTACAGCCCTCCTACGCCCCGGACATCACGCTGGCCGGGACCTACTCCGGCGCGCCGCCCGCCAACCTCACCGACGTGATCAAGGGCATCGACGGCAGCGCCCTCGCCGGTGCCCTGGGCTGGTCCCTCAACGGCTTCCTGCAGTCCGACCCCGACCTGCGGGCCATCGCGGACGCCCACCTCAACGCCGCCGGGAAGGCGGCGCTGAACGACCTGTCCACGATGTGCGTCGGCGACGCGATCCTGGGATACGCGTTCAAGAAGAGCACGTCCTGGACGACGGACGGCGAGTCCGTCAGCGACATCGTCGCGAGCACACCGGCGCTGCGGGCCACGCTCGACAACCAGCGCATCGGGAACCTGAAGCCGACCAGTCCGGTACGCCTGGCCACCGGCATCCAGGACGACATCGTCCCGCATGCCCAGGCCCGCCAACTCGCCGTCGACTGGTGCCGCAAGGGCGCCGACATCACCTACGACGCCATCAACCTGCCGAACCTCGGCGACGGACTGCTCACCAACCACGTCGCGCCCCTCCTCACCGACCAGGGCGACGCCATCTCCTGGCTGACCGACCGCCTCTCCGGCAAGCGCACCACCTCCAACTGCTGGACGATGCCCCTGCAGCCCTGAGCCCGTGCCGCGGGCCCCGGAACGGACCCACCGCGCCGGGGCCCGCGGCGCACCAAGAACCGTCCGTCCGTGCGTGTCCGATCCGGGACCTTCCGCTGTCCCGGGACGACTGGGACCGGCCTCGCCTCACCCGTCAGGCCAAGGCGGCTCGGACGCGTGACGAGACCGGCCGCCGCCGCACCGGTTTTCCTGTCGGCGCACCTCCTCGCCGCGCCGGACTGCCCGACTCCACTTCCTCGCCGGGGAGTTGAGGCAGTGAAACGCCCGAACATGAGGCAACCCGCCTGCTTCGCCTTCCGTCCTCGTGGGACGGGGGAGCGCTTCGGGACCAACGGGGCGACGGGGGCGAATGCCGACCAGGAGGAGAAGAACCTTGTTCCGTGTCCGGCGAATAGGGATCGTCGCTGCGGTGTTACTCGCAGCGGTCGCAGGATCGCCAGGATCGACCCAGGCACAGCAGAACGCAGAAGGCTCCGCACGGTCCGCGGTACCCGCGTCGGCCGCGGACTCCGAAGGCCGACTTCCCGCCGGGTGGAGCGTCGCCGGCGAGGGAGCGGCGCGACAACTGGTGTGGCGCGCGGACGCCCCGGTGCCCATCAGTGATTCAGGCGTCTCGTTCTACGCCGGGGACCGGTTCCTCGGCCGGCCCGTCGGCGAGCCGGACGGCCGCTCCTTCCGGCTCACGCTGGGCGCGGCGCAACTGGGGCAGCCGTCGGACCTCCAGGCACGGACCGGCGAACGGCGCCTGGACGCGGCGGACACCGAGCGAAACCGGCCCGCCGGGCAACGGCCCGGACTCACGGCCCGCCCCTCGACCAGGCTTCCGGCCAACGCGGTCGATCCCGGGAAGCCGGGCACCTACCGGACGGTCACCGGCGACTACGCGCTCGCCTCGATCCGCCTGCCCGGCTTCCCCCGTCCCGTCGAGATGCGCGCCGTGGTGGTCGCGCCCACGAACGCCCCCGGACACCGTCCACTGGCCCTGTTCCTGCACGGCCGCCACGCCACCTGCTACACCGGTCACGGCGACGAGACCGGCGGCGAATGGCCCTGCCCCGCCGGTTCGAAACCGATCCCGAGCCACCGCGGCTACCTCGTCGACCAGAAGCTGCTGGCCTCGCAGGGCTATGTGACCGTGTCGATCGCCGCCAACGGCGTCAACGGACAGGACTACGCGGCGGAGGACGGCGGCGCACAGGCCAGGTCGTCCCTGGTGCGACAGCACTTGGCCCGCTGGGCGGACTGGGCGGAACACCCGGCCTCGGCTCCCGCGATCGTACGGCGGGCGGCCACCGCCGACCTGTCCCGCGTCCTTCTGGTCGGCCACTCGCGCGGCGGCGAAGGCGTGAACCGGGCCGCGCTGGACAGCCTCTACCCCGCTCCGGCCGGCCAGGACGGCTACCGCGGGCCGGTGCGCTGGCACATCCGGGGAACCGTACTGATCGGCCCCACCATCTTCGGCCAGAACCCGGCGCCCGACGTACCGTCGGTGACGATCCTGCCCGGCTGCGACGGCGATGTGTCCGACCTCCAGGGCGAGATGTACGTGGACGCGACGCGCGGGGTCAGCCGTGGTGCCGCCCTGCACAGTGCCGTCTACATGGTCGGCGCCGACCACAACTTCTTCAACAGCGAGTGGACACCCGGCCAGGCCCAGGCACCGGCCGAGGACGACTTCTGGAGCGGGGACCAGCGGGACCCGGTGTGCTCGCCGGGCACCGCGACGAGATTGACGGCCCGTCAGCAACAGGCCGCCGGCGCGACCTACATCGCCGCCGCAGCACGGCTGTTCGTGGCCGGTGACGACCGCGTACGGCCGCTGCTCGACGGTTCGGGCCGCCGCGCACCCTCCGCCGGCCCCGCGAGGGTTCTCACCCACGCGGTCGGCGCACGCCGCGCTCCCGCGTTCCTCCCTGACGGACCTGTCTCCGTCGACGGCGGCCGCCTCTGCCAGGAGGTGGACGAGAACGAGTCCGCGGCCTGCCTCGGCTCCGGCACGAACGGCGTCTCGCCGCACTTCGCCGCCTGGGAGACCTCCAAGGAGCCGGGCCGGCGCGCCGTGGCAATGCGGTGGACGGCCGCCGGCTCCACGGCCCGGGTCCGCTCGGCGAGGCCGGTCTCGATCGCGGGCTCCCAGGCGCTGGCCATGCGCCTGATCGTTCCGCCGAACACCAGGGACACGCGGCTCGACATCGCCCTGACCGACGCCGTCGGCCACCGGGCGACCCTCGGGCGCGTCCACCTCGACGGCCTCCCCGGAACCGGCCGCACCGCCTCCCACTGGGGTCAGGAGGTCCGGCTGCCCCTGACAGCAGCCACCCGGGCGGGAGTCGACCTGCACCGGGTGACGGCCCTGGAGATCGTCCCGCGCACCCGGTCCGGACAGGCGTGGCTCATCGACTCGTGGGGATGGCGCGCCGGAACCCCCGCCGTCCGGGCCGCGGCCCTGGCGCGCGTCGACATCGGCCGGCTGACCGTCAAGGAGGGCGACACGGGCGTCCGGACCTACCACGTGCCGGTGCGGGTCTCCGGGCACGGGAGCGGCACGGTCCGCCTGTTCGTCGCCGATCCGGAAACGGGCCGGACCACCTGGCGTGAGGTGGCCGTACGACCCGGCGGCCGGAGCCCTGAGGTGAAGGTGGAGGTCCGGGGCAACACACGCTTCGGCTACGACGTGTCGCACGACATCTTCGTGAAGGCGGTCCGCGGCGCGGTGGTCGGCGCCCACCGGGGCGGTGTCACAGCCCTGAACGACGATCCGGCGCCCACCCTCACGGTGACCCCGGCCTCCGCCCGCGCCGCCGAGGGCCGGAGCCTGACCTGGCGGTTGTCCCTCTCCGCGGCCGCCGACGCGGACATCGTGGCCGACATCGCCGTCCTGCCGGCCACCGGCGGCGCCGAACTGTCCACCACCGACGTCGATCCACAGTGGCTGCGGGAGAACTCCGGCAAGGAACCGCTGCCGTCACGGCCGCTGTCCCAGGTGAGCGGGCTCCTCCTCTTCGCCGAGGTCCCGGCCGGCCGGACGAGCACCGAGATCACCATCCCCACCGTCGCGGACACCGTGGCCGAGCCCGAGGAGGCGGTGCGGCTGCGCCCGACCGTCTACGACGGGAGTGGCACGCCGCACGACGGGCCGGAGTTCACCGGCACGGTGTACGACCCCGCGTAGTCCGCCGCCGACCCGCGCGCCGACCGGACCCGGACCATCGGACCGGACCTTGGCCGGCGCGCGGGACCGGCATCGTCGGCGTCGACGTACGAACGGCTGCTTCTCGCCCACCACTCGGGCAGTTCTGGTCTGCCTCTCGTCCGCTTCTCGCCGGAGGTGAGGTCCTCCGGAGGGCGGCTGGGCCGCGCCCGTCGCCGATGAGCATTGTCGGGAACCACCCGAAGGGTCGTTCTCCGACGCTGACTTCCCACGCGAGTCATCGACCGTGCTCCTCTGCGGGTTCGTGATCGCGGCCCTGAGCGTCGGCGGACGATCGTTCGCCGACCCCCAGGCTCGCGCGTCGCGTGAACGCGATGCGGTAGGCACTGGGTGTGAGTCCGGCTCGTCCTGAGAGGTGCCGGCGCAGCGAGTCGGTGGTTGCGAGGCCGCTGAAGCGGGCGACCTGGTCCATGGGCAGATCCGTGGTCTCCAGCAGTTCCTGTGCTCGGCCGACCCGCTGGTGGAGGAGCCACTGCAAGGGGCTGAGGCCGGTCTCCGCGTGGAATTTTCGCGTCAGCGTGCGGACGCTGGTGCGGGCATGGGCGGCGAGGGCAGCACGCGTAAGCGGTTCGTGCAGTCTTTCGAGTGCCCATGAGCGAGTGTCGGCCAGCGAGGTGCCGTTCTCGGGTGGCAGCGGTGTTTCGATGAACTGGGCCTGCCCTCCGGGGCGCACGGGTGCCGCTACGACCAGACGGGCGACGGCGTTGGCTGCCGCGGCGCCGTAGTCGGCGCGTACCAGGTGCAGGCACAGGTCGATGCCGGCGGAGAGTCCGGCGGAGGTCAGCACGTTGCCGTCCTCGATGTACAGCGCGTCGGGTCTCAGGTCGACGTCGGGGAAGCGGCCGCGGAACTCGTCGGACCTCGCCCAGTAGGTGGTGGCGCGGCGGCCGTCGAGCAGTCCTGCCCGGGCGAGGACGAACGCCCCGGTGCAGATCGAGGCGAGGCGCTTGCCCGCGGCCGACGCGCGCCGCAGCACTTCCAGTACGCGGGGGTCGATGTCCTCTCGGGCACCGGTTCCGGTGACGATGACGGTGTCGGCGACTGCCTCCAGCCCGCTCGAGATGGTGATCTCCAGGCTGCCGTTGGTGGCGACGGGTCCCGGCTGAGCCGTGCAGATGCGCACCTCGTAACCAGGGTGGCCGTCCACGGACGTCTCGCCCAGCACCAGCTCGGGGATGGACAGGTCGAACGTGGTAGCCGGGGGGACGGCGATGACGGCAACTCGATGCATGGCCCGAAGCTCCGGATGTTTGGCATTCGGGCCACTATCTTACGGATCACTCCGCGCGCAGGGTGGTGAGAGCGGCGCCGGACTTGTTGGTCGAGTGGCCCGCTCCACCTCAATGACCAGGAGAGAACGCGTGTCCTTGCACGTCATCGTCGGTGCCGGAGCCACCGGATCGGCCACCGCCCGTTTGCTGGCCGACTCCGGTGAGCAGGTCCGCCTCATCACCCGCCGCGGCATCGGGCCGACACATCCGCAGATCGAACGTATCGCCGCCGATGCCACCGACATCGCCCGGCTTGTCGAACTGGCCACTGGGGCGGCCGTCTTGTTCAACTGCGCCATGCCGCCGTACGACCGCTGGCCGGCCGAGTTCCCACCCATGGCCGCCGCGCTGCTGGCTGCGGCCGAACGCACCGGATCGGACTACGTCATGCTCGGGAACACCTACGGGTACGGGCCGATCGACGGTCCCGTCACCGAGGACCTGCCCATGGCACCCACCAGCCAGAAGGGAATCGTCCGGTCGCGAATGTGGCTCGACGCCCGCGCCGCCCACGCCGCGGGCCGGGTGCGGGTGACCGAGGTCCGCGCCAACGACTACCTCGGCGCCGGCGCGTATTCGCCGTTCACGCTGATGGTGGGGGCACGGGTGCTGGCCGGCTCGCCCGTCTCCTACCCGGGAGACCTCGATGCACCGCACAGCTGGTCCTACACCGGGGACGTGGCGCGTACCCTCGTCGCCGCCGCCCGGCACGACGAATCCTGGGGCCGAGCCTGGCACGTGCCCTCCGTGTCGGAGGCGTCGGTGCGCCAACTGGCCACGCACCTCGCGGAGGCGGCCGACGCGCCACCCCCGCGGCTTCACCACATGACCATCCAAGAACTCCAGGACATCGGGCGCACCGATTCGGTCATGGCCGAGTTTCCCGAGATGCTGTATCTGTACGACCGGCCCAACTTCCTCGACGCGTCATCGACCGCGAAGACCTTGGACGTAGCGCCCACCCCGCTCGACGACGTCCTCGCGGAGATGGTCTCGGAGCATGCCCGGTCCGTGCGCTGAAGGCTGGTCCGTCCGTGCCGTCCGGACCGGCTCCGCTCCGGCCTCGACGGTGACGAACTCCGGAACCGGGTGTCCGGGCTGGGACCACCGGGCCTCGGCGGCGCACCGGCTGCAGCGGAGTGGGCGTGGCCGCCGAACCCCGTGAGCGTGCCTGGTAGTAGTAGGTCTGGCCGGGTTCCAGATCCGTCAGCTCCACCGTGTGGTGGGCGGTACGACGACCTTCGGAGGCGGTGTGGTTCAACCGGGCGGGATGGGTCCCGTAGACGACCTCACCCTCGGTCGCGACCGGAAGCATCCGGCCTTGCCCGTTGCCGGTGGCGGGTGTTCCGGTGAACCAGGTGATGACGGCGCGGTCCTGCAGGAGAGTGACCAGCTCCAGGTGCACGGCGGATACGGTGTCGGGTGAGCGGGTTGTGCGCGCGGGTGCCGTACGGCGCGGGACGACGGCGGGGAAACGTCGGCGTTGCATGCCGGCTGGGTGCCCACCCGTTCCCCGAACCGAAGCCCGAGGCCGGACGCCCGTGGTCCGCCCGGTAGTGAACTCTCTGGCGCACCGGCCCGCTTGACGGGCGGGCCGGTGCGGTCGGGTCACGCGGTGTGCAGTGTGAGCCCGTAGCGGCTCAGGATCTCGTTCACCGGCTGGTACCAGGTCTCGCCTCCGCTGCTGCAGTTGCCCCAGCCCCCGGAGGTGACACCCTGTGCCTGGTCACCACTGATGAACGAGCCTCCGGAGTCGCCGGGTTCGGCGCAGACACTCGTCTTGGTCATCTGGTGCACCGCGCCCTGGCTGTAGTTGACGGTCTCGTTCTTCGCGAGCACGTTGCCGCAGTGCCAGTGCGACGTCGATCCCGAGCGGCAGATCGACGCGCCGATGGGGGCCTCGCCCGAGCCTCGGACGAGCTGGTCGGACACGGTGCCCCAGCCGAGGACCACGGGAACGGTCCACCAGCCGCTGCCCACGTTGACCCATGCGTAGTCGTTGTCCGGGAACGAGGAGCCCTGGAAGTTGCCGATGTAGCTGTGGTCCCAGCCGCTGACTCCGGCACCCGGCTGCGCGCAGTGGCCCGCGGTGACGAAGCCGCCGTACACCGAGAAGCCTATGGAGCAGCGGACGTTGCCGGTGTAGTAGGGGTCTCCGCCCACCGTGCCGGCCGCGAACGTCCTCGGTGCCTTGTCGGTCTGCCGCACCAGGACGGGACCGGATGTGCGGGCACGGGCGACGAATGCCCGGACATCGTTGTCATCCCTGTGTGCTGAGACCACGTCGATGACGACCGAGCCGGCCTTGGGGTCGACGTGCCAACTGCCCACGCCGGCCGGTGCGTCGAGCGCGTCGATGCGTGCCATCGTGGCGTCGAGCTGCCGCTGACTGTGTTTGACGAGGGTGACCCGGGCGCCGGTCGCCTCCACGGCCTCGCGCGAGGCGGTTCTGGTGAGGGCCACGACGAGCCGACCGCTCTCGGCGTCGAACCAGGAGCCGCCGTACGAGGTGCCGGCCGCGCGCCGGGCGGAGCGCTCGACGCCGCGTGCCGTTGTCTCGTCGGCGAGTCTGGCGGTCGCCTGCCGCTCGGTGAGTCCGAGGTCGTGCCGCATGGCCGAGATCAGTGCGGAGGAGGCGGGTGCCCGGGACGAAGTGGCGGTGAGGGGGGCTTCGTCGGCCGCGGCCTGGGTGAGTCCGAGCGTCGCGGCACTGACGAGCAGGCCGGCGGACAGGGCTATGCGTAGAACTGTGGTGCGTCTCAAGGGAGTTGCCTTTCGTCGATCCGATGGTCGGTGAGTGGGGCGAAGGGCAGGAGAGAGCGCTCTCAGAGTTGCGTGAACGAGGGTAGTGGGTGGTCGTGACTAGGTCCATACCAATGCGCGGGCCCCTCGCGCTGCCTGTTCCGGGAGTCCGAGGGCTCTCGCCTCGCGGCCGGGAGGGCGAGGGCTCTTCCGTGGCGGAGGCGGGGACGGAGGTGCACGTGGAGGGGGGTGGAGGCGGAGGCGGGGACGGAGGTGCGCGTGGAGGGGGTGGAGGCGGAGGCGTGCGTGGCCGTGGAGTCGGAAGGGAAGGTGTGCGTGGGGGTGGAGGCGGGGCGTGTGCCGGAAACCGCTGCCGGGTCGCCTTCCGTGTGCCCGCGCCGGTGAACCCTGGATCGACTTTTGGTGTCACATTCAGTCAACGTCCGGTGGCACTCCGACCGGTTCTCCGCGATCTTGAGGCCGAGGGTGAACAGCGTCTGATCACTGTCGTGTTGGCAGTAGGCTCAACCTGCTGCGGCGCCCCGATGATCACTCCTGCTCGGTAGGGCATTGACTCGTGGCGATCGACGAAATCCCAACGGCGTGAGGATGAAGCACAAGTGCTGATAGCGGGGCGGTATCGGCTGCACACCACTCTCGGGCGGGGCGCGATGGGGGAGGTGTGGCGGGCCTACGACGAGATGATCGGCCGGTCCGTGGCCGTCAAACTGCTTCTCTCCCAGGACGCCGACCCGACCGCCGCGGCCCGGTTCCGTCTGGAGGCCCAGACCGCGGGCCTGCTGAACCATCCTCATGTGGTCGGCGTCCTGGACTTCGGGTCGTACGAGAACCGGCTCTTCCTCGTGATGGAACTCGTCGAGGGCGACAGTCTCGCCCGTGTCCTGGCCGGTGCCGGGACGCTTCCCGTCGAACGGGTCGCGCGGATCGCGGCACAGGCTGCCGCCGGGCTCGCCGCCGCTCATCAACAAGGCATCGTGCACCGGGACATCAAGCCGGGGAATCTGCTCCTGGACGCCGAAGGGAGTGTCAAGATCGGCGACTTCGGGATCGCCCGCTTCCTGGACGACCCGGCGGGAGGCCTGACCGCGACGGGACAGATCGTCGGCACCAGTCTGTACCTGGCTCCCGAGCGTGCCCTGGGCAAGACCGCCGGGCCGCCGTCCGACATGTACTCGCTCGGCTGCGTCCTGTACCAACTCCTCACCGGTCGGCCGCCGTTCCAGGCGGGCAGCCCCGTGGCGGTTCTCCATCACCACCTCGACACCGCCCCCACGCCGCCCCGGGAGCTCGGTGCGGACCTGCCGCCCGCCTTCGAGAACTACCTGCTCGGCCTTCTCGCCAAGCAGCCCGAGGACCGGCCCACCGCGCCCCAGGCGGCCGCCTGGTACGGCACGGGCGCCTGGCAGGGACGTCCCGAGCCGCTCCCGGCGGCGATGCCGGAGCCCGGGCGTCACCGGCAGGACCTCAGGGCCGCAGGTCCCGCGACCACGTACGCCCTGCCGTCGGTGGCGAGGGACACCGGCGGTGGCCACCGCTCGCGCCGCCGCCGGCGCCCGGGTGTCGGTGAGCTCCTCGCTGATCGGCGAAGAGCCGTGGGTGCCGCCGCCGGAGCGGTGGTCTTCCTTCTCGCGGTGCTCGTGGGTGTGGCGTGGTTCTCGCCCGACAGCAGCTCCGCGCAGACCCCGCAGCCCGGCTCGACCGGCGCGGTGAACACGTCCTCTCCCACGGCCACGGCGCCGGGCAGCGCTCCCGCGGGTCCATGACCGGACGGCCGAAGGCCGATGCGGGCGAGGACGGGCCGGAGTCCGGCGCGGGTGCGTGCGGCTCGTTCTGGACCTCCTGCCCGCGGCCTTCGACACCCTCACCCGAAGCGGGGCGGGAGCGAGGGCGGGAGGGGGGCGAGGGCGGGAGGGGGAGCCGAATCCGAAGCGTCGAATCGGACGCGCGGGCTGCGGGTACCGGATATTCGCGATATCACTTCATACGGGTCTTCGGGGTGGCATACGTCAGGCTGCCGCGAACGGTGTTCTTGTGGTAACTCCCCTTTATTTGTAGGGAGTTCGTCAATCTGGCACATGTGAGACGTGACGCTTTCGTGCCACCGTCCGCTGTTCCCACCGCGGGTCCGGGGCCGATAGAAAGCGCTCCATGATCTCCCGCATACCTCCCCGCCGGAGCAGCCGCAGGGCACTCGCGGCAGCGGTCGGTACCCTCGCAGTTCTGACAACCCTGGCCTTGCCGCCCGGCGTCGCGACGGCTGATGCGTCATCAGAAGCCGGACCGGCCAAGCCCGTTGCCGCCCCCGGCGCCGGACAACAGACCGTCACCCTCCTCACCGGTGACGTCGTGCGCGTCTCCGACCTCGGCGGCGGCAAGCAGACCGCCGACGTGACCCGGCCGCCCGGCGCCCTCGGCGGCGTGCGCACCGAGACCGTCGGCGGCGACCTGTACGTCTACCCGGACGAGGTGATGCCGTACCTGGCCGCCAACCGCCTCGACCGGCGGCTGTTCGACGTCACCTCCCTCATCGAGCAGGGCTACGACGACGCCCACAGCACGGGCATCCCGCTGATCCTGAGCTACGGCGCCAAGTCCGCGCCCGCCGCCCGCACCGCGCCGACCGGCACCACCCGGGTGCGCTCGCTGCCCGCCATCCACGCGACATCCGTCCGCGCCGCCAAGAAGCAGACCCGGAAGCTGTGGAAGTCCGTCGCGCCCGCGACGTCCGCCACCGGCACCTCCGTCGGCGCGAATTCCCTCACCGGAGCGGCCTCCACTTCTCCCCGGCTCGGCGACGGCCTGTCCAAGATCTGGCTGGACGGCCGCGTCAAGGCGACGCTGAAGGACAGCACCGCGCAGATCGGCGCGCCCGACGCCTGGGGCAAGGGCCTGGACGGCAACGGCGTCAAGGTCGCGGTCCTGGACACCGGTGCCGACCTCAACCACCCCGACCTGAACGGCCGGATCGGCGAGTCACAGAGCTTCGTGCCCGACGAGACCGTCCAGGACGGCCACGGCCACGGCACTCACACCGCCTCCACCGTCGGCGGCAGCGGAGCCGCCTCCGACGGCGCCGAGAAGGGCGTGGCGCCCGGCGCCGACCTGATGATCGGCAAGGTGCTCTCGAACGACGGCTACGGCCAGGACTCCTGGATCATCGCCGGCATGGAGTGGGCCGTCGACCACGGCGCGCGCGTCATCAGCATGAGCCTGGGCTCCTCGGATCCGTCCGACGGCACCGACCCGATGAGCCAGACGGTCAACAAGCTCACCGAGGAGAGCGGCGCGCTCTTCGTCATCGCGGCCGGCAACTACAGCAGCGAGGCGAGCATGGGCACCCCCGGCGTCGCCGACGAGGCGCTGACCGTCGCCGCCGTGGACGCCAACGACAAGCGCGCGTCCTTCTCCTCGCAGGGCCCGCGCCTGAACGACTACGCCCTCAAGCCCGACATCTCCGCCCCGGGCGTGGCCGTCCTTGCGGCCAAGGCGGGCGGCAGCGCCGCGACCGGCTGGTACCAGTCGATGAGCGGTACCTCCATGGCGACCCCGCATGTCGCGGGCGCCGCGGCGATCCTCGCCCAGGAGCACCCGGACTGGAAGGCGCGGCAGCTCAAGGACGCGCTGATGAGCACGTCCAAGGCACTGCCCGCCTACACGACGTACCAGGTGGGTTCCGGCCGCGTCGACGTAGCCGCCACCACCGCCGCCACGGTCACCGCGACCGGCTCGGCGTACTTCGGCATCGACTCCTGGCCGCACAGCGACAGCACTCCGCTCGACCGCACGGTGACGTACACCAACACCGGTGACTCCGACGTCGAGCTGCACCTGGCGCTGAACGCCTCCGTCGCGGGCGGCCCGTACGACACCGACCCGACCGCGGGCAAGGGCACCCCGGCCCCCGACGGGATGTTCGCCCTCTCCGCCGGCACCGTGACCGTGCCCGCGCACGGCACCGCGACGGTCACCGCGACCGCCAAGCCGGACCTGGGCGCCGACGGCCGCCGCTACCTCGGCCAGATCACCGCCACGGACGGTACCGGCGCCACGCTCACCCGCACCCAGGTGGGCCTGTACCGGGAGGACACCCGCCACACCCTGCACATCACCCTGGAGGACCGTTCCGGCAAGCCGGCCGCGGGCTGGGTCGAGATCCAGCGCCTCGGCAGCACCGAGGACCCGTACAGCGTGACCATCGGCGACAGCGGCAAGCTCGACCTTCGCATGCGCGAGGGCACCTACAGCCTGCTGACGTACCAGGACGTGCCCGGCAGCCACGGCCCCGACTCGCTCGGCATGGCGCTGATGGGCGACCCGGAGGTCGTCCTCGACCAGGACCGGGACGTCGATCTCGACGCGAGCCGCACCCGTGAGGTCACCGCGCAGGTCCCGCGCCGGACCGAGGACCGGGCACTGTCCATGAACTGGTACCGCGCGGACGGCCAGGCGGCCAACTCGTACGGCGTGGGCGTCGTGGAGGTGCAGTACCTGCTCGCCTCCACCTACGACAGCATGTTCGTGCTGCCCACCCGCAAGACGACCCAGGGCACCTTTGAGTACGAGACCCGCTGGCGCAAGGCCCTCCCGCTGCTCACCGTCACCGACGACGGCAGGCCCGTCCAGGTCATCACCCAGGCAAACTCCGCGCGGTACGACGGGCACAAGCGCCTGCAAGCGGTGGACGCGGGCACCGGCACCGCCGCCGAGTACGCCGGGCTGAACGTCAAGGGCAAGGCCGTGCTGGTGACCCGCTCGGACGCGCTCACCGGCGCGCAGCGGGCGCAGGCGGCGGCCGACGCCGGGGCAGCGCTGCTGCTCGTGGTCAACGACGAGCCGGGCAAGCTGATCCAGTCCGTCGGCACCTCCGCCGGCGACAGCGCCGTGCCCGTGTTCTCCGTGACCGCCCGCAACGGGGCCACGCTGATCGCCGACGCCAGGCGCGGCCGGCTGCGGCTGGAGGTCGAGGGTGTGCCCAACTCCCCGTACGTGTACGACCTGTCCGACCCGCACCCCGGCCAGATCCCGTCCACCGGGCTGGCCTACCGTCCCCGTGCGTCCGAACTGGCCACGGTGGAGATGCGGTTCCACGGCGCCACCGCCACGACGAGCGGCGAGTGGCGGTCGGGCTTCCGTCCGTACCGCAAGTACGGCTCCGGGTACCTGCTGCGCCAGGACATGCCCGGCACCCGCACCGACTACGTCTCGGCGCAGGAGGGGACGCAGTGGGTGGAGAGCCAGGGCACCGGGCCGGGGCTGCTCCTGTCGAGCCAGAGCACGCGCACCACGTACAAGCCCGGCTCGTTCCAGGTCCGCAACTGGTTCAAGCCGGTGACGCGCCCCGCCAACGGCGGCACCTACTGGTGGTCGCAGCGGCAGAAGACCTCGCTCGCGTTCAACATCCAGCCCTGGTCCGACAGCGGTGACGGCCACGGCGGCGTCATCCAGACCAGTGGTCCGGCGAAGGTCAGCCTGAAGGTCTACCAGGACGGCACCCTGATCAAGACCTCCAACTCGTCGGCCGCCAACTTCGTCTACCCGCCGACCGTCCCGTCGGTCTACACCCTCGACATGACCGCCGATCGCGACGCGGCCACGTACCGCCTGTCCCCCCACACCCACACGGTGTGGAACGTCAAGTCCGACCCGGTCACCGACCCGACGGTGATCGCCCGGGTGGCGGTGCTGCAGATGGACTACGGCGTGGACACCGACCTGGCGGGCGACGCTCGTGGCGGCCGCCAGACGCTCCGGCTCACCCCGCATCACCTTGACGGCGCGGCGGGCGCCGGGAAGATCCAGGGCGCGACACTGTCGGTCTCCTACGACGACGGCGCGACCTGGACCCCGGTCGAGACGAAGGGCAAGTCCGGTACCTGGACGGCCTGTTACGACGCGCCGCACCACGGCTATGTGTCGCTCAAGGCCGAAGGCTGGGACGACGCGGGCAACCGCATCACCCAGGAGGTGATCCGCGCCTACGGTCTGAAGTAGTCCGCATACGGAGGCTGCCGTCCCGAGTCGTCGTGTCGCCCACCCGCGGGCGACCGACGGGGCGACAGCCTCCGTTCGCGTTCCTCCGGACCTCCGCTCGTCAATGCGAGGGTGATCACCCGGTGTTCCGGAGTCCGCGCTGTCCGGGCAACCAGTTCGGGCGCTCGGGCGTCCTCTGGTTGAGGATCCCCGGAGGGGAGGCGCGGATGGGGCTGGTGCGCACACTGCTGCCGTTGTCCCGGGCGGCGGCCCGGCTGAGCACAGGTCCGGGGGGTCGGCTGCACGGCGCCGCGCTGATGCGCTGCGTCATCCCCCACTGGGTGCTGTTGCGGCCTCCGTCGCCGCAGCGGCGGCTGGCCTGGGCCGAGGAGGCGGTGGCCGTGTACCGGGCGTTCGTCGAGACGGCGGCCCCCCGGCCGCGAGACCGGGACGACCTGGCCCGCGGCCTGGTCCAGCACGGCTACGCGCTGCAGCTCGTCGGCCGCTGGGCGGAGTCCTGCGCGGCGATGGACGCGTCACTGGCCGTACCGGGCGCGCGGTGGTCACCGGCGCAGCGGGCGTTCCTGCTCCTTCTTCGGGCGCAGGCGCAGTTCAACCTGGCCCGACCGGACGACGCACTCGGCCCGGCGGAAGAGTGCGTGGCCGCCTGCCGCCGGCTCGTTCCCGCCCGCCGGGATCGTGCCTTCGGCGGTCTGCCGAGGGCGTTGCGCACGTACGCGCTGGTGTTGGCCGCCCTGGATCGTACCGAGGAGTCCGTGGCCGTCTACGAGGAGTGCGCCGGGCTGCTGCGGACCGTGCCGATATGGGAACTGGGCGGCGTGGCGATGCTGCGGGTGCTCGTACTGGGCGAACTGACCAACCGGTTGCGGGCGTCGGGCCGGTACGAGGAAGCGCTGTCCGTCGGGCCGGAGGCGAGGGAGGTCATGGACCCGATCTTCCTGTGGGCCCTGCCCGACGCCGCACGGTCTTCGCGTGTACGGCTTCTCACGGACCTGGCCCGTTGTCTGGAGGCCACCGGAGAGCTGCCGTCGGCGCGGACGACCGCGGAAGAAGCCGTCGCCGAGGCCCGGAACCTGGCAGGCCGGGACCGAGGGTCCGGGGAGCGGTCGCTGATCACGGCGCTCGACTGTCTTGCCGACGAGTTCGGTGAACTGGGTGAGCCGACAGCCGAGTTGAACGCGCGTCGGGAAGCGGCCGACCTCTGCACCGCCCTCGCCGCCGAGCGACCTGAAGCCTACGACTCCCTCCTCGCCGTCTGCCTGGAGCGGCTGGCCGACTGTCACGAGACGGCGGGTGACCTTCCCGCGGCAGTGCGGGCGAGCGAGCGTGGCGTGGCCGCGTACCGGCGCGCCGCGGATCTCGACCCGCCCGCCCATGAGCCGCGGCTCGCCCGCAGCCTGGCGAACTCGAGCCGTCTCCGGGGTGACGACGGAGACCTCGACGGCGCGATCGGGGACGCCCGGGAGGCGGTCGCCCTCACCCGCCGGCTGGCCGAGTCCGACTGGCTCGCCCACCACGCCCCGACAGCCCGCCGTCTCCGGTTGCTCGGCCGTGCCCTCCGCCGCAACGGCGACCACGCGGCGGCTGTCGCCTGCTACGAGGAGTCGGAGACCATCCTGGCGGACGCCTCGGCGGATCCCGGGACCGACCGGCACGCCGCCGACCTCGGTGGCACCCATATCGGCCTCGCCCGCTCACTCGAGGCGGCGGCCGACGCCCACCTGGCCGACGGCCGTACCGACGACGCGGTCCTCGCGCTGCGCTCCCTGCTGGCTCTCACCCGACGCACCGACAGGTCGGACGTCCACGTCTGCTGCATGGCCGCCTTCGCCCAGGCCCTCGCGGAGCACCGGGACACGGTCGTACCGGCCTGGAGACGAGAGACCGGTGAGGACTTCCCGACGTTCGTGTACCGCTGGTCCGAAGCGGGGAGCGAGCACCGCCGCCAGGGAGGAAACCGAACTCCGGTGGCCGATCGGGCGGATCCACGACAGAGCGGACGGATGTGACTCCGAAAGCGGAACGCTCCTTCTTAAGTCCGGGTTAAACGCGTCTTAAGGAACCGTGGGCGCCGCTCGCTTCCACAAGTAACCGCAGCTCAGGGCGATTTGACGTGCCCGGCTGTCAGTTGGCCTCTCAACAACTCGTGCGTAGCATCGGGGCCCACCGGTGCCGTCCGTCGCTGACCGGAGAGCGCTCTCATCGATGCGCTCTCATCGCCCGCACAGCGGGCGCGGGCCGGAGTACGAGTTCACCCCCCCCACAGACAAGGTGTGTTCAGCCATGGCTGCTCATCGCGCACGTCGATGGTCCCTCGGAGGGCTGGCGCTGCTGCTCGCCACGGGCGTCGCCGGTGGCGTCCTCCTCACCACCACGGGTCCCGCCGCGAACCAGGCCCACGCCGCCCCGGTCGTACAGACCTGGTCCGACGAATTCGACGGGGCCGCCGGAAGCGCCCCGAACTCCGCCAAGTGGACCTTGGAGACCGGTGGTTCGGGCAACGGCAACCACGAGCTGCAGTACTACACGAACAGCTCCGACAACGCCGCCCTCGACGGGAACGGCCACCTGGTCGTCACCGCGCGCAAGAACAGCGACGGCGGACTCCAGTGCTGGAACGGAACCTGCCAGTACACGTCCGCCCGGCTCAACACCGCACGGACCTTCACCCAGGCGTACGGCCGGTTCGAGGCCCGCATCAAGGTGCCGCGCGGACAGGGGGTCTGGCCCGCCTTCTGGATGCTGGGCGACAACCTGGGCAGCGCGGGCTGGCCGAACAGCGGCGAGATCGACGTGATGGAGAACGTCGGCAAGGAACCCGGCACGGTGCACGGGACCATCCACGGCCCGGGATACTCCGGTGCCGGCGGCATCGGCGCCGCGTACACCCTGCCGGGCGGCAAGGCCTTCGCGGACGACTTCCACGTCTTCGCCGTCGACTGGAGCCCCACCGCCGTCACCTGGTCCGTGGACGGGCAGACGTACGAGACCCGCACGCCGTCCGACGTGAACGGCAACAAGTGGGTCTACGACCACCCGTTCTTCGTCATCCTGAACCTCGCGGTCGGCGGTGACTGGCCCGGCAGCCCGGATTCCGGCACCTCCTTCCCGCAGACCATGACCGTCGACTATGTGCGGGTCTCCGCCACGAACACGTCCCAGTCCACCACCGGGACCGGCGCCCTTAAGGGCATCGGTGGCATGTGCGTCGACGTGGCGGGCGCGTCCAGTGCCGACGGGACGCCGATCCAGCTCCACGGCTGCAACGGGGCCGACGCCCAGAAGTGGACCGTGGGCAGCGACGGCACCGTACGAGCCCTGGGCAAGTGCCTGGACGTGCGCGCCGCCTCCACCGAGAACGGAGCCGCGGTTCAGCTCTACACCTGCAACGGCACGAAGGCCCAGCAGTGGACCCTCACCTCCGCCGGTGATCTGACGAACACCGGCGCGGACAAGTGCCTCGACGCCAAGGACGGTTCCTCGGCCGACGGCACCCGGCTGCAGATCTGGACCTGCGGCGGAACGGCCAACCAGAAGTGGACGCTCGCCTGACCGGCCGGCCTTCGGATCGACTCGCCCGACCGGCCGGCCTCCGGATCCACTGGCCCGGCCGGCCACCCTCCAGTGCGTCGGCCGACCACCCTCCAGTGCGTCGGCCGTCCCTCCCGCCGCCTGCCGCTTCCTTCCCCCCCCCCACGCCTTCTCAGGGCACAAGCACCAAGGAGTACACGCCACATGACACCTCGTCACCAGCGCGACCTGACCCGCCGCAAGATGCTGTTCGCCCTCGGCGGCGCGGCCGTGGCCGCACCCGCCATCGCGGCGATCGCGCCCTACGCCATGGCCGGGACGACGGACGCCGCCCCCAAGGCCGCCGGCTCGCTCCCGCTGACGATCGTCAACAACAGCGGCTCGTTCGGCAACGCGTCGGTGTACGTGTACATCGTCGGCAACCAGGACGGCCAGCAGGTGCGCGTCACCCAGGACGGCACCCTGGCGCCGATCTCCCTCTCGGACAACGGCGCGGACGGGTTCACCGACTACGCGCTCACGCTGGCCGGGAGCGGGGAGACGCAGCTCAGCCTCCCGCACATGTCCGGCCGCATCTATGTGTCACTGGGCGCGAAGCTGAAGTTCAAGGCGGTCAAGGACGGAAACGGAAATGCGGCTCTCCAGTACCCGGCCGGCTGGGTCACCTCGGACCCCAGCTTCGCGGTCCTGCACGACTGTGCCGAGTTCACCTACAACTCCGCCGGCATGTTCTGCAACACGACCATGGTCGACATGTTCAGCGTGCCCATGAGCATCCGGCTGAAGGGGGACAAGGAGCAGACCACGGGCACCGTCCGCGACGGCGGGCGGGCCGCAGCCTTCGCCGCGGTGAAGCAGGTGGAGGACTTCGCGCCCCTGGTGGTGGACGACGTCCGCGTCATCGCCCCGGGCCACGGCCTCGACTCCGGCCTCTTCGCCAAGGACTACTTCGCCCCGTACATCGACGAAGTGTGGAGCACGTACACCGGCAAGGACCTGACGGTCACCACCAGCGCGGGCACGTTCACCGGCCGGGTGCGCGCGGACAGGTTCACCTTCGACGGACCCGCCGCCGTCTCGTTCGCCAAGCCCTCCACCCGTGACGTCCTGTTCTGCGACGGCGGCCTCGCCGCGCCGAACGACGGCACCACCGGCCCGGTGGCCGCTGTCCTCGGCGCGGGCTTCAACCGCTCCACACTGCTCAGCAACCCGGCCCAGCCGACCACCTCCGCGGCCGACTTCTACCGGACCGACCTCACCAACCACTACTCCAAAGCCATTCACGCGGCCACCGAGGACGGCAAGGCCTACGGCTTCGCCTTCGACGACGTCGCCGACTTCGCGTCCTTCATCCAGGACACCGCGCCCACGGCGATCCGCCTCACGCTGACGCCGTTCTAGGGTGCCCGCGCCCTGCCCGTCGCGGGCAGGGCGCGGAACCGGCGGCGAGCGCCGGGGAGAGGATCAGGATCCGTCCTTGGAGAGCAGGTGGGGTGCGTGCGTCGCCACCGCCGACATGACCTGCCGCTTCGACGGGTTCACCATCGAGGTGCCCGCGACCGTCACGGTCGGGACGGTCTCGTTGCCGTCCGCGACCGAGCGGACGAAGGCGGCTGCCCCGGGGTCCTTCCAGATGTTCTTCTCGGTGTACCGCAACCGGCTGAAGCGCAGCCGCAGGCGCAGTTTCATGCAGTACGGGCACAGCGGCCGCCAGTAGACGACCACGCCCTCGTCGTTCCCGGTCACGGATCTCCCCCTTGATCGTCACGGTGCTTCGGGCAGCGTAGAGGAGCGGCCGGGCGGTGCCCAGGGCGTCCGGGAGCCGAGCCGGGCCGGCCGAAGGGAAGGCCGCGGCACGGGGCGCGTCGGTCCGTTTCGGCCGGGGATATCGATGCGGACCGGTACTCCGGTCGCGCGCCACTGGTGAGCGAATATGGTGGAACCCTGGCAAATCGGAATGCATGGGCGGTTAACGGTCTACGGAAGTGTCATGGGAGCATCGCTGGGCGGACATGGCCGACCGGGGTCGGAGCTGGACGAGGCCGTGCTCAGGGCGCTCTTCTCCGAGTCGACCGTGGGCCTGCACGTCCTCGACACGCAGCTTCGCCTGGTGCGGTTCAACACGGCGGCCCGCTATGTCCGGGCGTTCGCCCTGGAGGAGGCCCTGGGCCGTCACCCGAGGGAGTGGGCCGGTGATTTCTACACCGGGTCCTACGAGTCGACGGTGCTCGAAGTGCTGGACACCGGTGTGCCGGCTCTGGACGTGGAGGTGCGCGGCCATCTGGGTCCCGACCAGCCCGAGATCGTCCTGTCGGTCTCCTGCTTCCGCCTGGAGGACACGGCCGGCGGTGTCATGGGGGTGGCGACGGCGGTCGTGGACATCACCGAGCGGAAACGGGCGGCGGCGCGCCTGGCCCTGCTGGAGAGGGCGAGCGGGCGCATCGGCACGACACTGGACATCTTCCGTACGGCGCAGGAGTTCGCCGACGAGATGGTGCCCGCGCTGGCCGACACGGTGGTGATCGAGGTTCTTGACTCCGTCCTGCGGGGCGAGGTGTCCGCGCCGGGCACCGTGATGGAGTTCGGGGCGATGCGGTGCACGGGCCGTCGGTCCGTCGTTCCGGAGGCCGAGCGGTACCTTCCCTCCATCGGCGAGGCGATCGGCCTGTCCTCGGCGACCCCCTTCGCCCAGTGTCTGTCGGACCTCCAGCCACGCATGATCGAGCACTTGAACCCGGACGCGGGGTGGTTGCCGCGAGAACCCGTGCGGGGGCGCCGCATGATCGAGGCGGGGGCGCATTCGGTCCTCGTACTGCCACTGGCGGCCCGCGGCTCCGTGGTCGGGGTCGCACACTGCTACCGGGACCGTACCCCGCACGCCTTCGATGACGGCGAGCTCGCGCTCGCGGCCGAACTCGCCGACCGGGTGGCACTGTGCCTGGACAACGCCCGGCTGTACACCAGGGAGCGATCGGCCGCCCGCGTCCTCCAGCTCAGTCTGCGACCGGCCCGGATCTCCGGCCACACCGCGGTGGAGACCGCCTACAGCTACTGTCCGCTCGGCGCCGGCGGAGACTGGTTCGACGTGATCCCGCTGTCCGGAGCGCGGGTGGCCCTGGTGACGGGCGACACCGAGGGCAGGGGCCTGAGGGCCGCCGCCACCATGGGTGAGGTGAGGGCCGCGATCAGCGCGCTGGCCGTGCTCGACCTGGCACCCGACGAGGTCCTGGAACGGCTGCACGCCCTGGTGACCCGCCTCCGCGGAGAACGGCCCCGTGAGCCGGACGCCCCGGCCGACGACGAGGTCGAGGACACGACCTGTCTCTACCTCGTCTACAGCCCCGTCACCCGCCTCTGCGCGGTGGCGAGTGCCGGGCATCCGCCTCCCGTGCTGGCCCTGCCCGACGGGACCGTCGAGTACGCCGTGGCGCCGACCGGGCCGTCGCTGGGCCGTGGTCTGGCGAAGTACGGCACGGCCGAGTTCGAGGTCGCGGAGGGCAGCATCCTCCTGATGTCCAACACCGCCATGCTGCGTGCCGTCTCGCAGGACCCCCACGAGCAGCTGGTCCGGATCCGCGGTGCGTTGCTGCCGGCCGACCGGCCCCTGCAGAAGATCTGTGACGAGGTGCTCTACCGGCTGACGCCGGACCAAGCGGAGAACGACGCCGTCCTGCTGCTGGCCCGTACCCGCTCCCTGGGACCGGATCAGGTCGCGTCGTGGACCCTGCCCAACCACCCCGCGGCCGTCGCCGAGGCGCGCGACCGCGCCGAGCGCGCACTCACGGACTGGGGCCTGGAACAGCACGCCTTCCCCACCACCCTGGTGGTCAGCGAACTCGTCACCAACGCGGTCCGTTACTCGGACGGTCCCATCGGAGTACGCCTCATCCTCGACGGCTCCGTCGTCGTCTGCGAGGTGACCGACGACAGCAGCACCGCGCCACACCTGAGGCACGCCGAGGAGGTCGACGAGGGCGGCCGGGGCCTCTATCTGACCTGGCAGGTCAGCCGCCGCTGGGGAACCCGCCCCGAGGCCCGCGGCAAGACGATCTGGGCGGAGGTCGCCCTGTCCGAGGACGGCTGAGAACGCGAGGCCCCCTTGCCCGCGGGTGCGGTGGGTACCCGGGACAGGTCGCCCTGCTGAGGGAGGCGCCCGGCCAGGACCGGCTGCGACGGCCGACCGGGTGGCATGACACGCGTCCCCCGGCCGGACGCCGCCGCCGGGCCGTGTCGTCCATCCCCGCCGGGCCGGCCGTCCGTTACGCTCGCAACGCCATACCAGGCCCCTAATACACGGAGGACAGGACGGCGGGGATCAATCGCGAGCGCCTCGTCAGGACGCTGACGTTCTGGCTGCGGCCCGCCTTCGCGTTGCGGGTCATCAACCGCTTCCAGAAGATCGTGGGTTTCGACCGCTCCATGGCCCTGGCGTCCAGCGCGCTCACCGCGACCATCCCGCTCACGATTCTCTGCGGCGCGGTGCTGAGCAGCTTCTCGGACTACGACGCCGCCGAGCGGATCATCCAGCGGTACGGCCTCACCGGACAGGGCGCCCAGGCGGTCAGGTCACTCCTCGCCCCTGCCGAGGGCACCAGCGCGAGCGTGGGTGTTTTCGGAAGCGTGTTCCTGGTCATCTCCGTGCTGAGCTTCGCGCGCGCCACGCAGCGCCTGTTCGAACAGACATGGGAACTGACCCCGCTCAGCGTCCGCAACACGAAGAACGGCCTGTGGTGGATCCTCGGGCTCGGCGGCTACGCGGCGGTCACCGGGTGGCTCCACGCGGTCCTCGGGGGGAGCAAGTTCGGACTGGTGGCTTCGGTGTGCGAGATCCCGGTGAGTGTCGCCTTCCTGGTCTGGAGCGGCTGGGACCTGTCCGCGAAGCGGATCCCCTGGCGCGACCTGCTGCCGTTCGGTATCACGGCGGCCGTGCTGACCGCGCTCTACTCCGTGGGCGCGACCGTCTACCTCCCGCGGCTCTTCAACTCCTACGCATCACGCTACGGTGCGGTCGGTGCCGTGTTCGCGATGATCTCGGCGCTCTTCGCCGCGATGTTCGTCATCGTCGCCTCGGCGGCCCTCGGACGCGAGATGCGCGACGAACTCACCCGGATCCGCGGCGGCGACCGCCCCTCGGACGACGAGGTCCGCCGCCAGTGGGACAGCGTGGTCGAACAGACCAGGTCGCGCTGGCGCACCACACGCGAACAGGTCTCCTCCCATCGCCGCGCCAAGGACTCCAAGAAGCCGTAGGGCTACTTCGCGCGGGCGACGAGCAGGGCGACGTCGTCGTGGTCGTCGGAGTTGCGCAGGCCGTACAGCAGAAGGTCGCAGATCTCCTCCAGGGGGCGGCCCGGTTCGTCGAGGAAGCCGAGGAGGACGTTCAGGCGGTCGTCGATGGGATGCAGCCGGGTCTCGACCAGGCCGTCCGTATAGAGGACGAGCAGGTCGTCGGGGGCGAATTCCACCGTGGTGGTCTCGAACGGGATGCCGCCGACGCCGAGGGGGGCGCCCGACGGCAGGTCCAGCAGTTCGGCGGCGTCGCCGGGACGGGCCAGAGCGGGCGGCATGT
Source organism: Streptomyces sp. NPDC002742 (assembly GCF_042888885.1). NCBI lineage: Bacteria > Bacillati > Actinomycetota > Actinomycetes > Kitasatosporales > Streptomycetaceae > Streptomyces > Streptomyces sp. NPDC002742. The sequence goes on from NZ_JBIAQF010000001.1 coordinate 415,466, forward strand.
GTCCGGCGTTGGCGATGCGGCACTGCCTGTTGTGGGGGTCGTACACGGCGTAGATGCAGGTGACGATGTAGTGCTCCAGGTCGCACGTGATCTTGTCGAGGTGGTGGAGCACATCGCCGGGGTCGAGGTCCAGGTCGGCGTAGGCGCACGTGGCGGTGCGCAGCCTGCCCATGGTGGCGGCGGCGTCGATGCCGTTGCCCATGACGTCGCCGACGACCAGCGCGGTCCGGTCGTCGGCCAGCGGAATGACGTCGTACCAGTCGCCGCCGACCTCGCTGGTGGCCTGGGCGGGCTGGTAGCGGGACGCGACCTCCAGACCGGTGAGGTGGGGCGGATGATCGGGCAGCAGACTGCGCTGGAGGGTGACGGCGGTGTTGCGCACGCTCTGGAACCACCGGGCGTTGTCGATGGCCACCGCGGCACGGGTGGCCAGCTCACTGGCCAGGACGACATCGTCGTCGTCGAAGGGGAGCGGGTTGCGGGTGCGCTTGAGGTCGAGGGCGCCGAGTACCTCACCGTGCGCGATCAGCGGAACGGCGAGATACGAGTGGACACCGGCCTGTGCCAGGAGGGCCGTACCCTCGGCGTCGCGGGCGATGCGCGGCAGATCGTGCTCGCCGACGTGCCGCACCAGGACAGGCCTGCCGGTGTGCACGCACAGGGTCACCAGGCGGTCACCGTCGTACGCGGCCATTTCACCGGGAGGGTCGGCGGCGCGCAGCGCCACGGTGGGGTAGGACGCCTTCAGCGCGAGAGAGCGGAAGAACTCCGGGCCGCTGTCCGGCCTGCGCTTGCGACGGCAGGCCAGGACGGAGTCGAGGACGTCCACCGCGACCACGTCGGCCAGCTCGGGGGCGGCGATCTCGGCCAGTTCGCGAGCGGTCTGCTCCACCTCCAGGGTGGTGCCGACCCGGGTGGAGGCGCTGGCGATGAGCGCGAGGCGACGCCGCGCCCGGTCCGCCTCGGCGGCGGCGCGATGGCGTTCGGTGACGTCGACGACCGAGGCGGCCGCGCCCAGCACCCGTCCGCCCGCGTCCTCCAGCCGGTAGAAGGACAGGGACCAGGCGTGCTCGTGGTCGGGATCGGTCGGCGGGCGGCCCACGTGGTACTGGTCGAGCAGGGGTGTGCCCGTGGTGAGCACCTGACGCAACGCCGACTCGACGGTGTCCACGTCGGGGAAAGGCAGCGTCTCCCGCAGATGACGGCCGACATGGTCCTCGGCGGGGATGCCGTCGATCCGCTCCAGCGCCGGGTTGACCATGAGATAGCGCAGTTCGGGGTCCATCAGGGCCAGACCGATCGGAGACTGGTTGATCAGCTGTTCGCACAGGGCGAGATCGGTCTCCACCCGCTGGAGCATGGTGTGGTCGGCCGCGATACCGAGGGCGTAGACCTCCCCGCGATCGTCGAGGAGCCGCATGTTGCGGAACTCCATCAGACGGGTGCTGCCGTCCTTGTGCCGGATGGGGAAGGCACCGGCCCAACTTCGCCCCGTCTCCAGCACATCGGCGAACAGCTCGGTCACGGACTGCATGTGCTCGGGATGGATGATCAGACGCGCCGCGTACTTGCCGAGAGCCTCTTCGGCCGAATAGCCGATGAGATCCTCTGCCTGAGGGGTCCAGAAGACGATGCGTCCCTCGGCGTCGAGGACCATCGCGGCCACGCTGAGCACATCGAGCAGGCCGGTCGGCCGGGAAGCGTCGGGCTCGTAGCCTCCACTGTCGGACTGCGAGGAATCGGCTGTCATCCCTGGCCCTCCTCCACCGGCCGCGGCGCGGTGTGCCCGGCTCCGTCGCCGTCGCCGCGCACCTGTGTGCCGACCCCGGCCCTTCCATGCTGCGCCCTGCCCCCGGCCTTGCCCACTCCAGAGCGGCGGGTTGGCATGTTCAGGGCCAGGGGGCGGGTGCCGTGCGGCGCCGGCCGGGTCCGGTGATCATCCGCCGGGCCGTGCACATCGGACGGACAAGCAGGAACATGGTCGTGGGTAAAGGATGAGAGCTTCATGGTTTCTGCGCAGGAAGGTTCCGACGCGCCCGCGTCCGAAGGACCGGGCGATCCCTTCGACGCGTCCACCGACGCGGCGGCGGTGGTGTCCGGCGACGGGGTGGTGCTGGGCTGGACCCGGGGTGCCGAATCGCTCCTCGGCTACCCGGCGGCCGAGATGGCCGGCACCTCGGCCGCGCAGCTGCTCGCGCTGCCCAGGGACCCGGTGCGGGTGGCGGGTGTCGCGGAGCGGTGCCGCGCGGGAATGGGCTGGAGCGGCCTCATCCCCGTACGGCACCGCGACGGCCGGCGCATCGACGTGGACCTGCGCGTCTCCGCGTCCTTCCGCATGGGCGAGAGCGAGTGCTTCCTGCTCTCGGCACGGGACCGGAGACGGCAGTGGACGGTGGGCCCGGCCTTCATCGACGGATTCCTGACCCGCTCACCGGTCGGCATGGCCGTGCTGGACCTGCAGCTGCGCTACGTCTGGATGAACGAAACGCTGGAACACCTGGGCGGTGTGCCCCGCGAACAGCGGCTCGGGCGCCGGCTGACCGAACTGCTGCCGGGGCTGCAGGCGGAGACCATCGAGGGGCTGATGCACAAGGTCCTGGCGACCGGCGAGCCCGTGATCGACTACGAATACCTGGGATGGAGCTGGGCCGACCCGCATCGCCGGCACGCCTATTCCACCTCGTTCTTCCCGCTGCTGGGCGTCGACAACTCGTACACCGGTGTGTGTTACATGGTCCTGGACGTCACCGAGCGGTGGAACGCCCGGCAGCTCCTGTCGCTGGTCAACGAGGCCGGGACCACCATCGGCAGGACCCTCGACGTCATGCGGACGGCGCAGGAGCTCGCGGACTTCGCCGTTCCGCGCTTCGCGGACTTCGTCATCGTCGACCTCCTGGAATCCGTCCTCAGCACCGAGGGGCACGGAGCCTGGCTGTCGGACGCGGGACCGGCGCCCGCCAAGCCGATGATGCGCCGCGCGGGTATGAGCTCGGTGCGGGAGGGCTGCCCGGAGGCCGTGGCCCGGATCGGGGACCGGGCGGACTTCCTCCCGCCACCCCACGACGTGCACCTGCTCACCAACGGTGAGCCCGTCCTCGTCCAGGTCCTCGACCCGGACGACGACCTGTGGATCGCCGAGGAGCCCGCGAGAGCGGAAAGCATCCGCCGGTACGGGCTGCACTCCCTCATCTCCGTGCCGATGCGGGCGCGCAACACCGCCCTCGGCCTCACCACGTTCGTACGGTCCATCAATCCGGTCTCGTTCCAGCCCGACGACGTCCTGCTGGCACGCGAGGTGGTGGCACGCGCGGCGCTGTGCGTCGACAACGCCCGCCGCTACACCCGCGAACACACGGCGGCGGTCACCCTCCAGCGCAGTCTGCTGCCGCACGCCCTGACCGGCGGGACAGCGCTGGAGATCGCCTCGTCCTATCTGCCGGCGGACCCGAGCGGCGGGGTCGGCGGCGACTGGTTCGACGTGATTCCGCTGTCCGGCGCCCGTGTCGGCCTGGTCGTCGGCGACGTGGTCGGCCACGGCATCACCGCGGCCGCCACCATGGGCCGGCTGCGCACCGCGGTGCAGACCCTCGCCGACATGGAGATGCCCCCCGACGAACTGCTGGCCCACCTGGACGACCTCGTGCTCCGGCTGAGCGAGGAGCGGACCCACGAGCAGGAGGCCGACCGGAGCACGACCGAGTCCTTCCTCGGAGCGACCTGTCTGTACGCCGTCTACGATCCCGTCACCAGACGCTGCACGATGGCCCGCGCCGGACATCCGCCCCCGGTCGTCGTCGCCCCCGACGGGCAGGTCACCTTTCCGGAGCTGCCCGCCGGCCCCCCGCTCGGGCTCGGCGGGATGGCGTTCGAGAGCCATGAACTGGAACTCGCCGAGAACAGCCTGATCGGTCTCTACACCGACGGACTCGTCGAGGGCGGCCACTACGACATGGAACTCGGCATGGCACGCCTCGGGGAACTGCTGGCCCGGTCGGACCCCGACCTCGAATCGCTGTGCTCGGACGTCGTACGGCAGCTCGTACCCGTGCCCCAGCCCGACGACATCGCCCTGCTCCTGGCGCGCACGCACACCCTGGGAGACGACCACGTCGTCTCGTGGGAGGTGCCGGTGGACCCGGCAGCCGTCTCCGACATGCGGGCCCGTGCCACACGCGTCGTCGAATCCTGGGGTCTCGGGGAACTGACCATGACGACGGAACTCATCGTGAGCGAACTGGTCACCAACGCGATCCGCTACGCCGAACCGCCCATTCGGCTGCGGATGCTCTGCGACACCCGGCTGACCTGCGAGGTCTCCGACGCCAGCAGTACCGCCCCACGGCTCAGACACGCCCGGAGCATGGACGAAGGCGGCCGCGGTCTCTTTCTGGTGGCGCAACTCGCCCATCGATGGGGCGCCCGCCACTCGGCGGAGGGAAAGGTCATCTGGGCCGAACAGGAGATTCCGTGAGCGGCCGGACCCCTGGGGCGGGCTGCTCCGGGCGGGGCGTCCCCGGCTCAGCCGAGGCCGGCCTCCGGCCGGTCCGCCCGGCCGGGACCGCCGTCCGGCTCGCAGGGATCGACGCCATGGCTTTCGCACCAGGAACGGTACGCGGCGACCGCTGTGGGAAGCGTGGGGAAGATCCGGTCCTCGCCGACGGACGCGCTCAGCCCGTAGGCGTCCAGCTCGTCGCGCAGATCCTGCTTGACCCGGGCCATCGCGAACTCGATCCCGCGTCCCCCGAGTTCCCGCCGCAGCTCGTCCAGCGAGTCCAGCGCGGTGATGTCCACCTCCACATTGGCCTCCGCGTTGAGGACGAACCAACGGACCGGGACCTCCTGTTCGGCCACCGCGCCCAGGGCGCTGCGCCGGAAGTCCTCCGCGTTGGCGAAGAACAGCGGAGAGTCGTAGCGGTAGACCAGCAGACCGGGGATCACCCGGGCCTCGGGGAAGTCGTCGACGTCGTGCATGCCCGCCATGCCCGGCACCAGTCCCTGGACCGCGTCGTGCGGGCGCGCCACCCTGCTCAACAGCTCGGCGACCGACAGACCCACGGCCACCAGCACCCCGTACAGGATGTCGAGGGCGAGGACGCCGACCAGACAGCCGAGAGCCAGCAGCAGTTCCCGGGCCCGGAAGGACGCCAGCCGCCGGAAGCCGGCCAGGTCGATCATCCGGATCGCGGCGTAGACGACCAGCGCACCCAGGACGGCCTTGGGGGTGTTGGTGAGCAGCGGGCTCAGGAACAGCAGGACGGCCAGCACGGAAACCCCGGCCGTGAGCCCGTACGCCTGGGAGTGCGCGCCCGTGGACTGCGCTAGTGCCGTACGGCTGGCGCTGCTGCTCACCGGGAAGCCCTGAAGGGTGCCGGCGCCGAGGTTCACGGCGCCCAGGGCCAGCAACTCCTGGTTCGCGTCCAGCGCCGTACCGCCGTCGTCGGTCGTGAAGGCCCGCGCGGTCAGGATGAAGTCGGTGTAGCCGACGAGCAGGACACCGAGGGCGGGCAGCAGCAGTTGGGGCAGGTTCCCGAGACCGGGCAGTTCCGGGCGGGGCAGCCCGGCCGGAATCTCCCCGATCACCGCGAGGCCGTGGTCCTGGAGGTCGAACACCGCGACCACGGCCGTGCCGAGGACGAGGGCGAGCAACGGCCCCGGGATCCTCCAGCGGAAGCGCGTGGCCAGGTACAGGAAGACCAGCGTCACCGCGCTGAAGATCACCGTCATGGGATGGATCTCGTCCAGGTTCCCGAAGAACGAGGCCAGCTTGGGGAAGAACCCCGAACCGTCCGTCGGGACGCCGGTGAGCTTGGTGAGCTGATCCACCATCATGATCAGTGCCACGCCCGCGAGATACCCGATCAGTACGGGCCGGGAGAGCAGGTCCGCCACGAATCCCAGCCGCGCCGCCCACGCGACGAGACACATCAGACCCACCGCGAAGGCGAGCGCGGACGCCAGGACCGCGTACCGCGCCGGATCGCCGCCGGCGAGCGGCCCCACCACCGTCGCGGTCATCAGCGCCGTCGTCGACTCGGGCCCCACCGACAGAAGCCGGGACGAGCCGAGGAGGGCGTACAGCACGATGGCGGGCAGGATCGCCCACAGACCCACGACGGGTGGCAGCCCCGCGACACTGGCGTACGCCATGACCTGCGGCACCAGATAGGCGGCGACCGTGACCCCGGCCAGCAGGTCCCCGCGCAGCCAGCTCCGCCGGTACCCCCTGAGCACGGCGAGGCCGGGGACCGCCGGCACAGCGCGACGCCAGCCTTCGCCTGGGGTGCCGGGGTGCTTCGACACGGCTGTCCTTCGGGTAGGTCCGCGCCGGACGGGCACGGACAGGGGCCCGCGTACTCAGTCGGTGCGCTGCGCCCTGCGGGCCAGGAGCTTACCCACCTCCCACAGGACCAGGAGTGCGACGGCGGACAGCAGGGCCCAGCCGAACTGCCGCAGATCGATCCGGGTGGTGCCCAGGATGCGACGGAACCCGTCCATCTGGGTCACCAGGACCGCCAGGACGAACTGGGCCAGTGCCGTCCAGTTCATCTGCTTGCTGTCGAACGTGCTCGTCGTCAGTACCGAGTCCGTCTCGCTGCGGCATTCGAACGCGGCCACGATCAGGCAGAGCGCGAACGCCGTGAACGCCATCGAACTGCCGATGTGGACGCTGTCGAAGCGGGATTCGCCCAGCTTGATCAGCCCGAGCAGGATGAGTGTGATCGCCAGCCCGCTGAGGCAGACCGTCACCATCACGGGCCGGGTCAGCACTGTCTCCCCCCGGGGACGCGGCCTGCGCCGCATGAGCCCCGCGCTCTCCTTGTCGAAGCCGAGCGCGAAGCCGAACGAGGCGTTGACCACGAAGTGGATCCACAACACCTGCGGCGGGGTGAAGGGTTCACCGGCCGCGATGTTGAAGACGGTCGCCCCGAGGAAGGTCAGGACGAAGGTGACCAGCAGCAGGAGCACGAAGCGGATGTACTTGGTGAGGTTGTCGTAGAGATTGCGGCCCTGTTCCACGGCGTAGACGATCGTCGCGAAGTTGTCGTCGGACAGGATCATCCGCGCCGCGTTCTTCGCCACGTCCGTGCCGCTGCCCATGGCGATACCGATGTCGGCGGACTTGATGGCGGGAGCGTCGTTGACGCCGTCGCCGGTCATCGCGACGACATCGCCCTTCTTCTTGAGCGTGGCCGCCAGCAGCACCTTGTGCTCCGGGGCGACCCGTCCCACCACACCGATGTCGTCGATGCGGGCGAGCTGCTCGTGCTCCGGCAGCGCGGCGAACTCCGCGCCGAGGACGGCCTCGCCGGGGATCCCGAGCTGCCGGGCGATGGCGGCACCGGTGGTGACGTCGTCCCCGGTCACCATGCGGACCCGGATGTGGGCGGCCTGGGCGCTGGCCACGGCGGCCCGGGACTCCTCGCGGGGCGGGTCGACCATCCCGACCAGACTGGTCATCCGCAGGCCGGTGACATAGCCGAGCAGATCACCGCCGGGATCGAAGTCGGCCGGGTCCAGATCCCGGCTGGCCGCCGCCATCACCCGGCGTCCCTCGCCGCCCATGCGTTCGGCCTGTTCATCGGCGCGCCGGCCGAGCTCCTCGTCCCAGGGAACGGTCGCGCCGCCCGAGAGCGCGGTGGCCGCGCGGGCCGTCACCGCCGGAGCCGCTCCCTTGACGAAACAGCGCACCACCGGCCGGCCCAGGGCGTCGACCGCGGAGTTGAAGGTGGCCATCAGCTTGTAGCCCGGGTCGAAGGGCAGTGTGGCGAGACGCGGCAGCCGCTCGTGCGTGGCGTCGATGTCCAGCCCGGCCTTGTGGGCCAGTACCAGGAACGCGCCTTCCGTGGGATCGCCCACGACCTCGCCGTCCACCAGCCTGGCGTCGTTCGCCACGAGGTACGGCAGGATCGCGTCCTCGATGCTCGCGGAGGAACCCGCGGCGTGCTGGATCCTTCCGTCGAGGCCGTAGCCCGTGCCCGAGACCGTGTACCGGTCGGTGGGGGTCACGATCTCCACGGCCGTCATCTGGTTCATGGTCAGGGTGCCGGTCTTGTCCGAGTTGATCGCCGACGTGAACGCCAGGGTCTCGACGGACGGCAGTTCCTTCACGATCGCGTTGCGCTTCGCCAGATTGAGACTGCCGACGGACAGGATCGCCTGGGTCACCGTGGGCAGGGCCTCGGGAATGGCGGCGATGGCCAGCGAGACCGCGCTGACGAACAGGGCGTCCCAGGGCTGGTCGCGGCGGTACCCGAGCGCGAACATCACGATCATGGTCAGGCCCGCGGCGGCCGTGATCCACAGCGTCAGCGTGTCGAGCTCCTTGGTGAGCGGCGCCTCCTCCCTCTCGGTCGCCGACAGCATCTCCGAGATCTTTCCGAGCTCGGTGCCCTCACCCGTCCCGGTGACGACCACGACACCGCTGCCGTGGGTGACCGGGGTGTGCATGAACGCCATGTTCGACTGATCCCCCGGGCCCAGCAGGACCTTCGGCAGGGTCTCGGCGTCCTTGGTGGCGGGAACGCTCTCGCCGGTGAGCGCCGACTCGTCGATCTGCAACGCGTGGGCTTCGACGATCCGTCCGTCCGCCGGAACCTGGTCGCCGGCGGTGATGTGGACGACATCGCCCACGACCAGCTGCTCCGCCGGGATCTCCGACTCGGTTCCGTCACGTCTGACCCGGGCCGTCGCCGTCAGCATGGACTGGAGCGCGTTCATCGCGCTCTCGGCTTTCCCTTCCTGCCGCAGACCCACGACCGCGTTCAGCAGGGTCAGCAGGACGAGCAGGATCGCGGTGGTCCACTCGGCGATCGCCAGCGAGACGACCGCGGCCACCAGGAGGACCACCTGCATATAGCTGCGGTACTGCTCGACGAACCGCCGCCACGCCGGCTTCGGCTTCTCCTCCGGCAGCGTGTTCGGCCCGTTCTCGGCGAGCAGTTCGGCGACCCGGGCCGCGGTGAGTCCGGACGCGGGATCGACACCGAAGGCCGACGCGACGTCCTGCGGAGCACGCGCGTACCAGAGCTCCGGAGCAACGCGCTCCGGAGCCTTTGGGCCGCTCGACTGCATCCCCATCTCAGCTCTCCGATCTGGATCCGGTCCGCCTCCCTCCACCGAGGGACCTCGAGCGACCTACTTCCGCTTGCCCTTCCCGGTCGGCGATGCCGCGCCGGGCGCCTGCCGCCCCCTCGCCTTCTGGCCGCTCCGTCGCTCTCCGCCGCCTGCTTCGGGCACCGGGTGACCTGCCGCGTACGGATCGGCCGGCGCACCCTCAGGAGCGTCGGCCTCCAGTTCCCGCCTCGCGGCCCGGAGGTCCTTGCGCGCCTCCTTGCCCACCACCGGGTAAGCGGGGTCGATGTCCATGAGCGTGTGAGCCAGCACCGCCGCGGTGGAGATGCGCGCGAACCACTTCCGGTCCGCCGGGACGACGTACCAGGGCGCCCACGGCGTACTCGTCCGCGACAGCATCTCGGAGAACGCGTCCTGGTATTCGTCCCACCGCCTCCGCTCCCGCACGTCGGCGGCGGAGAACTTCCAGTTCCGCTCCGGCAGGTCGAGCCGCTTCATGAAACGCGTGCGCTGTTCCTCCTTGGACAGGTTCAGGAAGATCTTCACGACCTTGAACCCGTTGTCCGTCAGGTAGCGCTCCCAGTCGTTGATGGCCCGGTACCGGCGATCCCAGATGTCCTTCCGGCGCGCGTCCGGCGGCAGCCGCTGGCGGTCGAGGACCTCGGGGTGCACCCGGACGACCAGCACCTCCTCGTAGTGCGAACGGTTGAAGATCGCGATGTCGCCACGCGCGGGCAGCTTCTTGGCGTACCGCCACAGGTAGTCGTGGTCGAGCTCCTCGGCGGAGGGCTGCTTGAAGCTGCTCACCTTGACGCCCTGCGGGTTCACCCCGCTCATTACGTGCCGGATCGTGCCGTCCTTGCCCCCGGCGTCGAGCGCCTGAAGACAGAGCAGTACGCCGTACGTGTCCTGGGCCGCCAGGCGTTCCTGGTACTCGGCGAGCAGGGACACGCCCGTGCGCAGCAGCTCCACCCCCTGCTTCTTCTTCAGACCGCCCTTGTACCGGGGGTCGAAGTCCTCGCCCAGGTCCACCCGCGATCCCGGTTCGACCCGCAGTGGCTCGATGAGCCTCGCGACGCGTTCGGCCCTGGCATCCGTCATGACGACCCGCCTCTTTTCCTGTCACGGTGAGCACCGCGCGGTCACGAGCGCTCACCGACACCGCCCAGGTCGGACGCGGGCGCGGGCCGGAGTCTGGCGGGGATCCACCGGCCGAGCAGCGAAGGGCGTCCCGGGCTCTCGGCCCGCCGCTCCGCCGTTCCCGCCGGTGCAGGACGCTCGGCGGTCGCGTCGCCGACGGCGCTCGGGGCGTGGGTGGTCCCGTCGTCGTGCTGGGCGCCGAGCAGCGCCCGGACCCGGCGTTCGACCAGGATCGGGACGTACGTCCTGACCTTCGCCTGCTGGAACGAACCGCGGGCCGTCGTGACCACTTCGTCCACGACGGACGGGTCCACCGAGGGGTACGCGGCCTTCAGCCTCGTGGCCAGGTGCAGGAGGGCGACCGCCTCGTCCTGGCGGGCGGCCCTGTGACCCGCTGGGCCTGTCGCCGCGAGGCTGCCCGCGGGCGGGGCGGGAGCGCGGCTCGCTTCCCGAGGTGCGCTGTTCTCGTCGGCCGTGGATGCCGGCTCGTCCGTCTTCATCGCTCAACCACCCGCGCGCTCGCAGGACTCGAGCCTCAAGGGGCGGAGACCGCAGGGTCAACGGTTCCGATCCGACCGCCCCGAGACGGCTCGACGGCCGGGTACGAGGCCGTCCCCCTCATTCTGGGACCGCCCGGTCGAATCCGCCTCACGGACGGTGCGCTCCCGCCGGTGCCTGCCCCTCGCGGGAGCGGCCGTCGCGACCGGCCGCTCGCGGGACGGCGCCAGGGCCGTACCCGCGTGGCGGCCGGTCCCGCGAGGGGCCGGGCGACGGCTCGTGGCCGCGGTGCCCGCGGAGGCCTGATCGCTCGCGGAGGTCAGGTCGCCCGCGGAGGTCAGGTGGTGCGCAGGGTCCGCTGGGCGAGTCGGTACGCGGGAAGCATCTCCGTGTGCTCCCCGGTGTCCAGTCCGCCGAGGTGCACGACGACCGGGCCTCGATCGGTGGTGACGGCGAAGGCGGATTCCTTCTTCGACTCCTGGAGGGCCTCACTCGTGTAGACGTACTCCACCTCGGTCCCGGACAGACCGCCCGCGTCGAACGCGCGGTAGACCGCCTTGCCCGCGCCGTGCTCGGCGGCGACGAAGGCCTTGAGTACGGTGGCCGCGTCAGCGGCGCCCGGCTTTCCGGTCCAGACCCGGAGGTAGCCGATGTTCCCGGCGGGCTTGGCGTCGATCTCGCAGACGAGGGTGACCGGGCCCTGCCGGAAGAGCGGATCCGTGACGTCCCTGGTGCCGTCGGCTTTGATCGGGGCCTGCGCCGCCGCGTCGATGGACTGCGGCTTCCAGTCCTCGGCCGTGTCGAAGCTGACCGGCAGTTCGCAGGCCGAGCCCGCGGGACCGAGTGTGCCGCCGCTCTTGGCGGCCGTGGCCGTGCCGGTGGCACCGGAAGCCCGGTCCGTGGACTTCGCGCTCGTGCCCGCCTTCGGACTCCCGTCGGCGGCCGTCGAACAGCCGGTCGCCACGACGGTCGCCAAGGCCACGTACACCGCCCCGCGCCACCCGCCCCGTATTCCTGCAGCCATGATGTGCTCCCCCTGTGGTCCAGTGATCACAATGTAACGGGGGCACGGCTGATGGGTGTGGGGCGGGTGGTACGGGTCAGACCGCGGACCCGGGAAGCAGCGCCCGTCATGTCGGGGCCTGGACTGGCAATCCGTCATGGGCGTTCAGCTGGAGTGCGGTTGGCTCGAATCGCACCATGGTGCGGGCAGGACACATGTCATGTCTGCCTGCGCGCTGTTGAGGCTCCCGGTGGGCGTGCGGAGGGTCAGCCGAAGGCCTTGACCGCCTGGTAGTAGGTCCAGGCCGTGCTGTCGCACGAGACCTTCGTGGCGCCGCTGTAGTTGGCGCAGACCCGCTCCAGGTCCGCGTAAAGGCCGCTGTCGAGACGCGCCTTGTTGGCGTCGAAGGTGCCGGCGGCCTTGTAGTTGCGGTAGCCGAAGTCGTGGCGGGCGCACGAGGTGGCGAAGGGGAAGCCGAACGGGTTGTCCGGCGACGTGGAACAGTAGTCGGTGGACCAGTCGAACGCATACGCTGACCAGGCGGCTTGGTTGGCGCGAGCGGCGACCCAGAGGTTGTAGCTCGACGCGCTGGTCTGGGTCCAACTGGACAGGACCTGGGGCTTGTCGGCAGGGGCGGCGCTAGCGGCTGTAGCGGTCGCCGTGATGGTTGCCAGAGCCATGGCCGAGGCGGCAAGGCCGGTGGCGAGTCTTCGGTGCATCCCACACCTCCATGAGGCTGCGACCCGCCCATCGGGCTGCAGGTTCATGACAAGGATGATCGGCATCGCGGCCCTCCTTGCATAGTGCTTGAACCCCAACAATCAATTAATTCCGTGGAGTTGATGGGGTGCGTTTCATGTCTGCGACCACCATGGCCGACTATGGCTGGATGTGTTCCCTGGGGCTTTGGTGGCGCCACTCCGCGAGTGTGACAACGGGGGGTTGACATGACAACGAGGGGTTGTCAGTCTGAGGGTATGGGGAACACGAAGGATCTCTCATCGCATCAGCCGACTCTCAGCCGCATCAAGGAGGTACGGGCGCAGGCCATCCACCATGCGCGCCTGGCCCGGCAGTTCGCTGTCGAGAGGCGTGAGCTGATGCAGGGCCTCATCGACCAGGGGGTGTCGCAGGCGGACATCGCGCGGGAACTCGGCGTGACGCGGCAGGCCATTCAGAAGATGCTGGCCTGCTGAGGGCTGTCCCGGGCGCGGCGGATTCGTTCGGCCCTCCGCCGACCGGGACGGGCGCCCGGCACAGGTCGAGCGCGTCGCCATGCCGCACGCCCCAAGGGGTCGACATCCGGCGTGACCGGATCGGTCCGCATCCGGACCCGATGAGGTCTGTCGCCGTGGTGCGCGGGCCGGTCAGAGTAGGTGCATGACCCGAGCACTGATCGTCATCGACGTCCAGGAATCCTTCCGCGCCCGCCCCCTGTGGGAGACCATCTCCAACCCGAAGATCACCGACCAGGTGGGCCGGCTCGTCGGACTCGCCCGCAGCGCCGGCGACACGGTGGTGTGGGTTCTGCACTCGGAGCCCGGCAGCGGCGACGTGTTCGACCCCGCCCTCGGCCAGGTCCGGCTGATGGACGAGCTCCGGCGCCAGGACGGGGAACCGCTGATCCACAAGACCTCGCACAACGCCTTCACCACCACCAACCTGCAGCAGCTCCTCACCGAACGCGGTGTCCGCGAGCTCACTGTCTGTGGTATCCGCACGGAGCAGTGCGTGGAGACCACCACGCGCCTCGCGAGCGACCTCGGCTACCGGGTCACCTTCGTCTCCGACGCCACCGCGACCAACCCCATCCCGCACCGTGACGCCCCGGCCGACCAGAGCGTGGCGGAACTGCTCGCCGACCCCCGCACCCTGAGTGCCGAGGAAGTCATCAGGCGCACCGAGTACGCCCTGGCCGGGCGCTTCGCCACCATCGCCACGGTCGATGATCTGGAGACCGCGGCCGCGTCTCGGGCATGATGACCGGATCGTGAGCCACATCGTCTTCTTCCTGGTGCCCGGAGTCCATCTGCTGGACCTGGCAGGACCCGCGCAGGTCTTCTCCACGGCCGCCGACTTCGGGCACCCCTACACCCTCGACTACGTCGCCGAGCAGCCGCGGATCCCCACCGCCCAAGGGCTGCCACTGGTCACCCGGCTCGACTGGCCGGAGCTCGGCCCCGCGGATCTGATCGTCGTCCCCGGCTGGCGGGCGCTCACCCTGACCGACGGCCCCCGTATCGGCGAGGCCACTCTGCGGGTCCTCCGGAAGCATCACGCCAGGGGCGGCACCGTAGCGAGCGTCTGCGCGGGAGCCGACGCGCTCGGCCGGGCCGGGCTGCTCGACGGCCGCCGTTGCACCACGCACCACGACGTCCAGGACGACCTGGCCCGCCGCTACCCCCGGGCGGCAGTGGTCCGCGACGTCCTGTACACCGAGGACGACCGGGTGGTCACCTCGGCGGGCATCGCCAGTGGGATCGATCTCGCCCTGCACCTGATCGCCACCCGGCACGGCCCGGCCGTGGGCGCGCAGGTCGCACGGGACATGGTGGTCTACGCGCGACGTAACGGCCACGAACCCCAGGCCAGCGCGATGCTCCGGTACCGGTCCCACCTGGACGACACCGTGCACCGCGCGCAGGACCTGCTCGACGCCCGCTTCGACCGGCCGGTGCCCCTGCCGGAGCTTTCGGCGGCCCTGGGCGTGAGCGAGCGCACCCTCACCCGCCTCTTCACCCGCGCGACCGACGGCCTCACACCGCTGCGCTATCAGCAGGCCCTGCGTCTGGAGCGCGCCGAGCACCTCATCAGTCACGGCGTCACCGTCGACGCCGCCGCCCGCGCGGTGGGCTTCGAAGACGCCCGCATGCTGCGTCGCCTGCGGGCCCGCGCGACCTGAACCGCGTCGAGCGGGCCTCACGGGAGCGGCCGCACGAGCGGGTCTCAGGTCTCCTGGCCCGCTCCCGTGAGCGTCGCCCGCTGGCGCGCGGCGTGTACGGCCGCGGTCAGCGAGGCGATGTCGTAGGCGCCGTAGTGACGGAGGCCGTTGACGAAGAACGTCGGAGTGCCCGAGACACCGCTGAGGTCGGCAGACTCGACGTCCATGGCCACCCGGGCCGCGCTCGCCCCGTCCCGCAGGTCCTCGCGGAAGCGGCCGCTGTCGAGGCCGAGGCGAGTGGCGTACCGGAACAGGTCCTTCGGCCCGAGATCGCCCTGGTGTCCCATGAGGAGATCGTGCATCTCCCAATAGCGGTTCTGGCGGGCCGCGGCCTCGGCGGCCTGTGCGGCGAGCTGCGCGTTGGGGTGCACGTCGGTGAGCGGAAGATGGCGCCATACGTAGCGGACGTCGCCGAAGTCCACGAGCAGTTCGCGCACCACGGTCTCGGCCAGACCGCAGTAGGGACACTCGAAGTCGCCGTACTCCACGAGGGTCACGGGCGCGTCGAGCGGCCCGCGCACATGGTCGCGCTCCACGTCGACGGGTTCGCTGAGATCGACGATGCTCTGGCCGGTGCCCAGCAGGGCCCGAGCGCGGGAGCGTCCGGTGAGGGCACCGATCAACAGGGTGACGGCCCAGGTGAGGACGAACGAGCCCGCGACCGCGGCCAGGATGCCGACCTTCGCCTGTGCCAGACGGTCGCCGGTGAAGGCCAGCGACGCGATCAGGAGGGCCACGGTGAAGCCCACACCGGCCAGTGTGCCCCCCGCGGTGATCGCACCCCAGCCCACGGGCGGGTGAAGACGCCCCCGGGCCGCGCGCGTGGTGAGCCAGGTGCCGCCGATGATGCCGACGGGCTTGCCGAGCAGGTAGCCGAAGAGGATGCCGAGGGTGACCGGTGAGGTGAAGGCGTCGGCGAGCTGACCGGCGCTCAGGGTGATTCCGGCGTTGGCGAGGGCGAAGAGCGGCACGATCACGAAACTGGTCCAGGGATGGAACATCTGCTGGAGCCGCTCGTTCGGGGAGAGCGTCGAGGCGAGACCGCGCCGCACCGTGCGCTCCAGCTCCGGGGTCGGCTGCTCGCGGAAACGCCGGAACAGCCGGCTGGCGTGTTCCAGATCGCTGCGCTCCGCCGTGTACGCGTAGGTCATCATGCCCATCGCGAGCCCCGTCACCACCGGGTCGATGCCCGACTTCAGGAGTGCCACCCAGATCGCCACACCCAGCACGCCGTACACGGAGGGAATCCGCGCGCCGATCGTTCGCCGGAGCAGCAGGACGACCACGAACAGTCCGAGTGCCGTCAGCAGCGCGGGCAGCGAGATGGTGTCGCTGTAGGCGACGACGACGACGGCCAGGGCCAGGAAGTCGTCCACCACGGCGACGGTGAGCATGAAGACGCGCAGATTGGTGGGCAGCCGTGAACCGAAGACGGCGAGTATGCCGAGTGCGAACGCGGTGTCCGTCGACATCGCGGCACCCCAGCCGTGCGCCGCGGAGCCATGGCCCGAAGTGATGGCCAGGTACACGACGACGGGGACGATCATGCCGAACAGGCCCGCCGACAGCGGCAGGGTGACCCGGCGGCGTTCTCGCAGCTCGCCCAGGTCGAACTCGCGGCGCGCCTCCAGGCCCACGACGAAGAAGAACAGCGTCATCAGGCCGCTGTTCACCCAGTCGCGCAGGTCCATCGACACTCCGCCCGACCCGATACGGATCGACAGCTCGGTGCCCCAGACCGTCTCGTACGAGTCGGCACCGATGTTGGCCCAGGCCAGCGCCATCAGAGCGGCGGCGAGCAGCACGGCGGCGCTGCCGGTCTCCGTCCGCAGAAACGCGCGCAACGGACTGCGAGCGCGCCGGCCGCACTGAGTCTGGCCTGACAGGGGCGACGTATCGGATGGCATGGTCACCCTCCGATTCTCGCCCCGGACCGGATACTTCCCCAGACGGCGGGGGACCGGACCGACGCCGACGCCGGGGAACCGGACGGATCAGGATTCGAGAAGCGCCGACGACCGGGCTTCACCTAGCGTGGCGCGTGGACTCCGTCACATCACATCAACCGGCACCGTCGGTGACGTACGCCGTGGACGGTGGACACGACCGCGCGGACGGAGTCGGCGAACGAGTACCCGGCGTCGCGCGCGAAGCTGGTTGGATCGAGGCAGGCGATGCCGGCGGCGACCGTGAAGGCGGCCGCGCCCGACAGATGGAGACACGATGAGCAAGGCCACGAGGACGGACACGCGGCCGCCCGCGCCGCACGATGCCGACAGCCACGATCTGATCCGCGTGCTCGGCGCGCGGGAGAACAATCTCAAGGACGTCAGCATCGAGATCCCCAAGCGCCGGCTGACGGTGTTCACCGGTGTGTCCGGCTCGGGCAAGAGCTCGCTGGTGTTCAACACGATCGCCGCCGAGTCGCAGCGGCTGATCAACGAGACCTACAGCAGTTTCGTGCAGGGATTCATGCCCACCCTCGCGAGGCCCGAGGTCGACGTCCTCGAAGGCCTGACCACCGCCATCATCGTCGACCAGCAGCGGATGGGTGCCGACCCGCGCTCCACGGTCGGCACCGCCACCGACGCCAACGCGATGCTGCGCATCCTCTTCAGCCGGCTCGGCAAGCCGCACATCGGCCCGCCCAGCGCGTACGCCTTCAACGTCCCCTCGGTCACGGCGAGCGGGGCCATCACCGTCGAGCGCGGTGCCAAGAAGGCGGTGAAGGCGACCTTCAACCGCACCGGCGGCATGTGCGTGCGCTGCGAAGGCCGGGGCGCCGTCTCCGACATCGACCTCACGCAGCTCTACGACGACTCCAAGTCGCTCGACGACGGCGCGATCACCATCCCCGGCTACGGCTCGGACGGCTGGAACATGCGGCTCTACAAGGAGTCGGGCTTCGTCGACCCGGGCAAGCCGATCCGCAAGTACACGAAGAAGGAGCTGCACGACTTCCTCCACCACGAGCCGGTCAGGATGAAGATCGCGGGCATCAACATGACCTACGAGGGTCTGATCCCGCGGATCCAGAAGTCGATGCTCTCCAAGGACAAGGAGGCGATGCAGCCGCACATCCGGGCGTTCGTGGACCGGGCCGTCACCTTCACCCCCTGTCCCGAGTGCGACGGCACCCGGCTCAGCGAGGGCGCCCGTTCGTCGAAGATCAAGCGGATCAGCATCGCCGACGCCTGCGCGATGCAGATCAGCGACCTGGCCGACTGGGTGCGCGGTCTGGACGAGCCCTCGGTGGCACCGCTGCTCTCCGCGCTCCAGCAGACGCTCGACTCGTTCGTGGAGATCGGCCTCGGCTACCTCGCCCTGGACCGGCCGGCGGGCACGCTGTCCGGCGGTGAGGCGCAGCGCGTCAAGATGATCCGTCATCTCGGCTCCTCGCTCACCGACGTCACCTACGTCTTCGACGAGCCCACGGCGGGCCTGCACCCGCATGACATCCAGCGGATGAACGACCTGCTGCTGCGGCTGCGCGACAAGGGCAACACCGTGCTCGTCGTGGAGCACAAGCCGGAGACGATCGTGATCGCCGACCACGTCGTCGACCTCGGACCCGGCGCCGGTACGGGCGGCGGCTCCGTCTGCTTCGAGGGCACGGTCGAGGAACTGCGGACCGGCGGCACCGTCACCGGCCGCCACTTCGACGACCGTGCCTCGGTCAAGGAGTCGCTGCGGAAGCCCACCGGCACGCTGGAGATCCGCGGCGCGTCGGCCAACAACCTGCGCGATGTCGACGTCGACATCCCGCTCGGGGTGCTGGTCGTCGTCACCGGCGTCGCCGGGTCCGGCAAGAGCTCGCTCGTGCACGGGTCCATCCCGGCCGGCGAGGGTGTCGTGTCGGTCGACCAGGCACCGATCCGTGGTTCGCGGCGGAGCAACCCGGCGACGTACACCGGTCTGCTCGACCCGATCCGCAAGGCCTTCGCGAAGGCCAACGACGTGAAGCCGGCGCTGTTCAGCGCCAACTCCGAAGGCGCCTGCCCCACCTGCAACGGCGCGGGGGTCATCTACACGGACCTGGCGATGATGGCCGGCGTCGCCACCACCTGCGAGGACTGCGAGGGCAAGCGGTTCGACGCGTCGGTCCTGGAATACCACCTCGGCGGCCGTGACATCAGCGAGGTGCTCGCGATGTCGGTGGACGAGGCCGAGGAGTTCTTCGGCGCCGGTGAGGCGCACACACCGGCCGCGCAGCGCATCCTCGGGCGGCTCGCCGATGTCGGGCTCGGCTATCTCACCCTCGGACAGCCGCTCACCACACTCTCCGGTGGCGAGCGACAGCGGCTCAAGCTCGCCACGCACCTGGGCGACAAGGGCGGGGTCTACGTCCTCGACGAGCCGACCACCGGCCTGCACCTCGCCGATGTGGAGCAGTTGCTCGGTCTGCTCGACCGGATCGTCGACTCGGGCAAGTCGGTCATCGTCGTCGAGCACCACCAGGCGGTCATGGCGCACGCCGACTGGATCATCGACCTCGGTCCCGGAGCCGGTCACGACGGCGGCCGGCTCGTCTTCGAGGGCACGCCGGCCGACCTCGTCGCCGCCCGCTCCACCCTCACCGGCGAACACCTCGCGGCCTACGTCGGCACCTGACCGAAGCCCGCGCGGGCACGTGGGACGAGTTCCGGCCACCGGGTCGAACTCGTCCCACCCGCCCGGCACCCCCGCTCGGCACCGGCACCCCGCTCGGCACCGGCACCTGACAACCGGCACCGGCACCGGCACCCGACACGACATCCGAATCCCCTCGGACGGACGGACGGATGGATGGATGGACGGCCCGACCCCGGCACCGGTCCGATCCGGAGTCGAGAAGCGTCGGACGCCGCCGAACGGAGCCTGCCCTGACCGCAGGTGGCGACCCGCCGGCGGGACCGGCCCGGGTCAGGACGGGCACCGCCGGACCCACCGGGCTCCGCGCGCGCCGCGCCCGAAATGCACCTACGGTTGACGCACAGAGCGGCGCCCGCGGACAGCGACTCCTTCCGCCTCCAGCGCCCCCGTCAGCACATCAGGAGGCCGGCCGCCATGACCACAGCATCCGAAACCCCCGTCCTGGACACCCTCGCCGCCATGACCGTCGACTCCCTCGAGCGGTGCGGACTGCCCACGGACCAGCTCCTTCTCACCCGCATCGCGGCGCTCGCGGCCTCGGACGCGCCGCCCATCTCCTACCTCGCGCACATCGACCCCGCCATCAAGGCCGACCTGACGATGGCCCAGGTGCAGGACGTCCTGGTGGCCATCGCTCCCATCGTGGGTACGGCCCGTGTCATGACGGCGGCGGGCAACATCACGGCGGCGTTCGGTATGGCGATCGCCGTGGCCGAAGCGGAGATCGAGACGGAGGCCGCCGCCGGGGGCGGGAGTTGAGGGCGAGCGCCAATTGGTGCTGAACCGGTTTGTATCGGCAGGGTCAGCTAGGTCAGGTAGCTGTAGGCCGCATGAGTCGCCTGGGGGCCCTTGTTGGTGGCCGAGGGGCGGGGTGCCCGGCTGATGTCCTCAACTCGGCTTTCTCCCGCGCGACTTCGCCACCACTGTGGATCCGCGGAACCATCCGGGCACCCCGCTCTCCCCGTCCCCGCCCTCCCCCTTGTCCTCATGCCCTCATGCCCTCATGGCCTCATGGCCTCATGGCCTCATGGCCGGATGAGCGTCACCTCGCGACGGTGGGAGTCCTGGACCTCGGGGGACCAGTCGCCGGTGCAGTAGACGGACACCTCGCTCATGGAGCCGTCGCGTACGTCGGCCCGGAGCAGTTCGCGGCAGTACCAGATGCCGTCGGCGCTCTCCCAGCGTTCCTCGAACTCGATGACGATGCCGGTCCCCGTGACGTCGGCACGGTGGCGTGGCACGGTGCCGAGGAAGGGGTGGCTGGTTCGGCGCAGGGCCACGAGGTTGTCACGGCCGGATGTCTGGAGCCGCCACTGGGGCAGGCTGAGGTCCACGAACACATCGTCCGTGAAGAGTCCGGCGGGGGCGCTGTTCGTCTGCACGAACTCCACGAAGAGCTCCGCGAGTTCCTTGGCCCGGCGGGCGTCGAGGGCGCTCATGACGGTGCCTCCGCGAGATTGCGGCCGATGGTCCGCATGGTGCGGTCCAGTTCGGTGGTGGGGCTGAACTCGACGACCTCGGTGCCCGCGAAGAGGAGGGGCAGGTGGCCCGGTGCGCCGTAGTAGGCGTCTCCGGCGTGGAAGACCTCGTCGTGGTCGACGTACCGGAACACGATCTTTCCGGAGATCACCTGGCCCCAGTGCGGGCACTGGCACCGGTCCTGGGGCAGCCCCCTGAAGAGCGGCGCCGGATCCATGTCCGCCTTCATGGTCTCGTACGAGACGGTGTACGGGCCGACCTCGGCGTACCGGCCCTCGATCACCGGCTCGTCGACTTTGAGCTCCGCCTCCGCCTTGGCTGTGCGTGGCATGACGTCCTGCCCTTCGTTCCGCGGCCGTACCCGGTTTCGCACGGCGCCTTCACCCATGAGGCGTGAGGTCGGACGGCACGGTGTGAGGTGGTGGCTCACCGGCGTCGATCGCATGCCCGGTGGCCCGGTGGCCGGTGGTCCGGTGGTCCGTCCCCGGACTCACAGGCGCCAGGCGGGTGGGTTCTCGGGCTCGTAGACACAGAGGGTGCCCGTCCGCACGGCGGTCCCCAGGTGGCGTCCGAGCTCCGGGTGGACCGCCGCGACCCGGCGTACGGCGGCGCGGACGCGTGCCGTGACGGCCGTGCGGGCACGTTCCGCGGGGGAACCGGCGCGGCGGACGTGGCCGCCGATGCCGTACGCGGCGGACAGCTGACGGACGAGCGCGTCCTTCTCCTCCGCGATCCGGCGCGACCGTACGGCGTCCCCGGCCGCGTCGGCGTCCTCGGCCTCCTCCTCCAGCTCCCGCAGCCGTCGCCGGTACGCGGCGCGCGCGGTGGCGTCGATCGCCTCGCCCAGGTCACCGGGAGGGTGCAGATCCGTGGTGCCCGTGTCACCGGCGACGGCGGTGGCACCGGGTGTCGCCAGATCGACCGCCGGGACCGGGGTGCCCGGCCGCCCGAGGAGCACGGCGATGTCGTGCAGCCCCTTGCTGTCGGGAAGGCGGACCTCCCGGCCGGCGTAGACCAGATGCCACAGCGGGCCTTCGCGGCGGAAGAGAGGTGCGGGCAGGGGAGAATCCGGCTGCTGCGCAGCGGCCCCGGGCCGCCCCGCGGTGGGGCGGCCCGAGTCCGGGAGCGCGGCATCTGTGGGGCGGGCCGGGGCGGCGGGCGGCGCGTCGGCGGAGACCGGGCGTCGCGCGTCGTCGCTCATGGCGTCCCGCGCCGAGACGCTGTCGCCGCGGGACGCCGTCGGTGCCGGAACAACTGTCCCGGTTCCGCTCTGCTGAATACTTCCCGCCCCCATCGCCCCCATCGCCCCCATCGTCCCTGCCGTCTCCTCCGCGATCCGCTCGGCGAGTGCGACCGCTCCGGCCTCCATGGCGGCCCGCACGGCGCGGTCACGGTGGTGGCGGGCTGTTCGGTCGTCACCCACGGACCGGGCCAGGAGGGCCAGATGACGGTCGACCGGGCCTCGGATCGCCGCGCCGATGCCCTCCACCACGAAGAGGCCCGCGTACGGTGCCAACGCGTCGTAGAGCACGGGCGCGGAGGGGTGGGTGCCCACCGCGCCGACGGTCTCCGCGGCCTGGGCCGTCATCGGCAGCCACTCGCTGTCCCGAGGAGCCCGCACGAGCGACGGCAGCACCGCCGCCAGGCGCCGCGAAGCCTCCTCCAGTCGGCCCAGCTGCGCGGCGAGCAGGCCCAGCGTGACGCGTGGCCACACGCCCGGCATCCGCTCCAACGGCGCCCGGTCGCGGAGCTGTCGCAATTTGTCCCGGTCGCCGGTCTCGGCGTAGAGACACCAGCGCTGTGTCTCCGCGAGCAGCGCGGCGTTGGTGCTGCCCGCCGCGCGGCCCAAGGTCTCCACCTCTTCGAGCGCGGCGGCGCAGTCGTCGTAGCGTCCCTCCATCAGGGCCCGGGTGCCGCGCCACAGCGGTACGTACCACGCGTACAGCGGTTGCCGCAGCGGCCGGGCCGTCGTTTCGTACGCGGCCGCCTGGGCGTTGGCCTCGGCGAACGAGCCCGTCTCCATCAGCGCGACCAACCGCAGCCGTCGGCCGAGGAGTTCGAGGGCGAGTTCGCGCCGGGAACGGGCCACGGCGATGATCTCCTGGGACCAGCCGAGGCGGTCACGGCAGTGGTCGGGGCCGGGCCGGGCGTCACACAGGGCCGCGAGCGCAGGTCCGAGGGTCGCCGGGTCGCCGACCTGACGGGCCGTGGCCACAGCCTCCTTCGCGAGAGCGACCCGGTGTTCCTCCGGTTCGAGCAGAGCCGCTGCCAGGGAGAGCCGGGCCGTGACAGCGGCCCGCAGCGCGGCATGCGCCGTATCACCCGCGAGGGCGGAACGCGCCTCGCCGAGCAGATCGACCTGCTCACGATCTGCCACATCGACCTCGAAGCCGACGGGACCCGTGCCAAGTCCCAGCGCTGCCCGCGCGATCAGGTCGGGGCGCCCTGCGCGGCGGGCGAGCGAAGCGGCGCGCAGCAGGGCGGAACGGGCTGCCGTCCAATCGCCGGACCCGAGCCGCGCCGCCCCGAGCCCGAGCAGCACCTCGACGTGTTCCTCGGCGTCATCGAGACCCTGATCCGCGCCGTCGCCACCCTCGATGTTCCCGAGGGTCCCTCCGGCCCTGGCATCGGCGTCGGCCCTGGCATCGGCGTCGGCACCGGACCTGGCGCGGGGACCGGCGCCAGGTCCGGGACCGAGATCGGCTCCGGCTCCGGCTCCGGGACCGGCACCGAAGCCGTCCCCGGCTTCCTCCGAGGCGCCGGCGCCCCCGGTCGCGTACGCCCGCGCGGCTCTCTCGTACCAGCGCGCCGCCTCCTCGAAGGCGAGAAGCGCCGCGGCACGGTCGGCGGCCTCCCGGCAGTATCCGGCGGCCTCGCGCGCGTGCTCCGGGCCGGAGAGCAGGAGGTGGTGGGCGACCTCGGCGGGCCCGGTGTCGCGGCCGCGCCGGGCGTAGCCGGCCAGAACGGCGGCCACCGTGTGGTGCAGCCGGGCCCGCTCACCGGGCGACGGCCTCCCGGACAGGGCCTCGCGCAGGAGGTCGTGCCGGAAACGGCCCTCGTTCGCCCCGGCCTCCGCCAGGAGTCCTGCTCCGGCCGCCTCCCCGAGCAGTGCGCGCACCTCGTCGAGGGGCACGGCGGCGGCATCGGCGAGCACGTCGAGCCGGAACCGTGTTCCCAGCAGGGAGGCGATGTCCAGCAACCGTGCGGCGCGGGGCGAGAGTTCGGCGGAACGGGCGCGGACCGCGTCCCGCACCTGGACGGAGACGGCCGTCGCCGGGGCGTCGGAAGTGGGACCACCGAGGCCACCACCCGCCCGGAGGAGCTCCGTTACGAAGAACGCGTCACCGCCCGTGTACCGGGCCAGGGCGCGCACGGCCGAAGGCGCGGGCGCGTCGCCCGTGGCGGCGTTGAGGAGAGCCGCCACGTCCTGCTCCCGGAGCGGTCCCACGGGCAGCGCGCGGCCGCGGCGCAGCAGCTGAGTGCGGGCCCAGGCGCGGTCGTGCCAGGCGGTGTCGTCGTCGCGGGCCGTGGCCAGCAGGAGGACCCGGGCACCACGCACGGCGTCCGAGGTCTCCAGGAGCAGTCGAAGGGATGAGGCGTCGGCCGCGTGCACGTCGTCGAGGACCAGCATCAGGGGCCGCTGCCGTGCCACCGTCGTCAGGACCTCGGTGACGTCCCCGGCCATTTCCAGCCGCGCCGCTTCCGGGTGCGCGTCCCGGTCGGTGTCCGTCCGCCCGTCTGCCGCGGACCCGGCCATCAGTGCCCGCAACGAGGGTGACGCGGCGACCAGCCGGGCACAGCGCACGTCGTCCACGACGAGTTCGCGCAGCAGCCGCGACCAAGGCGTCAGCGCGTGTTCGACGGTGTCCGGCGCGCACCACGTCCACACCGTGCGGAAGTCCACGGCGCGGGCGGCGGCCTCCTCGGCGAGGCGGGTCTTTCCCGCTCCGGCCGCCCCTGTCAGGGTGACGAGTCCGCCCCTGCCGATGACGGCGCGCTCGCCCGCCTCTCGGAGCTCGCCGAGGACGTCCTCACGTCCCACGAACGGGAAACCCGTCACCATGGCAGTCCTCGTCGGTCCTTCGGGGCGACCGTCCTTGTCGCTCCGAGCCGTTCTCTCGCCGCTCCGCCCTCCTCGTAGAGCGTAGGCACGGGACACGAACGCCGCGAGGCACGGACACGCCGGTGCGGCGGACCCGCGGACCGGCACCGGCATACGGCGAGGCGTCGGCCACGGCGTACGGGCGAGGCGTCCGCATCCCGTGCCGGGGTTTTAGGCCGGCCCGTTCCGGCGATCGGGACGGACGAGGGCCCCGCCGCCGGGCTGTTTCGCCGGGCGGCGCATGATCGCCTGCGTTGTCGGTCAATTGCTCGGCAGGGAGAGTTCCCGCGCGGACGTCGCGGACGTCGCGGACGTCGCGGACGTCGCGGACGTCGCGGACGTCGCGGACGTCGCGGACGTTGCGGACGTTGCGGACGTCGCCTCGATGGTGCACGGCGCCGCCTGCGAGAGCGCGGTCGCGCCGGCCCACGCGGACGGCGACGCCGACGAGTTGCTCGACGTCACGCTGCGCCGGTTCCGTCAGCTCTTCTCGTCCTTCGCCAAGGCCGACTGACAGGTTCCCGCCCGCCGCCGATGCTCACCGGTACCCGTCCGCGACGTCGAAGACACGGGCGCCGACCGGTCCCGGGGCCACGTGACGCAGGTATGCGCGAACGGAGGGCGCGCTCGGCCCGTTGTTCGGGTGCTTGTGGGATGGCGGGGGCGGATGCCGGGTCCGGACGTCGGAAGCCGGAAGCCGGATGTCGCCGACTCGCCGCGTGGCGTGCGGGGACGGGCGACGGAGATCGCGGTTCGGACGAGGCGAACACGCTGCTTCAGCCCGGCATCGCCGCCCGGTAGGGGCGGAAGAACGCGCGGAGTTCCTCCGCGTAGAGCTCGGGTTCCTCGAAGGCGGCGAAGTGGCCGCCGCGGGCCGGCTCGGTGAACCGCGCGAGGTTCGTCGTGCGCTCGAGCCAGGCGCGCGGCGGGCGGACCACGTCGCCGGAGAAGATCGAGAAGCCGGACGGCACCTCGACCCGGCGGGCGAGCTGCGCGGGCGGGATCGCGCCGTTCGCGCGGTACATGCGCATCGACGAGCCGATCGTCCCCGTGAGCCAGTAGATCGTCACGTTCGTGAGGATCTCGTCCTTGGTGAAGGACCGTTCGATGTCGCCGTCGCAGTCGCTCCACGACCGGAGCTTCTCGACGATCCAGGCGGCGAGCCCGGCCGGCGAGTCGGTGAGCCCCACGGCGGCGGTCTGGGGTTTGGTGCGGTGCATGGCTGCGTACGCCCCCTCGGTACCGCCCCAGGCCGCGGCGCTCTCCATCCAGGCGCGCTCCTCGGGTGTCAGGTCGGCGGGGTCCCCGGTGAACACGGGGAGACCCCCGTCCGTGCGGTGGACCGCCACGACACGGTCGGGGTGATCGAGCGCGAGGTAGCGGCTCACATGGCTGCCGAGGTCACCGCCGGCCGCGCCGAACCGCTCGTATCCGAGGACGCTCATGAGTTCGGCCCACAGACCGGCGACGGCGATGGAGTCGAGCGGCGGGCCGGTGGGGCGGTCGGAGTACCCGTAGCCGGGGTTGTCGGGCACGATCACATCGAACGCGTCGGCGGGATCGCCCCCGTGCGCGCCGGGATCGGTCAGCAGCGGGATCACCTTCGTGTAACGCCAGAACGAATCGGGCCAGCCATGGCTGAGCACCAGCGGCAGGACCCGCCCGGACGGCGCGACGGCTCGGGCGTGCACGAAGTGGATCCCGAGATCCCCGAGCTCGACGCGGAAGCGGGGGAGCCGCGCGAGCGCCGCCTCCCGCGCCGGCCAGTCGAACCCGTCGGACCAGTACGCGACGAGCTCCCGGAGGTAGCCGACGTCGGTCCCGAGCGACCAACCGGCGTCTTCGGGGGTGTCCGGCCAGCGTGTCATGCGCAGCCGTGAGCGGAGGTCTTCGAGTGCCGTCGGGGCGGTCCGCGGAGTGAACGGCTCGGGGCGACGCGCGACATCAGGCATGAGCCGCATCCTAGGGAGCGGGCCCTGCTTCTTCTCGAACGCGCTGAGCAGGCGTGGCGCCCAGGTGCGGCCTCGCGTCTCCGGCCGGCCTCAACCGACGTCCGTGGCGCGAGCGGTGCGCTCGGAACGGCCGGTCACCTGGCGCTGTCGGTCCACGTCCTCAGCCGGGGCACGACCGGCGTACCGCCCGGCGCCGCCTTCCGGCGCCGAGGCCCGGCGCGGGACCCGCCCACCGGGCTCAACCGGCCCGGTCCCCGTACGCGGTCCTGCTGGCCTCGATCTCCGCGATGTGCTCGATCGCCCAGCCTGCCAGCGCGAGGGCCGGCGGGATCAGGCTCTGCCCGGTGGGGGTCAGCGCGTACTCGACGCGGGGCGGGACCTCCGCGTACGCCGTCCGGGACACCAGGCCGTCGCGCTCCAGGTTCCGCAGGGTCAGCGTGAGCATCCGCTGCGAGATGCCGGGTATCTGCCGCTGGAGGTCGGTGAAACGCAGGCGCCCCTGCTCGAGGGTCGTCACGATCAGCAGCGTCCACTTGTCGCAGATCCGGTCGAGGACGGCGCGGATCGTCCGCCCGCCGTCCCCGCGGATCATGCAGGTGTGCTCGTACTGCGACATGACAACTCCCTGTGGGTAGCGCACAACCATGTGCCTTTTGTAAGCCCTCCGGCAGTGACTCATCATGAGGCAACTTACGCCTGGTAACTATTGTGCAGGGGGTCCCCATGGACGTCGCCTACTGGATCGTCGCAGCGCTGCTGGCGGCGTTCTACCTCTACGCCGGAGGCATCAAGATCCTGCAGAGCCAGGAGCGGCTTCAGCCAATGATGGGGTGGGTCGATCGCGTGCCCATGCCGGTCGTCCGGCTCATCGGGACGCTGGAGGTGCTGGGCGCGGCAGGTCTGATCCTGCCACCGCTCACCGGCATCGCGCCCGGACTCGCCGTCGCCGCGGCGACGGGCCTGGTGCTGATCCAGGTCGGCGGAATCGCTGTCCACGTCTCTCGCGGCGAGACACGGACGATCGGCCTCAACATCGTCCTGCTGGTGGCCGCGGTGGCGGCCGTCTGGCTGGGGACCACCTGGCTCTGACCGGTCCGCCGCACACGAGGCCATGAACACGAGGCCATGAACCCGACGCCGTGCCCACGGCGCCGTGCACACGAGGCCATGCGCGCGGCGCCGTGCGCACCACGCCGCCCACGCAACGTCGCGCACACCCCGTCCCACCCAACGCAAAGGGCGGGAGCCCGGCACGAGGTGCCGACTCCCGCCCCGGAACGCGACCGCTCAGGTGCGGTAGGCGTAGTACGCGGCGTTCGGGTACGACGCGATGATGCTCGCCAACGACCTGTTGTAGGTGTTGGTGGAGTGGTACGAAACGTACGGCAGGCCCTGCGGGCTGCGGTACGTGACGATCATCGTGTGGTCCTTGGACCCGTCCTTGTTGAAGTCCACCTGCACGACGTCACCGACGTCCGCCTGGTAGACGTTGGCAAGGCTGGTGACCCGCTTGGAGGACAGCGCGAACCACGAGAACTCGTTGACACCGACGAACGAGTCCGACTGGATCTCGGAGTTGCCGAACCACTTGTGGAAGTCGGTCCCGTCACCGGGAACGTGCTTCCAGCCGCCGGCCTTCAGGGTCTGGCTGACGAAGTTCGTGCAGTCGCCGCCGGCACCCTCCCCGTTGAAGTTCGGGTAGGCCGGGTTGTAGTTGTTCCAGTACTTCGCCGCGTACGCCGCCATGGCCTTGTAGTCGTAGCCGGTGGCCGAGAAGTTCTTCGGCTTGGCCGGCGCCGGCTGCGTGATCGCGGCGCGGGTGGCGGAAGGCGGGGTGTTGGCACCGGTCATCGGCGTGGCCACGAGCTTGGTGGTCGCGACCTGGTTGACCGCGAGCCCCTCGTCCGTGTCCTTGATGTCGGTGAGCTGCCAGTCGCCCTTGCGGTCGGCCTTGAACGTCAGCGTGTGGTGCGCCTCGAAGCCGGTGGTCTTCGGCTCGGTGCCCTTGGCCTTGTCGTAGGCCAGCGCCGTCGTCTCGGTGACGTCGACAGTGGCGTGACGGCCCTTCACCACCGTACGGTCCAGCGACACGGTCGTGTTGGCCGAGCGGTACTTCTCGCCGAGCTCCGCCAGACGGGCCTTGCGGCTCTCCAGCTTCGCCAGCGCGGACTTCTCGGCACGCGACTGGGTCGAGGACAGCCGAACGTCGCCGGAGAACCGGGACGTCTTCTGCTTCGTTCCGTCGTTGTCCACCAGGGCGTCGGTACGGTCGGTGAAGACCGCGTCCGCGAGCCGCTGGAAGGTGGCCTTGGTCGACGCGTCCACCTTGGGGTCGGCGGTGACGCTCGCCGCGCCCGCGGACCAGTTGGGCAGCAGGGCTGCGCCGGCGACGACCGAGGCGGCCGCCGCCCCGACTATGGTTGCGCGTTGCCGCTTACGGCTCAGTTTCCTTGATTTCAATGGTGTTCCCCTCTACGCCGGTATTCGATACCGGAGCCGCATCCTCGCACGGCGTGTGTGGCTCCTGTGAAGGGGGTTGCCGAAGCGGTATCGAGGTGAGACGGCGGAAAGCCGCAGCTCCGCGTTCTAAAGGGCAATCCCGGCAACCGGCCCTGCCCGCTGGAACCGGCCGTCGTTTCCAGAGCTGTCAGGCCGGAAGCGGTGGCCCTTGGCCGGTCCCGGTGAGGAAGCGTCACCTGCGGTTGCGAGGAGGCGGACTGGGAGAACAGGTGCTCCGTCAGACCGTTGGTCCGGACCGTTGGGGTAGACCGCTCCGTCAGACCGTTGGGGTAGACCGCTCCGCCGGACGGTTGGGTCAGACCGCTCCGTCAGGCCGCTCCGTCCGGTGTTCGAGCAGGTGGCGAGATGGGCCCGGCGCGAGTGGCCGGCGCGAGCGACCGTCCGCCAGTACGTCGAAAGGTCATGATCCGCACGCCCCACGTACCCTCTTCACCGTGGCAGCTTCCCCCTTGTACCGCGTCGCCGTTCTCGTGCTCGAGGGTGCCAAACCGCTCGATGTCGGTATTGCCGCGCAGGTGTTCACAACCCGGGCGAGCATGCCGTACGAGGTGCGGGTGTGCGGCGCGGAACCCGGACTCGTGACCGGTGGCGACGGCCTGTCGTACCACGTCGCCCACGGCCTCGAACAACTCGCCTGGGCCGACATCGTGTTCGTGCCCGGCTACCGGTCTCCGGACCGCGAGGACCCGCCGCGGGCCGTCGGTGAAGCACTGATCGCGGCCCATGAGAGGGGCGCGCGGCTCGCCGCCATCTCCACGGGTGCCTTCGCGCTCGCCGCCACGGGGCTGCTCGACGGCAAGCGTGCCACGACCCACTGGCACTACACGCGGGCGCTCGCCGCGAAACACCCGCTCATCAAGGTCGACGAGAACGTCCTCTTCGTCGACGAGGGGAGTGTGCTCACGTCGGCCGGCGCCGCCTCGGGGATCGACCTGTGCCTGCACATCCTGCGCGGCGACCTCGGAGTGGCCGCGTCGAACCATGCGGCCCGGCGCCTGGTCGCGGCCCCCTACCGCAGTGGCGGCCAGGCGCAGTACGTGCCGCGCAGCGTGCCCGAACCCCTCGGTGAACGGTTCGCCGCCACCCGCGAATGGGCGTTGCACCGGCTCGGCGAACCTCTCTCCCTCGAAGCGCTCGCCCAACACGCGGCAGTCTCACCGCGGACCTTCTCGCGGCGCTTCGCCGACGACACCGGATACACGCCGATGCAATGGGTCATGCGGGCCCGCATCGACATGGCCCGCGAACTCCTGGAGCGTTCGCAATGGAGCGTCGAGCGGATCGCCGCGAGCGTGGGTCTCGGCACCGGTGCCAATCTGCGGCTGCACTTCCAGCGGATCCTCGGCACCACTCCGAGCGAATACCGGCGCACCTTCACGCAGGGCGAATAGCCGACCGGGGCGGAGCCCGCCACGCGGTGGCGGGATCCTTGCGGACCCTGGCGATCTCGCCGCTGTCACGGTCCGATGCCGCGCGCGAACCTGGGAGGGAGCCGAAGGGACACCACTCATGACTCGTATCGCCATCAATGGATTTGGCCGCATCGGACGCAATGTGCTGCGCGCGCTGCTCGAACGCGACACCGACCTGGAGGTCGTCGCGGTCAACGACCTGACCGAGCCCGCCACGCTCGCGCGGCTGCTCGCCTACGACTCGACGGCCGGCCGGCTCGGTCGCCCGGTGACCGTCGACGGGGACACCCTCGTCGTCGACGGCAGGCGCATCAAGGTACTGGCCGAGCGCGAACCGGGGCAGCTGCCCTGGGCCGAGCTCGCCGTCGACGTCGTACTGGAGGCCACCGGCCGTTTCACCTCGGCCAAGGCGGCCGGGGCCCACCTCGACGCCGGTGCGAAGAAGGTCCTCGTCAGCGCGCCGGCGGAGGGCGCCGATGTGACACTCGCGTTCGGCGTCAACAACGACGCCTACGACCCGGCCGCGCACACGATCGTCTCGAACGCCTCGTGCACGACCAACGCGCTCGCGCCCCTGGCCGCGGTGCTCGACGAACTCGCCGGGATCGAGCACGGCTTCATGACGACGGTGCACGCCTACACCCAGGAACAGAACCTTCAGGACGGTCCGCACCGTGACGCCCGCCGCGCCCGCGCCGCCGCCGTCAACATCGTGCCGACCACGACCGGCGCCGCGAAGGCGATCGGCCTGGTGCTGCCGAACCTCGACGGCAAACTGTCGGGCGACTCGATCCGGGTGCCGGTTCCGGTGGGCTCGATCGTCGAGCTCAACACCACCGTGGCCCGCGATGTGACACGCGACGACGTCCTCGCGGCCTACCGCGCCGCGGCGGACGGGCCGCTCGCGGGCGTTCTCGAGTACTCGGAGGACGCGCTGGTGTCGTCGGACATCACCGGCAACCCCGCCTCGGCGATCTTCGACTCGGCCCTCACCCGTGTCGACGGCCGTCACGTCAAGGTGGTCGCCTGGTACGACAACGAGTGGGGCTTCTCCAACCGGGTCATCGACACGCTCGGGCTTCTCGCGGCCGGCTGAGCCGACGCCAAGATGAGGGGGTCGTCCGACCGGGGCATCGGGCGGCCCCTGAACCGTGCGCCGACCGTCGTGCGGCAGGATGGGTGCATGAGCGTAGTCAAGATCAACGTATTGACCGTGCCGGCCGAACAGCGGGAGACGCTGGAGAAGCGCTTCGCCTCCCGCGCCCACGCCGTCGAGGGTTCCGACGGATTCGAGTGGTTCGAGCTGCTCCGGCCCGTCGAAGGCACCGACAGCTACCTCGTCTACACCCGCTGGCGTGACGAGGAGTCCTTCCAGGCCTGGATGGAGGGCCCGATGAAGGCGGCCCACCAGGGCGGTGAAGCGCAGGGCGGCGAGCGTCCCAGGCCTGCGGCGAGCGGGTCCACGCTGTGGTCCTTCGAGGTCGTGCAGCAGGCGGCGCCGACCAGGCCGTAGACGGATCGTCGCGCGAACGGCCGGCGGCGCCCGAGCGCCGCGGGCCGGTAGCGCCGTGTCCACGGGGTGTTGAGTCATCCACGTATCCGATGGTCCTGACCGGCCGGATGTCGGTCACGGGACGCCGGCTTCGAACAGGACGTAGCCGGCGTAGGAGCCCGAGGCGAGTGCCGCGATGGCGAGGACCGTGCACAGGACCGGCGTGCTGAGCCGGCGCATGGCGGTGGCACAGGGGATGAGAAGGGGGAAGGCCGGGAGCAGGTAGCGGGAGACGTTGCCGAAGATCTGCTGGCTTCCCAGGACCAGTGCGATCGTCAGAAGGGTGTACACGGTCAGGACGAGTGGTGGGCGCAGCCGGAACAACAGGGGCAGGACGATCAGGGCCAGCAGGACGGTGCCGGCGGCGATGACGTCCTCGAAGGGACAGGCGTAGAGGTAGTCGTAGTGGCCGACCATGAGTGACGCGAACACCTTGAAGGTGTGCCGCCCGTAGTCGAATGTGTGGGCCCAGGCGCCGTCCTGCAGTTTGAAGTACCCGCTGTAGTCGCCCATTCGGTAGCCCACCCAGCCCAGATAGCCGGCCAGGCCGACAGGGGCGATCGCGACGGCCGCCAGCGGGCGCAGGACCGCGTCCCGGCGTCCCGACGCGTCCGGGCGGGGGAGGCTTCCCGGGCGGCGCGGCGCGCGCCGGAGCCGCAGCAGTTCCGCCAGCGCGGCGAGGGTGAGTGCCGCGATCAGCGCGGTGGCCGTCGGCCGGGTGAGGCCCGCGGCGCAGGTCAGGAGACCGGCGGTGAGCCAGTTCCGGCGCATGACGGCGTAGCAGGCCCAGGCGGCGAGGGCGATGTACAGGGATTCCGAGTAGCCGGACCACTCCATGCCCGAGCCGGGCCACACGGCCCAGAGCCCGGCGGCGGCGAGCCCGGCCCGGCGGCCGCTGATCCGGGCTGTCACGGCGTGGACGGCCAGTGCGGCCACGAACGAGGCGGCGACGGAGACCACCAGGCCGGCACCGAGCAGACCGAGCCCGGTGCAGGACGAGACCAGGCGCATCAGGGCCGGGTACAGCGGGAAGAACGCGGCGGAGTTGCCCTCAAGGGTGATCAGGCCGGTGGCACCGGGCACCGGTACGAGGGCGGGGTGGTAGCCGTGCGCGGCGATCTGCTGGTACCACCAGCCGTCCCAGGTGGCCAGGACGTCCCAGGTGTGGGCGCCGCCCCCGAAGCGGGGGTTCTTCCCGCGGAAGTCTCCGGAGGAGTCCAGCAGGTACATGAAGACGCAGAAGCCGATGAGCTTCATCGTGCCGTACAGGGCCAGGACCGGGCCGTGCCGCCGTGCCGCCGCCCGGCACAGCCGTGCCCACCGGGCGCGGGTGCCTTCGAGGGTGCCTTCGCGGGCCGGGGTGCCGGTGAGCGCACCGGAGGAGAGCGGGGCGGCTCCCCGCGCTTCGGAGCACGCGCCCCGGGCCGGGCTCGTGCCGCCCGGACGTTTGACGGTGGGCCAACTGGCTGCGGTGCGAGGCCTGTTTCCCTGCCGCGTCAGGGGGTTCGCGGGGCCGGGGTCGTTCATCGCGGCTCGCTTCCCGTGTCGTCGCCGTGGGCGTCGGCGGTGAACACCCAGGTGCGCAGGAGCAGGAAACGCAGCAGTGTCGCCGCCAGGTTGGCCGTGACGAGGACGATGATCTCGACGGTCCGTCCGGGTCTGTGTGTCCAGCGGTGCAGCGCGGCCAGTGACCCGCCGGTGAGCGCGAGGCCGAGGCCGAACACGGCAAGTCCCTTGGCCTGGTGGCGCAGTGCGCCACCCCGGCCGCGCAGGCCGAAGGTGAGCCGTCGGTTCGCGGCCGTGTTGGCGACGGCGCAGACCAGCAGCGCCCAGGCGTTGGCGGCCTGCGGCCCGGTCATCGGACGCAGCGCCGCGTAGAGGAGGACGTACCCGATCGTGCTCACCGCGCCCACGGCACCGAAGCGCAGCGACTGAGCGGTCAGGGAGGCCCGCGGCTCACCCTCGGAGGTGCGCCCCAGCCGTGCCGTCGGGAGCGTGCCACGGGCCAGCGCGTGGCCGACTCTCGCGATGCCGCGCAGGTCGGCCACGGCGGTGGAGACCAGGTCGACCCGGCTGTCGGGGTCGTCCACCCAGTCGACCGGTACCTCGTGGATACGCAGCCCGGCGCGTTCGGCGATCACCAGCAGCTCGGTGTCGAAGAACCATCCCGAGTCCTCCACCAGGGGCAGCAGACGCTCGGCGACATCGCGGCGGACGGCCTTGAAGCCGCACTGCGCGTCGGAGAAGCCGACGGCGAGGGTGGAACGCAACAGGGCGTTGTAGCAACGGGAGATGATCTCCCGTCGGGGCCCCCGGGTCACCCGGGAGCCGCGGGCCAGCCGGGAGCCGATGGCGATGTCGGAGTGCCCGGATATCAGCGGGGCGACCAGTGGCAGGAGCGCGTTCAGCTCGGTGGACAGGTCGACGTCCAGATACGCGAGCACCGGCGCCTTCGAGCCCGACCACGCGGTCCGCAGGGCTCGGCCGCGCCCCTTCTCGTCGAGTCGTATCCACCGGGCCTCGGGCAGGTCGGCGGCCAGCCGGGCGGCGATTCGCGGGGTGGCGTCGGTGCTGGCGTTGTCGGCGACCGTGATGCGGAAGGGGTACGGGAACGTCTCGCGCAGGTGGGCGTGCAGGCGCCGGACACTCGGCTCCAGGTCGGTCTCCTCGTTGAACACGGGGACGACCACGTCCAGGACGGGTTCGGTGTGGTCCGCCGGCAACGGAAGGCGGACGGGCAGGCGGTCGTCGAGTGTGTGCTCAGCGGGCAGGTGGTCATCCGGCGTGCCCTCGACAGGCGGCCGTTTTCCGGGTTTTCGCTCCATGGGCAGTCCCCTTTCGAGGTCCTTGAAGTTCTCGAAGCCCTCGAAGCCCGGAGAGGCGGACCGCAATGCCTTCGTCATGATTCGTCCTGTTCTGTGCGCTGTCGCCAGGCAGGCCGAAGGCGTTCACGGCCGAACCGCGCTGACGGAGTGGGGATGTGGGTGGTGTGCGGACAGGGGGTGTGGCGGCCGGGCGGTGGCGGGCGGGAACCTGTCCGGGGGCCGAGCCGGTTCGCGGGAGCGGACCGGCGGAGGTCGTGCCGGAGTTATCGGCTGTCGGTCGCTCCGGCGGACGGCGACGAACGGTCGAGGCTCGAAGTCGACGAGCTCGATGAGCTCGACGAGCTCGACGGGGTCTCGCTCGGCGTCACCGGCGCGGTGGCGGGTGCGCTGGTCGTCGCGGTCCCCCCGGGGGCGGAGCTGACGGAGGACGAACTCCCTGTCGGGGTCGCCGTGTCGGGCGGACCGGAGGATCCGGCGGTGTTCTCGGCCGTGGCGGTGGCCGACCCGGTGGGAGTTCCGCCAGGGGGCGAGGTCGGTGACTGGGTGGCGTACGGGGAGGCGGGGCTGGTCGCGGGCCGCGGCACGGGGCCCAGCGGCATGTCGTGCTCCGGGGTGTGCGGCAGCAGGAACAGGCCGAGGCTGACCCCGGCGACAGCCAGGACGCAGCTCGCGGCCTTCTGTGCCGCGCGGACCCGGCGGCGGACGCGCACACCGTCGCGGAGGCTGTTCTGCTGCGCGGGCTCGAAGGGGGTGTGTTCCTGGGCGTCGCGCATCATTCGCGCCAACTCCCGCTCGAAGTGATCCATGCTCTCCTTCACCCCACCGGCTCGATGACATCCGCCAGGATCTGGCGCAGCCGCGCCACACCGCGTGACGCGTGGGAACGGGCGGTGCCCAATGGGCAGCCCAGGACCTCCGCGACCTGCCTTTCGGGCAGATCCTGGTAGTAGCGCAGCACCACTGCCGCCCGCTGCCGGGGCGGCAGCTGGGCGAGGGCCGCTTCGAGCCGCGACCGTTCCACCACGGCCGCGGACTCGTCCCCCGTGTGCGCCAGGTCCGGCAGTGCCTCCACGGGGCGTTCGCCCCACCACCGTCGTCGTGCGGAGCGGGCGGCGGCGCGTGCCAGCACCTTCCGTACGTACGCTTCGGGCGCCTCGTCGGCGACCTTCGCCCAGACGAACCATAGTTTGACCAGGGCTTCCTGGAGCAGATCCTCGGCGCGGTGCCGGTCACCCGCGCAGAGCAGCCGGGCGAGGTGGAACAACGCCGACCAACGGGCCGCGACGAACGCGTCGAAGCCGTCGATCCCTTCGGCTCTTGTCTGTTCCATCCGCACCGTCCCCGCCCTTGCCGCCTTCGTACACCTGGGGAAAGACGCTGAGGGGTGCCTCGCTATGCACCTGAGGCGGGTGATCTGGGTCACGCGGGGCGTGCGTCCGTGCCGCATACGAGGGCGGCCCGCTGTGGGAGTTGGGCCACCGCCCCCGTGTCCAGCCTGACCTTGAACGACTTCATCGTCCGATTTCGGGGACGCTGCTCCCGTACCGTCCCGTCCGCACCACTCGTACCGTCCCGTCCGCACCACCCGAGCCGTCCTCGGCACAGGACCCTGGCTGCGGCTACGCGTGAGCCGAGCAGCTCATCGATGGACTTCTCGCGGACCGAACCGGCGCGCGGTGGATGAGAGTTGAACAAGCGGAGGGCGATCAAACTCTGGTCCGGCGGCCTACCGGCCGGTATACAGACCAGGTTGGGTCTGCCGGGCAGGAGCCGTCCGGCCTGCCGCGGCGCCACGAACCCTGGTGCGCCGCGGGAAGCCGGTTCCCGTTCAGCAGGCCGTCATGGCTTCAGGGAGGGGCAGGATGAACCATCACACGCGCCCGGACAATGGCGTCCCGGGACGACGGGGCGCCATGGCGCTGGGGGCCGCGCTGAGCAGCTGTGTCCTCGTCGCCGGCGTCGCGGCGGCGACGCCCGCCGCGGCGGGCGAAGGGCACACACCGCATGGCGTGGACTACGTCGCGCTCGGCGACTCGTACACGTCCGGCCCTTTGATCCCTCAGCAGGTCGACGCGAACTGCGCGCGGTCCGACCACAATTATCCCTCGATCACCGCTGCCGTACGCAAGGTCGCCTCGTTCACGGACGTCAGCTGCTCCGGCGCGAAGACCGACGAGATGTGGAAGGCGCAGGGGACCAACGGACCCCAGCTGAACGCGGTGAAGCGCGACACGGACCTGGTGACCCTGCAGATCGGCGGCAACGACATGGGGTTCGGCCCCATAATCGCCACCTGCGCCGGGCTCAGTTCGAAGGACCTCGCGGGTAATCCCTGTCAGCAGTACTACGGCGCCGCGGGATACGACCAACTCACCCTGAACATCCTCCAAACGGCTCCCAAGGTCGCCCGGGTGCTGCGCGAGATCCACGCCAGGGCTCCGCACGCCCGGGTGGTCGTCGTCGGCTACCCCGACCTCCTGCCCGACGACGGCAGCGGCTGCTATCCGACCGTTCCGTTCGCCGCGAAGGACTTCCCCTATCTGCGGGACACCGGCAAACGGCTGAACCTGATGCTGCGCGCCGTGGCGCTGTTGAACCGGGCCGAGTACGTGGACACCTACGGGCCGACCGTGGGCCACGACATGTGCAAGGCGCCCGCCGATCGCTGGATCGAGCCGCTGCGCCCGACCTCGCCCGCCGCTCCGGCCCACCCCAACGCCAAGGGTCAGGAAGCCATGGCGCGCGCGGTGTTGGCGCACCTGGGTCAACGAGCCCGGCACCACTGACCGTTCCGGTCGTGACGCCCGGCGCGTGAGCGCCCCTGTCGGCGAGCGCCCGTGCGCTCGCCGACAGGCTTTCCCGGGCCGCGGCTCAGCCGCCTTTGCCGACGGCCACGCGTGCGTCAGGGAGTCGGAACCTCGTCCACGAACGCGGTGCCGGCGCCGCGGTAGGCGGCCACCTTCGAGGCCACCTGGGCCGGGGTGAGGACCTGGTCCTTGACGTGCAGGACGTAGTCGACCTGTTCGTCGTACGCGCGGGCCGCGGTCGAGGTCTGTCCTGCGAGGTCGATCAGCCACTGGTTGAAGTTGATCGACATAGGCCGCTCGGGCAGGTACTGGGCGTCGTGGGTGCCGAAGAGCTGGCCGTCGATGTAGTACTTGATGCTGCTGTTGTCGATGGTGAGCACCAGGTCGTGCCATCCGGCGTAGCTCTGGCGTGCCTCGGTGTGCTGGTTGACGGCCTGCCAGGGATCCGGGTTGTACGTCTCCCAGGAGGTCGTGTAGAGGATGTTGCCCGACTCGCCCCAGCCGCCGTTGGGCAGGTACTCGAAGTCGTACTCGGCGTAGTCGTCGGCCATCGGCGCCGTGAGGTCGTTGATGGTGAAGAACGTCTGCACCAGGTGATCGCCGTCCGGGCCGGACTCGGGAGCATCGGCGAACTTCACCCGCGCCGCGTAGGTGCCGTTCTTGAACTTCATGCTCTTGGAGACGACTTCGGTCTGCCGGGTGGATTCCGCGGTGCCCGAGGTGGACGTCCGCAGGTTCATCACCGAGTTGCCGGACACGGTGGGGAAGGTGACCTTGGAGGGGTCCCAGGTCGCGCCGGGGACGCCGGGGCCGCCGGAGTTGGAGCGGACGTTCCAGCCGTGCGCGGAGATCGCGGGGTCGGTGTACGACGAGTAGGTGAAGTCGTCGAACAGGGACTGGCCGCCACCGGGCGGATCCGTCGGCGGATCGGTGGGGTCGGTCGGATCAGTGGGGTCGTTGCCCTCCGGTGCCGTGCCCCACACCGTGGCTCCGGCGAGCTGGGCGGTGACCTTGTTCCAGTCCGCGTACGAGGTCTGCGCCCCGTTGAAGGAGTAGTCGTCCGCCTGGTTCACGGACTGCCAGCTGGACTGGTAGAAGCGCAGCTGCATGTCGCCGGTGTCCGTGCCCGGTGCCAGTGTGCCGGCCGCGGAGGTGAAGCCGATCTCCAGGTAGCGGTCCGCGGTCGCGGTGGGATGAGTCAGGGTGCCGAACGTGCCGGTGACGTTCGCGCATCCCTTCACCGCCCAGGAACAGGCGAAGCGATAGGTGGTGCTCGCGGAATCCGCCTTGAAGTAGTAGCGGATCTTCACCTGGCTCAACTGCACAGCTGCGGAGCCGGTGTTGCGCACCTTGAACCAGGGCTCGCTCTGGTCCGCGGTGGCACCGCTCGCGCTGGTGCGGTACTGGACGGCGAGACCTCCGGCCGCGGCGGCGGGGGCGGACATCGGAACGGCGACCAGGGCGGTGCCGCCCAGGAGTGCCGACAGGGCGAGCGCCACGCGACGGCGGCCCGTGGGGGGACGGTTTCTCATGTGAGTTCCTTCCGGTGGGCTCCCGCCGACCGCGGGAGGTGGGGGTGCTCAGGAACACGAGAGGACATTCCGTGCTTGACCAGTTGGCCGATCGGGTTTACCAGTTGACGTCGCCTGAAAGTGGCATAGACCATTGCGCCCGTCAACCCCCTTGTATCAAAGGGGACTTGCTCGGATCGGGACAGGCCGGGTTACCTGTGCAGTGAAGCCGCTTTACTTCGATCCCTTGACCAGCAGACCAGTTAGGGTCAGAGGCCATACCAGTTGGCCGGTACCGACGACGAACGAGAGTCCTGCATGGAGATCGATCCCGCCGCCTCCCGCGCGGTACTCAAGCGTGAAAGAGTCCGCGACACGATCCTGGAACTCATCGAGGAGCGCCGCCCCGGAGACGCCATTCCCTCCGAGCGTGCTCTCTGCGCCCAACTCGGGGTTTCCCGGCCCACTTTGCGTGCAGCGGTGGACCAACTCGTGGTCGCCGGGCTGCTGGTGCGTGAGCACGGGCGAGGCATGTTCGTGGCCGCCGAGAAGATCACCCAGGAACTGGTTCCGGACCGGCAGACGTTCAGTCTGCCCCAGGCCGCGGGTACCTGGACCAGCAGACTCCTGGAATTCAGCACGCTGTCCGCCGGTGCCCGGGTGGGCCGCCGGCTGCGCATCTCGCCGGCTGCCGAAATCCGGTACGTGGCGCGGCTCCGGCTGGTCGACGGCTCGCCCATGGCCATCGAGTACCTGCACGTCCCGGCCGACCTGGTACCGGACCTGACCAGTGACGAACTGGAGAACGGCGACCTGTACGAGCATCTCGGTGAACGGCACGGAATCCAGGTCAGTGAGGCGGTCCAGTCGATCGAGCCCACGGTGGTGACCCGCGACGAGGCGGGCCTGCTCGACGTGCCGGAGCTGTCCCCGGCCCTGCTGTTCGAGCGCCTCACCTCGGACGCCCTGGGCCGACCGGTGGAGTACGTCCACTCGATCTACCGCGGAGACCGCTACAGGATCGTCTCCCGGCTGGCGCTCGGCCCGCGGTCCGGGCACCCGTCGCCCCGCGACGGGCACCACCCCGGTATCCCGCCGGGAGACTTCCTGCCGGGCGAACCCGTCACCTTCTCCACCCGCGGAGTGGTGGCCGGCGGCCTCTTCGGACCCGCCGGCGGACGAGGCGAGGGCGGCCCCGCAAGGTGACAGAGAGGGCCCGCGACGTGACAGCGGCAAAGGGCCGCCCCTCTCACCTGCTCCCGGTCGATCCCCAGGCCGACTCCCGGACGATCCCCTCACCGGCTCCAGGACGATCCCCTCACAGCCGTTCACCGTCACCCGGCCGAGCCGTTCACCGGCTCCAGGCCGGCGGGCGCTTCTCGGTGAACGCCCGGGCGCCCTCGGTGGCGGCACCGGTGGTGAAGACGGGCGTGCTCAGCGGATCCTGGACGGTGTAGGCGGTGTGGTCGTCGAGGCCGCGGGTGTCCTGGACGATCCGCTTCGTGATGTGGACGGCGTCGCGGGAGTGGGCCTGGACGCGTTCGGCCAGGGCGAGTGCCGCGTCGAGGGCTCCGCCTTCACGGGTGAGCCGGTTGACGAGCCCGTACCGGGCCGCGTCCGGAGCGGGCAGGGCGATCGCGGTCAGCAGCATCTCCATGGCCACGTGGTAGGGGAGACGGACGGCCCCACCCTCGGCCGCCACGAGCCCCCGGGCGACCTCGGGCAAGGCGAAGAACGCGGTGTCGGATGCGGTGATGAGGTCGCAGGCGAGGGCGAGTTCGAAGCCGCCGGCGACGGCCGCGCCCTCGACGGCGGCGACGAGCGGCTTGCGGATGCGGGCGCGGGTCAGTCCGGCGAGCCCGCGGTCGGCGACAAGCGGAACGCCTTCTTCGGGGAAGGCCTTGAGGTCCATGCCCGAACAGAAGTGGCCGCCCGCTCCGGTGAGGATGCCGACGGACAAGGACGGGTCGGACTCCAGGCGGGTGAGGGCCGAGTCCAGGGAGACCGCCAGCGCCCGGTCGACGGCGTTACGGACGCGGGGCCTGTTGAGGGTGATGAGCAGGACGCCGGGGCGTGGTTCGGCCGTCGTCACTGCGGGGTCATGGCTGTCCATACGGTGTACTCCTGGGCGAGGGGGTGTTCGCAAGGAAGGGCGGGCGCGGCGGGTGGACGGGGGCAGGCAGGCGGGCGGGTGCGCGGGTGAACCGGGTCGCCCGGCGGGTGCGCGGGCTCGCGGGCCGCGCACCCGTGGGAAAGGTGCGGTCAGATCCGTACGACGGGCAGCGCGGCGAGTCCGCGCATCACCCGGGCCGGTCGCCAGGGGAGTTCGTCGTCGGGTTTGGCCAACTGCACCTGACCCAGACGCTGGAGCAGGAGCGGGAAGGCGACGGCACCTTCGAGCCGGGCCAGGGCGGCGCCGATGCAGAAGTGGGGGCCGTAGCCGAAGGCGAGATGGTCATTGGGCGTTCGGCCCACATCCAGCCGGTCGGCGTCCGGGAAACGGGCCTCGTCGCGGTTGGCGGAGCCGATCAGGAGACTGACGATGTCCCCCTCGCGGATCGACTGACCGTGCAGGCCGATCGGTTCGGCGGCGCACCGGAACGTCGCGTCCCGCACCGGGGAGTCGTAGCGCAGCAGTTCCTCGACCGCTGTGCCGACGAGTTCCGGGCCGGCTTCCGGTCCTGTGAGCCGGGCGGCCTGGTCCGGGTTCCGGAGCAGCGCGAGCATGCCGTTGCCGATGAGGTTCATGGTGGTGTCGTGGCCGACCAGCAGCAGGAGGTAAGCGGTCGAGCGCAACTCCTCCTCGCTCATGGCGCCGCTGTGGTCGCCGGCCCGTACCAGCGCGCCCAGCAGGTCGACTCCACTGCTCTCACCGCTGGTTCGTTTGCCGGCGATCAGACGGTCGAGAAGGGCATGCAGATCGTTCTCCACCTGGGCCGGATCCCGTCCCGGAGCGGGCGCGATCGTGGCCATGAGTGTGTCCCGGGTCGCCGCGTCGTCGAGTTCCTCGGGGACGCCGAGGATCGCGCAGATCATCCGGAAGGTGAGGGGCGCCGCGAACGCCGCGATCACGTCGATGTGGGTGTCGTGCTCGATCCGGTCCAGCAGGCGGCTGGCGGTGTCCGCGATGAAGGGCTCCAACCGGGCGATACGGCGGGGCACGAACGCCGCGTTCACCAGGGTCCGCAGACGGGTGTGGTCCGGGGGGTCGGCGTGCACCAGATGCCGGTTCAGGCCGGCCGGCCCCGGGAGATAGCCGGGAACCCGGCCCGGGTCCTTGCTCAGCCGCCCGTCGGTCAACAGGGCTCGCACGTCCGCGTAGCGGGAGATCTGCCACACGGTGGGCCGACCGGGCCTGCGGTCCGCGTGAGCGGGTGCGTGCCGGCGCAGCCAGGTGAAGTAGGGGTAGGGATCCCGCACCCGCGTGGCCGGCAGGTCAGGGGGCGGGGAGGGTGTGTGGGGAGCGGGCACGCCGGCTCCGGACTCGGTGATCGGAACGGACACCGCGCCAACGCCGGGACGTGACCGAAAGATACGGAAACCGTCGAGATTCCGCGTGACAGGAGGGCAGGATCGCCCCGACGGGTCAGTCCGTCCGGGGGGTTCGGGGGCGGTGTTCGTCCGACGCGACGGAGCTTGACCCCTCGGCTAGTGTGATGTGGACGACATGCT
The DNA here is from genome assembly GCF_042888885.1 of Streptomyces sp. NPDC002742. Lineage (NCBI taxonomy): Bacteria > Bacillati > Actinomycetota > Actinomycetes > Kitasatosporales > Streptomycetaceae > Streptomyces > Streptomyces sp. NPDC002742. The sequence continues at coordinate 458,584 of NZ_JBIAQF010000001.1, forward strand.
CATTCCGGTTATTTCGTGCTGCCGACCGCTCCGCCGACTCTCGTGCGTCCGCCGCCCGTTCGTGGCGTGGCAGGAACGCCTTGAGCGCTGTCGCGGGGATTGACTGTGCACGGTCGGCGCCGTCGCCGGCGCGGGTACCGGCATCGCGTGAAGCTGGAATTCCCGGACCAGACGCGAGAGGAACCACCCATGCCCTTCGCCACCGCCAAGGACGGCACGCAGATCTTCTACAAGGACTGGGGATCGGGCCGGCCGGTCGTCTTCTCCCACGGCTGGCCGCTGACCGCGGACGCCTGGGACGCCCAGATGAAGGTGATGGCGGACAACGGCTTCCGGGCCGTCGCCCACGACCGGCGCGGTGGCGGACGCTCCGGCCAGACCTGGGACGGCAACGACCTCGACACGTATGCCGACGACCTGGCGGCGGTCATCGAGGCGCTCGACCTCCGGGACGTCATCCTGGTCGGCCACTCGACGGGTGGCGGTGAGGTCACCCGCTACATCGGCCGGCACGGCACCGGCCGGGTGGCCAAGGCGGTCCTGGTAGGCGCGATCCCGCCGCTCATGCTCAAGACGGACGAGAACCCCGAGGGGCTGCCGATCGATGTCTTCGACGAGATCCGCAAGGGCGTGGAGACCGACCGGTCGCAGTTCTACAAGGACCTCAGCGGCCCGTTCTACGGGGCCAACCGTGACGGATCGACCGTCACCCAGGGGACGCGGGACGAGTTCTGGCTCTGGAGCATGACAGTGGGCATCAAGGGCGCCTACGACTGCGTCAAGGCGTTCTCCGAGACCGACCTCACCGAAGACCTCAAGAAGATCGACGTACCCACCCTCATCGTGCACGGCGACGACGACCAGATCGTTCCCATCGTGGCTTCCGGCGACAAGTCCTCGAAGCTCGTGAAGGACGTGGTCTACAAGGTGTACCCGGGCGCTCCCCACGGCCTCGCCATGGTGCCCAGGTTCGCCGAGGTGTTCAACGCCGACCTCCTGGAATTCGCGCGCGGTTGAACCAACGGCCTCCTGGCAGGATGCGGGAGGCCGACCCACCAGACCGAACAAGCGGTCCGGCGCTGAGAGACGCCCGGACCGCTTGTTCGGCTCGTGCCCGGCGCGGACAGGCGCGCTGGAGATCCGGTGGCGGTCCGTCGCACGCGGCGCGGCTCCTTCGAGCGCGACGGACCGCGGCACATTCGTAGTGTCCCGGAGGCATAGTCGATACGCTTCCTGTGGGGGAACACCCATGCGGATGGGGGACGCTCATGGCGTATCGGAGACCGGTGCGCCTGTGCTGCGGCGCCTTAGCCACGGGGCTGCCTGCTGGCCTACGCGGCGAGCGGCCGGCCGCCGTTCGGCACCGGCGCGGCGGACGCCCTGCTCTACCGGACGGTCCACGACGAACCCGACCTGGCCGGCATCGACGCGGAGGAGGACACGGACGACGACGGTCTGCCGGCACTGCTGCGCAGGTGTCTGGCGAAGGATCCGGCGGACCGCCCGACGGCCGGGCAGTTCGGCACCGCGCCAAGCTGGGCCGGCCGGTCTACCCCCGGGTGATCCCGGCCGACACCGAGGACGTGCGACCCGTCGTCGCCGACATGCTGCGGGCCGGGATCGGCTCCTTCATCTACGCCGGAGACGCGCGGGGCGGGGCCCGGCCCGCGCGCTGGCCGCGAGGGGGTTCGACGGGCCGCGGCTCACCCCGCAGGCCGTGATCGATCCGATGTTTCTGAAGGAGGCGGGAAACGCGGCCGAGGGATGGTTGCTGACGGCCTCCTTCGTCGACGCCTCCGCCGTGCCGGCCGCGGCGGCCTTCACCGCCGCCTTCCGCAAGCGGTACGGAGCCGAGCCCGGCCACTACGCCGCCGAGGCGTACGACACCGTCAACCTCGTCGTCCAGGAGATGGTGAAGGCCACGAAGGGCGGACAGCCCCCGAAACGAAAGGAGTTGGTGGGCCTGCTGCGCAAGAGCCACTACAACGGCATCACCAAGGACTTCTCCTTCAAGCCGGCGGACGGCACGTTCGCCGGCTGGGGTGTCTTCCTGTACCAGGTCGAGGCCGGCCGGTTCCGTTTCCTCGGCGCCGCCCCCTCCCAGGTGTAGCGGTGAGCGACGCGCACGCGCGGGAGCACGCGGGAGTGCGGGCGCTGAAGCCGGGGGATTCGCCGTTCGTCGGCGGCTACCGCCTGCTCGGGCGGCTCGGCGCGGGCGGTATGGGCGTGGTCTATCTGGCCCGCTCGACGGGCGGGGCGCTGGTCGCGCTGAAGGTGATCCGCGCCGAGTACGCGTCCGATCACGACTTCAGGGCCCGGTTCCGGCGCGAGGCCGAGGCGGCGGCCGGGCTCAGCGGGCGATGGGTCGTACCGGTCACCGCGGCGGCTCCGCAGGACCCCGAGCCCTGGCTGGCCACCGCCTTCGTACCGGGACCGTCACTGGCCGAGGCCGTCGCGCTGCACGGGCCACTGCCCGACCGGACCGTGCGCGTCCTCGGCGCCCGGCTGGCGGAAGCGCTCAGACGACAGGTCGGCCAGCCGCACCAGCTGGCAGATCGTCAAGGACCTGGCGACGATCCCACCTTCCAACGGCACCACGACCACCCATGTCGTGCTCGCGGACAGCGAGGACTTCGACACGGTCGCCGCAGCCGTGCTCGCCGACAAGGCGGAGGCCGTGGTCTACGGCGGTTCCTCACCGCACCGTGCCGCGCGGTGCGCCCGCGCGCTGGAACAGGCCGGTTTCCGGGGCACGCGGATGGGACCGGAACCGATCCTGGAGGCCGCCTTCATCGAGGAGGCGGGCCGGGCGGCCGAGGGCTGGGTGATCTGCACGTCGTACGTCGACCCGGACGAAATACCCGCCGCGGCACGCTTTGTGACGGCGTACGAGAAGCGCTTCGGCGTACGCACCGTCGAGCGCTTCGCCGTCGAGGCCTACGACGCGCTGAACTTCGTCGCTCAGGGCCTTCGTGAGCTGGGCAGCGCCGGGGTCGAGCGGGGCGCCATGGTGCGCAGACTCCGTACGTCCACCTACAGGGGACTGGCCAAGACCATCCAATTCGACACGGTAACCGGCGAGTTCCACTGGCTGAACGGCCTCTTCCTGTACCGCGTACGGAACGGTAGCCCGCACTTCCTGGGCCGCTACGACCAGCTCACGAAGGCCTGATACGGGGCCTGCCTCGCGGTCCCGCTCAGCCGCGCGCCTCGGCCGCCGGCAGACGCCCCGCACCGCCGGCCGGGCCGCCTCAGTCCGTCAGTCGCGCGAGGGCCAGTGCGTGGGCGCGGTCGAGGGCGTCTGCGGCGGCGCAGGCGATGTCCGGCTGCACGCCGGTGCCCTCCCAGTTGGTGCCGGAGACGGGGTTGACCGCACGGCCGACCGGAATGGTGGCTTCCAGGTGTGGGTGCACGGTCCACCCGTCACGTGGGTGCGCCCCGCCGCCGGTGCGTTCGCCGACGACAACGGCCCGGCCGAGCTGCTGCAGGTCGTACGCGAGTTCCTCGGCGGCCGAGAAGGTGCGGCCGCTGGTCAGCACGTACAACGGCTTGGTGCCGCCGAAGCGGGCGCCGGACACGTGCCCGGGGCTCCAGGACTGCTCGCGGCGGTCGCCGTCCCGCCAGTACATGGTGTTGAGGTGGGTGCGCGCGTCCAGCAGGTGACCGCAGACGAAGGCGACCGTGTCCGGGTCACCGCCCAGGCTGCCGCGAAGGTCCACGATCAGCGCTCGGGCAGGTGAGGCCAGAGCGAGCGCGGCCCCCAGCGGCTCGGCCGCCCACTCCAGCGGAAACAGCGCCGGCGCCAGCTCGACCACGGCCACCCCGCCCTCGAGCGACTCCACCCGGGGTGCGCCGCCCAGCGAGGCGTCGAAGTCCCGGCGCATCGCCGCCAGAGCGGCCGCACCCTGCTCCTGAGGTACCGGGTCGGCGTGGTACTTCAGTCTCAAGTGCCTGTCGCCGTTGACGGATTGCAGGTCCTCGGTGACCAGCCGGCCGAGCTCTTCGGCGCTGTCGACGTCGTAGGCCCCCTCGGCGAGGCGCTGTCGCAACAGGCCCGCGAGCTGCTCGGCGGTGTCCGGGAAGACGTAGTGCTCGGTCAGGAGCCGGGCCGTCTCGTCGATGACAGGGGCGGTCCGTAACTGCGTAGAAGTTGTCATGGCAGGGAGTAGAGCATCGCCCTTGCGGAAGCGTCAAGAGAGTTAGACACTTTCGGAATGCACGATCAGCCTCCCCCTCCGCAGCCGCCCGAGGAGCTCCAGGAGATCGGTGCGCCCGAGCAGTTCGCGGCGCTCGCCCATCCCCTGCGTCAGCGGCTCCTCTTCGTCCTCGGTCACCGGCCCGCCACCATCAGCCAACTCGCGGCGCACCTCGACGCGAGGAAGGGCAACGTGGCCCACCACCTCAAAGTGCTGCGGGAAGCCGGGCTGGTCCACATCACCGAGACCCGCCGGGTTCGTGGCGGAACCGAGCACTACTACCAGCGCACGGCCCGCCGCATGGTCGTCGCCGAACCCCGGGCGGACGGCACGGCGGCGATGCTGGCGGCGGTCGCCCAGGAACTGCAACGCTCGCCCGTGGAAGTCCTTTTGACGCTGCGTCACCTTCGGCTCGGCCCCGCGAAGGCACAACAGCTCGCCGAGACCCTCGCCCGGCTGGTCGACGAATCCGGGGAGGACGGAGAGGATCAGCCCATGCACAGCGTGCTGGTGACGCTGTATCAGCAGGCAGGCGGGCCGGCCGGCACCGACAATTCCTCCTGACCGAGGCGTCACCGGTCCTCGCCTCAGGCCGGTCGGCGTTCGCGGCCGGTGGGTCGCCGTCGGCCGGGTCCTCTGGGCGAGTTGCTCCCGTACGTGGCGGCGGGCCTCACCCGCGGCCTCCGGCCCCTCCGGCAGAGCCCAGGAAGCCATCTGCCGGTCGGCCACGGTGTGCAGACGGGCGATCAGCAGGGCGGCGTCGTCGGCGGTGGGGCCACCCGGCAGCAGGCCCGCGGTGACCGTGTCGCACAGGGTCTCCAGATCGGGGCAGCAGGCTTCGCCGGGGAGCGGGCCGGCGAGCTGGGCCATGCCCTGGTCGATCTCCCGGTGCGAGGACTCCACGAGCCCGTCGGTGTAGAGGACCAGAAGACTGTCCGCCGACAGCTTCAGTTCCGTCGTCTCGAAGGGAGGGAACGCGGCGCCCAGGGGAGGATTGACGGCGACCTCGGGGAAGTAGGCGCTGCCGTCGGGCCGGACGACGAGCGGCGGCGGATGCCCCGCCCGCACCATGGTGCACGATCCGTCGGTGGAGTCGTACAGCGCGTACAGGCAGGTCGCGTACGCGTGCTCGCCGAGGCCCCCCACGATGTCGTTGAGGTGGCCCATGATCTCGTCGGGGGGCAGTTCCAGGGCTGCCGGCGTGTGTACCGCGGTGCGCAGACGGCCCGTGGCCGCGGCCTCGGACAGACCGTGGCCCATCACGTCACCGATGACCGGGGCCACCTGGCCCGCGGACAGCGGGATCAGGTCGTACCAGTCCCCGCCCACGTCGGAGGTGTGCCCGGCCGGCAGATATCTCGCCGCGGCGGTGACCTCGGGCACGGTGGGCAGACTCAGGGGCAGCAGAGCCTGCTGGAGTTCCTCGGAGCGGGTGAGCTCGGCGTCGTAGAGGAGCGGGTGAGCTCGGCGTCGTAGAGCCGTGCTCTCTCCAGGGCGTGTGCCACGAGCGCGCTGATGGTGGTGAGGAGCGTGCGTTCCTCGGAGGTGAGGTCCCGTGCGGTGTCGAAGGCGATGACACACACGCCGAAGGTGTGGCCGGAGACCGTCAACGGGAGGAAGGCCCAGGCCTCCATGCTGCTCGGAGGCCGGTTGCCGCCGTCGGGGAAGTCCGTCCTTCGCGGGGCCGTGCCAGCTGAGCCGAGCCGAGCCGAGCCGAGCCGAGCCGAACCGTGCCGAGCGGCGTCGAGCCGGGCCGCCGGTGAGCAGGGCCGCGCCGCGGCGCGGCACGGTACGGCTCAATCCGCGCGTGTCCCGGTTGCGGGGCGCGGTGCGCGACACCACGCTGGCCAGAACGGCCGATTGATCGGCGGCTCGGGACGGGGCGCCCGTTTCCCTGTGGTCGTGCGGCCGTCCGGGCACGGGCACATGTGGTGGGTGGTCCCGAGGACGGGAGGAGGGTGGCGCACAGGTGAACGCCGGATCGCGTCGTCCTCACCGGCGGCCGGGCGAGCCCGCCACGGGTCGCGGCGGGCGTCGGCTGCGGTACGTCGTGGGGAATCGTTCCTCCCGTGGCGCCTGGGCGGTCACGAAGGCGCGTACGGCCGGATCGGAGGTGCGGCGCGGCACCGGGGAGCACCCGGGGGAGCACCTGAGTGTCCCGGTGAACCACGGGCTGCGGGTGGCCGCCGCCCACGCGTGGCGGCTCCTCGTCGTCGGGGTGGTCGTGTACGTGATCTTCGCCCTTCTGGGCAGGTTGCAGCTGGTCGCCGTGGCCCTGTTCCTCGCGCTGGTCGTGACGGCGGTCCTGCGTCCCCTCGCCGATCTGCTGGCGCGCCGCATGCCCAGGACCGTGGCGGTGATCGTGAGCATCCTCGGAAGCCTTCTGCTGGTGCTGGGCGTGATAGCGCTGGTCGGCCGCGTCGTGGCGGGCGAGTCGGGGCAGCTGGGCCATGAGTTCGCCGGTGGGCTGGGGCGGATCGAGCGCTGGCTGGAGGGTTCTCCCTTTCATCTGAGCCACGCGGTCATGTCGAATCTCCAGGGCAAGGTGGCCGCCTTCGTCTCCGACCACCGTTCCGTACTGATCAGCAGCGCGCTCAGCGGTGCCGGCCGCGCGGTGGAGTTCGTCACGGGACTGGTGCTCGCCCTGTTCTGCTCGCTGTTCTTCATCCGTTCCGGGGACAAGTTCTGGCGCTGGTTCCAGGAGTTGATGCCACAGGGCGCACGGGATCGGTGGGACCGCGGTGGGCGGGCGGCCTGGCGGACCTTCGCCGGCTACACACGCGGCATCATCATCGTGGCGGCCACCAACGCCATTCTCGTCGGAATCGCCCTCTACGTGCTGGGCGTTCCGTTGGCTCTGCCCCTCACGCTGCTGGAGTTCTTCGCCGCGTTCATCCCCCTGGTGGGCTCGCCCGTCGCACTCGGCGTGGCCACGGTCGTCGCGCTGGCCACCAAGGGGCCCGTCGTCGCGATCATCGTGCTCGCCCTGATCGTCGTCATCGGCCAGCTGGAAGGTCACGTACTGCATCCGCTCGTCCTGAGCTGGGCGGTCCGGCTTCACCCCGTGGTCGTGGCCCTCTCCGTCATCGCCGGAAGCATCCTGGCCGGGGTGACCGGCGCAGTCGTGGCCGTACCGATGGTGTCGGTCGCCTGGTCCGTGATCTCCGAGCTGCGCGCACGCCCCGAGCCCGAGCCCTCCGGGCCCTCACCCGGTCACGCCTCCGCTCCATCCGAACCGCGCTCCGAACCGCGCTCCGAACGGCACTCCGAACCGCACTCCGAGCCGAACGGCCCAGCCCGGACCGGGGAACCGTAGTGGGCCGAGGAACCACCGGCCCACCGGATCACCACACGTCGGCAGCCGTCCTATTGCTGCATCCTGGGTCTCAGTGAAGAGATCCAACAGGGGGTGCTGGATGTGGTCAGTGTTGTCAACGGGCGGGGGAGCGGTTCGACTGGTACTCCGACATCGTCTCGCGTGAAGTGATGCCCGCCGCGCTCAGCAGCGAGCGGCCCGCCGAATTCCATGGCGAGGCCGCGGTGCTGGACCTGGGGGAGATCCGTGTGTCGAGGTTCTCCTTGTCGCCCCTGCGCTCTCGGCGCACGGCCGCGATGATCCGGCGTGGCGACCCGGAGCAGTACCAGCTGGCCCTTCTGCGCAAGGGAGTCACGTCGCTGTCGCAGCACCGGAGCGAGTGCACCGTCGGAACCGGCGACCTCATGCTCTGGGACACCTCGCGCCCCTCCTGCAACCAGATGCCCGCCACGGGCGGCCAGGTGCAGGCGACGATCCTGCTGCTGCCCCGGAACATCATGCCGCTGCGCACCCAGCGCCTCGACCAGGTGCTGGCCCGCCGCATCCCCGGCGACCGGGGCATGGCCGCAGTCCTGTCGTCCTTCATGACCGCGCTGGAAGACCACGGCGCCGAATGCGGTCCGGACGAGCTGCGTCGTCTCGGCACGGTCGCCGTCGACCTCGCGACGGCTTGTCTGGCCCAGCACCTGGACACCGAGGATCAGCTTCCCGCCGAAGTCCGGACGCAGGCGCTGGTGCGGCGGATCCGGGCCTTCATCGAGCACAATCTCGGCGACCCGGAGCTGGATCCGTCGGCGGTCGCAGCCCACCACCACATATCGGTGCGCACTCTGCACCAGCTCTTTCACGACCAGGGCGAGAGCGTCCGCGCCCGAATACGCCGACGCCGCCTCGAGCAGTGCCGCAGCGACCTCGCCGACCCCGGTCTCCGCGCCCGCCACGTGAGCGCCATCGCCGCCCGCTGGGGCTTCAGCGGTCCGGTGGTCTTCAGCCGTTCCTTCCGTGAGGCGTACGGACTCAGCCCTACCGAGTTCCGAGCGCTGTGCGCGAGAGCCCGGCCCCGGTCCGCGACCGGCGGAAGCGCGGTTCGGCCGGCGACTGCCACGCGCACGAGCAGGCCGTCCTGGGGGATGCCACCCGAGGCGCTCACGGAGGCGATGGCGCCCACTGGCCTCAGCGCGTGAACCGGGAAGTCATCCTGGTTCACGCGCTCCGCCGGCCTTGAGCATTCCGACGATCAGCGCATCCGTCCGCGGGCCGGCGACTGCCCGCGGACGGATGTTCCGGATGACGTCAGCAGCCGTTGTTGATCGCCTTGGTGCCGACGTGGAGGACGCCGTTCGAGTTCATGTCGACGGTCGAGCCCCCACCCCCCTTGGTGTTCGAGGCCCAGACCACACCGCCGCTGCTGTTGTAGACGACGAAGTTGCCATCCGTCTGGTAGACCGCCCAGTTGTTGGCCATCGAGCCGGCGACGTCGACGGGCCCACAAGGGCCGGGACCCGGCCTCCTCGCGTCCCGTTTCGTAAGGTGTCGAGCGCTTGCGGCTGCCTGCCGGGGAGTTGGCATCTGATCACCGCCGACAAGTGACGTAGATCATGGCCTGAATCTCGCCTTGTTGTCCGGAATCGCCGGTCTCAAATGGATCATGGAATCGGCGGAGCGATCTTATGATGATGCGTCAAATCGCAGTAACTGTACTTAAGGTGGCCTATTCATGCGGATCTCCATCGTCCAGAAGTCGCTCGCCGTCGCGACCGCTTCGATCGCCCTCGCCATCGGATTCACGGGAAGCGCCAGCGCCGCCGCCTACGATGGGCAGGACCCGATCTCCAGCGGTTGCGCGAACACCGCCATCACGGCGAAGTCGAGCGGGATCTACGTCGGCAGCACCCAGGTCGGCACGATCGAACTGCGCTACAGCACCTCCTGCCGCACCGTCTGGGCGCGCGTGCGCTCGACCGGTCCCTACGGGCGCGCCACCATTACGCGCACCTCGAACTGGGACTGGGACAGCTGCGCCAGTCTGTCGTGGAACTCCTCCATGGGGCAGTACTCCTGCTACACCCCGATGCTGAACGACGCGGGCGTCGAGTCCTACGCCACCGGCTCCGCCTCGGCGTCCAACGGCTACAACTCGGGCGACGTGGAAACCGGCCGCTACTGATCCCGAGCCGTGTGCCGCCGTCCGTCGCAGCTGGACGGCCCTGTCCCACCGATCAACGCAACGAACATCAAAAGGACTTCAGGGATGAACCTCAAGAAGATCGTCGGCGCTGCCGTCAGCGCGATCATGCTCGCGGGTGTCGGGACCGTCGCCACCGCCACGACCGCCTCGGCGGGTGGCAACTGCTACATGGTCCAGTGGTACAACTCGAACCTGGCCCCGCACGGTTACTGGGTTCCCGACCACAACCTCTCGTACTCCCCCGGCAATCAGGACGGCTGCGTCATCATCCTGCAGCAGGAACTGAACCAGGCCTACGGGGCCGGCCTCGCCACGGACGGCTACTTCGGCCAGAACACCCTGAACTGGGTCCGACGGTTCCAGGGTGACTTCCACTGCGCCGGTGGCGTCGACGGCATCGTCGGGCACAACACCTTCAGCTGCCTGGACTGGGTCACCGGCAACTACCAGGCTTCCTGAAGGCCCATGCGGCCGAGCTCCTGACCCCGCACCGCCGGGGCCAGGAGCTTCGCTCCGCGGATCTGCGTCGCAGACAGCGCCGGTGTCGGCGGGGTTGCTCCGCAACGGTGCAGGCCTCAGACGCGGCGGGCGGCGACGCGCTCGGGGGTGGGCCAGCGGACCTCGGACACCCAGCCGAGGCGTTCGAGGACGCGGATGACGGCGGCCGACGGGTCGATCTGGCCGCGGTCCACGCCGTGCCGGGCGCTCGTGGGGTCGGCGTGGTGGAGGTTGTGCCAGCTCTCGCCGAACGACAGCAGGGCCAGCGGCCACAGGTTGGTGGCCCGGTCGTGGCGCCTGGTGTGGAACGGGCGTTCGCCGATCATGTGGCACAGCGAGTTGACGCTCCAGGTCACGTGATGGAGCAGCGCGATGCGGACGAGTCCCGCCCACAGAAGGGCGGTTACGCCGTACACCCAGGTGCCGCCGATCGCCCAGCCCAGCCCGAACGGCAGGGCCAGGGTGAGGACGCACAGTGCCGGGAAGGCTCGTGCGACGGCCCGCATGTCGCGGTCGGCGAGCAGGTCGGGGGCGTAACGCTCCGGCGGTGTGCGGTCGTTGCGGAACAGCCAGCCGATGTGTGCGTGGAACAGCCCGCGCAACTGGCCGCGCAGATGGGTGCCGTAGCGGTACGGCGAGTGCGGATCGCCGGGCCGGTCGGTGAAGGCGTGATGGCGGCGGTGCGTGGCGACCCAGTCGATGACGTCACCTTGGAAACTCAGCGAACCGGCCACCGCGAGCGAGATGCGCACCGGGCGTACGGCCCGGTAGCCGCCGTGGGTCAGACCGCGGTGGAAGCCGACGGTGACGCCGAGGCCGGTGACCGTGTAGAGGACGGCGGCGAGCACCAGGTCGACGGGATGGACTAGGCGTCCCCACAGCAGCCACCCCGCCAGGCCGAGCGTCACGAACGGCAGGACGACGATCATCGTCGTCACCGTCACGTACACCCGCTCCCCGCCGTCGCGCGCGGGGAGCGGTCCTTCCGGTGGGAAGGGGGACGTTCCGTCGTAGACCTGGGGCGGCGAGGTACCGCTCGACGGAACCGCCGTCGCGGAGGTGCCGGACACGGATGGCATAGGGAACTCCTGGGCCTCGGTGCGGGTGGCGCGCCGGGGTCAGGAGGCTGCCCCTGTGATGGGAAATCGTGAGCTGGACCGGTCCGGACAGCGGCGTATGAAGCGTCCTCGCTCCTTTCACCCTACGTCGGCACTGTCCGCAGGGAGGTGGGCCTGACCGCGCGACCGCCGCGGCCGCGACCAGGTCCATGAGGAGGCATCCATGGCATGGGCCAGGACCCTGAGGAGGCCCCAGCGACCGGGGACCGTCGTCAGGAGGCCTCCACGGCCGCCTTGATCCGCCGGCCGAACGCGTCCGCGTCCTTGCGGGCCGCACTCAGCGCCAAGCTCACCAGGAGCTTCCCGATGCCATGGCCCTCAAGCACGTTGTAGATCCGGACAAGCGTTGTGCGGTCGCCGGTGGACTCGAGGTCGTAGCCGCCCTCGTCCGCCGTGACCGTGTTCTTCGAGACTTCCGTCCAGCGGATCCGGCGGGGCGCCTCGAACTCGGTGATCCGGAACTTCCGGGCCGTCTTCATGCCGGCGTCCTTGACCGTACTGGTGAAGATCGTGCCCACTGCCGTCGGCCCCTCCGGCGTCTTCGTGATCGCCTGCACCCTGGGGCTGAACTCGGGGTCGTTCGTGCCGGCGGCGAGGTAGGCGAAAACCTCCTCGATGGGGCGGTTGATCTCGGTTGTCGCCTCGAACTGACCGGACACGGTTCCTCCTGTGCTGCGATCACGGACCGCCCGCTGAGGGCGCGCGGATCTGCCGCGCGTGCTCAGCCTAGGGGGCGGGAGTCCCACTGGCGCGTCGCACGGACCCATTCGTACGGTGACCGGCACACGGAATGGAAGGAGCGAGGGGTCGGGGAGCGGAAGGATCATCGGGGGAGCGGAAGGAAACAGGAGAAGGGCTGGGCGATGTGCGTTCGTACCGCCGCACCTGGGCCCCGCACGTTCAGCGGTCGAAGCTGTCGGTCAGGCGCACGGTGTAACCGTCCTCTTCCATCAGGACGACGGTGACACCGAAGGGGTTGGGATGGTCCAGTTCCATGGGGGTGAAGGCGTAGTCGACGGCGGCCTGAACCGGCGGCGGAAGTTCGCCGCCCGGCTGGGGCGCGGGAGCCGGCCTCCAGTCGAGGACGGCGGTGGACTCCGGCGCGCCCTCGGAGCCGGCGGACGAGAACCCCTCGGTGTAGGGGAACTGGTGCAGCACATGACCGTCCGGGGTGGCCTGGACCAGGTTCAGACAGGGGGCGGGGCCGATGACGGGCAGTTCACACGTGGTGGCGACGTCATTCGTTTCCCAGGCGAGGACGATCTCGTCCGCGCAGGCCGCCGCGGCGATGTTCGACAGTGCCGCGATGCCGGTGAGCGCGTCGGCCCCGGGCTTGGTCGGGCGGACCCAGATCAACCCGACCAGCTCGCCTCGCACGAGCGGCATGATGACCGGCCGGGGCGCCGCGCCCTCGCGTACTCCGTTGACGTAGGTGCTCTTCATCGAGCCGACCAGCGTGTCCCACGTGCGTGTGTCCACGGAAGCCCCCTTTGCCGCTGTTGCCTTCGATCACCTGTGACCCTGTCACGCGGGGCGTCGCCGTGTCAGGGGGATGTCCGGCACGCGACCCCTTCGGCCGCTTGGGCGACGGGGCGGCCGCGCTGTCCGCCGGCATCCGCACGGCCGGGCTCGTCGTGTTCACCGTGGTGGAGCCTGCACCCGCTCGCCGTGGTTGAGCCTGCACCCGCGAAGCACTGACCCGCGGGCGCGGGCGGTGCCCGCTGAGCGGCCGACCGTCGCGCCTTATTCAACCGGTTGGTTGACCGAGGGGCGGGCCGGCCGTAGGGTTATTCAACCGACTGGTTGATTACGTGAGGTGAGAGGTGGCGGACGACCGGCTGTCCCGGGTGTTCTCCGCCCTGGCCGACCCGACCCGGCGCGACATCGTGGCCAGGCTGGCCACGGGGGATGCCACGGTCAACGAACTGGCGGAGCCCTACGACGTGACCGTGCAAGCCGTGTCCAAGCACATCAGGGTGCTGGAGGACGCCGGTCTGATCAGTCGCAGCAGGGACGCTCAGCGTCGGCCCTGCCACCTCGAGGGCGAGGTCCTCGACCTGATGACGAAATGGATCGAACGCTACCGCCGCGAGGCGGAGGACCGTTTCCGTCGGCTCGATGCCGTCCTCGAAAAGATGGAGGAACAGTCGGTGAAGGGCCACTCGGCGAAGAAGGCGGCATCGTGAGCACCGCGGGCGCGGGCGCGAGCACGGGCGATCGGCACGAGACGCGGATCGTGGCCGACCCGGCGCTGCCCACCATCCTCATCATCCGGGAGTTCGACGCCTCCCCGGAGCGAGTGTTCAGGGCGTACACCGATCCCGATCTCGTCGTCCAGTGGCTCGGCCCGCGCCGGCTCACGATGCGGATCGACGTGTACGAGGCGCGCAGCGGCGGCTCGTACCGCTATGTCCATCGCGAGGCCGACGGGACGGAGTACGGCTTCCGGGGCGTGTTCCACGAGGTGCGCCGCGACGAGCGCATCGTGCAGACCTTCGCCTACGACGGCTTCCCGGACGGCGTCAGCCTGGAGACCACCGTCTTCGAGGACCTCGGCGGTCGCACCCGGGTCACCACGACATCCCTCATGGGCTCCATGGAGGCCCGCGACGCGATGATCAGAAGCGGTATGCGGCGCGGCGTCCGCGAAGGCCACGAACGCCTTGACGAACTGCTCGGCGACGGCCGCGGCGGGAACACAGGATGACGGACGAGACGGAAGGCACGAGATCATGACGAACGCAGCCGAAGAGCACCGAACCGTCGCGGGGGTCTTCACGGACCGCGTGCGCGGAGTGCGGCCCGGGGCATGGGACAACCCCGCGCCGTGCGAGGGCTGGGTCGCCCGGGACGTGGTGCGCCACCTCGTCGAGTGGTTCCCGGACTTCGTGAAGGCGGGCGCCGGAGTCGAACTGCCGAAAGGCCCGTCGGTGGACGACGACCCGGTGAAGGCCTGGACGGTGCACAGCGACGGAGTGCAGGCCCTCCTCGACGATCCGGCCACGGCGCACAGGACGCTGTCGAACCCGCACGTCGGAGAGGTCCCGCTGGACCAGGCGGTCGACCGCTTCTACACCTCCGACGTCTTCATGCACACCTGGGACCTGGCGCGGGCCAGCGGCCAGGAGGAGCGCCTCGACCCCGGCAAATGCGCCCAGTTGCTCGACGGGATGCTGCCGCTCGACGATGTGCTGCGCGCGAGCGGGCAGTACGGTCCACGCGTGGAGGTCCCCGGAACCGCTGACGTGCAGACCCGCTTGCTCGCCTTCATCGGACGCGAGCCCTGAGCGACGTGACCGTCCTGAGCGAGATGACCGACCTGTTCGCCGTTCGGCCTGGTCACCCCCTAGCCGCCTGATTGGCCTCCGGGCCGGATCACCCCCGGCCGGATCACCCCCGGCAGGATCACCACCGTCTCGGTTCACGGTCCGGCCGGTTCACCGCCGGGTACGGGCCGTGGCATCGCGGGCGGCTTCCGGGTCCGATCCGCCGCCCCGGACGGCAGGCGGCGGCTCGTCCGTACCGCTCCCGCCGATCGCCGTCAGCTCGGCCGCGAGCGTCTGCAGCCAGCTGTCGATGTCGACCAGCGCGGGCAGTACGGCGGCTGGGGTCACGGAGACGACCTCGGGGGGTAGAGAGATCGGCCGTGCCCGTACGCCACCCGGCGGGAACGCGGCCGCCCGGTCCATCGCCGCGGTCAGTTGTCCGACCGACTCCCGCGCCCACCGGACCGCGTCGGGCGGCGCCGGACCGTACGCCTGCCGGGGCAGCCAATGGGAACCGACCTCCGCGTGGGTGGCGCAGTTGAGCGCCAGATGCCAGTCGGGTCCGCCGCCGACGGAATCCCTGCCACCCTCCGTCCGGTACTGCGCGTAGGCGCCCTCCGCGATGCGGAGCCGGTGCCTGGTCAGCCGCAGCGCCTCCTCCGCCGTACCGCCCCGAAGCGGCGGATCCCCCGATGCGCCGGACGCGCCGGATGTGCCGGACGCGCAGACCGCGGATACCACGGTGTCCTGCACCAGGGGCCCCACCGCGCGCAGCAGCTCCGCCACACTGCGTCGGACCTCGCCGCGGGCTCCGGCCGGCCAGGCGAGCACGCCGCACGTCAGCCCGATCGCGCAGCCCGCCAGGACGTCGAGCAGCCGTGTCTCCGCCAGCCGCCAGGTGGCCGGAGCGAGCTGACTGAAGGCGGCGGAGACGACCAGGGTGAACAGCCCCTGCGCCCAAGCCGGTCCCGCGATCGGCCCCACGGAGAAGGCCACGAACATCGCCGGCACCAGCACGACGGCGTACACGTTGACGGTGCCGCCCGCCTCGAAGATCAGCACCCCGGCGGCCAGCGCGCCCAACAGCGTGCCGACCGCCGCCGAGCGCACGGTGGACCAGGTGGCGCCCGCGGTCGTGCGGCCCAGCGTCAGCACGGCCAGCAGCACCCAGAAGCCGTGCGAGAGCTCCAGCGCCCCGGCCACGAGACGGGCCGCGCCGAGCCCCAGGGCCGTGCGTACGGCGTTCTGGAACAGGACCGAGCGCAAGGTGAGATTGCCGGTCAGACGCAGAGCCAGGAGCCGGGCCGTGGGGGGCTCCGCGTACCAGAACTGCTCGGCCGGCAGTCCCGCCGAGTCGCGACGCCCCCCGATCGCCACGGCCACCGCGGCCTGAACCGTCAGAGCCGAGGCCGCAGTGGTCAGCAGGTCTGACCGGCACTCCAGCAGCCGCTGCGACGCTTTGGCGTCCGTGTCGAGCCCGGTCCCGGGCGGACGTCTGCGTACGGCGACGAAGTCGGCGACCATCTCCTCCAGGGCCTCGGCCCCCGGAACGGCGCGCGCGCCACGGAGGGCTTCCGCCGTCGCGGAGCATCCAGCCGCGACACCGCGCAGCAGCGCCTCGGAGGGTGGATCCCCGGCCGTCGCGGACTCCGGCCGCTCGGCCGTCCGGGCCAGCTGGTCCAGCACACGCCGTGTCGCGGCTCCCGCCTGTGCCAGTCCGCGGTCGGTACGGCCTGCACCGGTCGGTCGGGAAGCCGGTGGTGCCTGCGACAGGCGCAAGGACAGTCCCACCTCGCGCAGGCGCCGCGCCCGCTCGGGACCGTGACGGTGGCCCTGAGCCGCCGCGCGCGCCGAAGCGGCCGCCAGATCGAGGGCGGCGGCGATCCGCGCGCGGTACGGCTGAACGGGTGGGGCGGGCAGCAGGAGCAGCTCGCACAGGACCAGCAGGGCGCCACCCGCGAGCAGGCCGGCGAGCCGCTGCGGCAGGGTGTCCGGCGCGTACGGCGGGAAACACGCGAGCACGTAGAAGAGCAGCAGTCCCGGGACGGCACTCGCCGCCGCCGGTCCGTACGCCGCGGCGAAGGAGACGCTGAAGCCGATCACCAGCATCCCCGCGACGGCGGAGGCGGTCGTGACGGCGAGAGCGGTGCCGAGGGCTGTCAGCGCCACGGCGACCGGCAGCACGAACAGGACGGTACGCGCCCGGTCCCGGCCGCCGCCGGGGATCGGTGAGAGGACACCGAGGGCGATCGGCGCGAAGAGGGCGTAGACCGCGACGACCGGTTGGTCCAGCAGGTAGAGGGCCGCGTAGAAGCCCGCGGCGGACGCGACCGTGACACGCGCGGACTGCCGCGCGGCCCGTACGCGACCGGGGGAGGGGGGCCGCTTCGGCATGTGCGCTTCCTTCCCCGACGCCTCCCCGGGCCCGTCCCCGCCGTAGGTCCATTGTCGGCCGGGACCGGTACACGGGCAGCACGACTTTCGCGGGCCCGGTCCCTGTCCGGGCAACCGGGGCACCGAGCGGCCGGCAACCCGAGCCGGAGCGGGCGGTCGGCGCACTCCCGTGCCCGGTGGAGCCCAGGCCTCGTACGACGGACTCCCGGTCTACGACTTTGCCGCGCGCTTTCCGGAACAGCCTCGGCTTCCCGCACGGCCGGCCAAGGGCTCTGCCCGGTCGGACGAGGGTTTCGATCGGGTCGGCCGACGGCTCCGCCCATCGGACGACGGCCTCGTTCCGGCCGATGGTTCCCATCCGGCCGTGGGTCTGCCGTGATGATGGCCGCAACAGCGATGCGTGGTAAGGGAGTTGTGCGATTCGGGGCCGAGGGGCGCCCGGATGAGCGTCCGGCCCACGAAACGGTCCGCAAGCGCGTCGTCACCCGGCAGGACAGAGCACACCGTCTGGTCAGGGGTTTCTCTATCCAGGACGCGGGTCAGGACATAACATCCGGACGGGAACTCACCCAAAGGGCCTACTGGGGAAGCCTGCTGGGGTTCGAACCCGACCCCCGACGACGTGTGACATCTCCGCCTGCTCAAACGTTCAGTCCCGCACGAAGGAACCATCAGTGAGCGAAGCCGGATCCTCCGGAAGAGTCCAGCCTGCTCATGCCGGCGATCCCTCCCGTATAGGTCCGTACCGGATCGTCGGCCGTCTCGGCGCCGGAGGCATGGGTACCGTCCATGCCGGAGTAGCCCCTGACGGAACGCGCGTGGCGGTGAAGGTGATTCACCCCAACCAGGCCCAAGAACCCGAATTCAGGGCCCGTTTCAGGCGCGAAGTGGAATTGTCCTCCCGTGTCACCGGCCCGTATCTGATCCCCCTGCTCGCCGCTGACGCGAACGCCGAAGACCCATGGCTGGCCACCGAATACGTCGCCGGACCGACGCTCGACCAGCAGGTGCTCGCGCAAGGACGGCTCGCCGGAGCGAGCCTGTACGCTTTCGCGGCCGCCACCGCGCGGGCGTTGGCCGCCGTCCACGCCGTCGGCGTGGTGCACCGCGACGTGAAACCGCAGAACGTCATCCTCACGCCTTCAGGCCCCTGCGTCCTGGACTTCGGAATCGCGCATGCCGCCGACGGCACCAGTGTCACCCGTACCGGAGTCATGACCGGCACCCCCGGCTGGATCAGCCCCGAGCAGTACCGCACGGGGGCCACCGGGCCCGCGGGCGACATGTTCGCCTGGGGAGCGCTCGTGGCCTACGCGGCCACCGGAAGAACGCCTTTCGGGACCGGCACTCCCGACGTGGTCGCGTTCCGCGTGATGTCGGGTGCTCCCGACCTGGACGGTGTCCCCGCGCCCCTGCGCGGGATCGTGGAGCGAGCACTCGCCAAGGAGGCCGGGGACCGTCCCCCGGCCGCCGACGCAGCTGAGGAGTGCTTCGAACTCCTGGGTTCCCAGGTCACCCAAGTGATGCGCGCGGACATGTTGTTCACGCGGGCCGAGGACATGGTCACGGCAGTCTGGGACCCACCCCACGCGAACGATCTGGAGTGGCCGCAGCCCCCGAGGCGTCCACGAAGACCATGGGCGGGCATGACCGTTGTCGCGGCGGCGGTCATCGGGGGCCTGGTCGGCGGAGTGGTGGCCCTGGCGCCCGGCAGGACGGAGGGCAGCCGGCACCGAACCTCGAGCGCCGCGTCCGCTCCCGCTCACTCGGCGACCGGGTCCCCGCAGCCGTCCGTGTCCACGGCGGGCACGGCGGCGGAGCGGAGGCGGGACGCGAGCGACGGTTCGGCGAGTGCGGTGAGCTGGGCCGAGGCGCGGTCGGCACGGGGCGAGGGCGAGCACGATGTGGCGCGCGCCGTCCTGCACGACCAAGGTGTTCTCGTCCAGGAACTGGGCGGCGGCGTCGACTTCGCTCCGAACGCCGTGCGGTTCCACGCGTCGCGCAAAGAGGTCTACCTCTCGTACCGGCTCTCCTCCGACGAACAGGGAACGATGTACGCGGAGACGAAGGTCGCCGGATCGATGTGCCGGACGCTGAGGGATGTCGTTCTGCGGCTGCACCCGGAACTGCCGTACCGCACCTACGTCATGGTGAAGGAGGCTACGGGCCGCGAACCGCAGGTGACCTGGGACGACGACTTTCTCAGCAACGCGCAGTGCGCGTCGGCCGCCGACGACGACACGGGACAGGCCTCCGGCGCCGGTCTGGGCTGGGAGCCGGACGAACAGGGCCTCGGCCAGGCCATGATCCCCAGTACCGACAGCGACGAGATCGACGTCGCGGACCGGGCGACCAGGAAACTCATCGAGCGGACCAACGGGATGCGCAGGACGCTCGGCACCGATCGCCCGCTCGGCAACGCGGAACTCAAGATGGGCTTCGACCCGGGAGACTCGGCGATGTACGTGTGGTCGGACTACGGCACATGGAACCAGGGGCAGATCGAGGCCTGGGCGGACATGGCGGCGGGCGAGGCATGCCGGGCTCTGGTGAAGCAGAAGGACAGCGCGGGTGACGCATGGCCGTACTCCCGCTATGCCGTGGCGCAGATGGGCGGCTCCCACTACCTGATGATCCGTTGGGGTACGGCCGACACGTCGGCCGACTGCCCGGCCTGATCGAGGCCGGACAGAGGACCGTCCGAGGACCGCCCGAGGGCCGCCCGAACGTGACCGGGGTTGACCCTCGACCTTGTCGAGGGCTCAGGGTCGCAGGTGTGGAGAGCGAGATGCGCAGCATTGGTGAGATGGCCGGGGCCAGCGGACTGAGCGTGAGCGCCCTGCGGTTCTACGACCGTGGTGGTGTGCTGGTCCCCGCCTGGGTGGATCCGGTGAGCGGCTACCGCTGGTACGGCCCCGAGCAACTCGGCGAAGCCCGGTTGCTGGCCCGGTTGCGCCGGGCGGGCATGCCGTTGGCGGACATCCGCCTGGTGCTCGCCGGCTGGTTCAGCGAGGACACCGACCTGGTACGCAAGCTGCTCGCGACGCATGTGCGCCGTCTTGAGGCGGGACTGTCCGATGCCCGCAACGAGTTCTCCACGCTCCGAGCACTCCTCGAACGCAGGGAGAAACCCATGCCTTTGCCCCGTACCCACGCCGTCAGCCTGTCCGTCTCCGCGCCGGAACTCGCCGACGCGCTGGACGCGGTCCGTTTCGCCGCCAGTACCGACCCGGAACTGCCGATGCTCGGCGGTCTCCTCTTCGACATCGAAGGACAGACACTCGACGTCGTGGCCACCGACCGGTACCGGATGGCCGTCGCGCGGGCCGCCACCAGCGGGCACGCCGAAACCCGCGTGCAGATCATCGTCCCGTCCCCGCTCGCCGACGCCATGCGGGCTCTGCTCGGCGGCGAGGAATCCGTCCGCATCGCCGTCGACGGCGACCGAGTGACGCTGGAGACGGGAGACCGGCAGACGGCCGGCCAGTGTCTCGGCCACGACTTCCCCGACTACCGCCGCCTGGTCAACTTGCCGGCCGGTCAGCGCGCGCTGGTCGACGTTGCGACGTTCCAGGAGGCGGTGGAGACCGGTCCCGTCCGCACGCGTGAAGTGAGCGGGCCGGACGAGACGGCCGCCGACCTCAGCCTTCTCAAGGTGACGGCCGACGGGGCGGTGACGATCGGCGTGGACGGTGACGACGACCAGAGCCTGGTCGCCGTGAACCGCGAGTTCCTGCTGCACGCGCTCGCCGCCGGAGCCCGGGACCGACTGATCCTGGAGATCGGCGCTCCTGCCGCGCCCATCGCGATCCGACGGCCCGACGACGAGGACACGTTCTCGATCTTGATGCCGTTCCGTCTGGAGAACTGAGCAGAGCACCCGCGCCCCTGCCGCTCCCTCCTGGTCGGTCCAGGACCCGGCGGCGGTAGAGCGGTGGCGGCCGCCCGGTGCCGAGGTGCGGGCTTCCCCCTGCGTCAACCGGCGGGGCAGGGGGAAGCCCCGTCGGTGACCGACGGGGTGTCGGTGACCGGTCCCGCTCCGACCGTCAGGGACCTCGGGACGCACGAGCGCCCCGGCGAAGGGCATCCCGGCGCGTGGGGCGTACGTCATCCGCTCGCCGGTGACGGCTGCGTCGATGTTGGGCGGGTTCGCGTCATGCCGCTGACCGTCGGGTCCGTGCCGAGTTCTGGCGAGCTCCGGGGCGAGTCGCTTCGGCTACCTTTTCTGTTCCGTGGTGTGCTGCTCGAAGCCCTGGCTCGTCGGCAGCAGGTACCGCAACTGCGTGTACCGCTGAGCGCAGGCCGTTCGCGCGATGGCCTCGGCGACCGCGTCGGCGAGGGAGTGGGACGACTCGCTGAGCAGCGTACGGGCCTTGTCGGTGAGCGCCACCTCGACGCCGCGACGGTCGCCGCATGCGGAGTTCTTGGTGATCAGTCCCGCGTGCTGCAGGCAGGCCACCTGGTAGGTCAGCCGGGTCTTGGGGCGGCCCAGCAGTTCCGCGATCCGTGTCATCCGCAGGCTGGAGCCGGGCTGGTCGGCGAGCAGGCACAGCAGCAGGAACTCGTCGTGCGAGATCCCGGTCGCGTCCTTCACCCGCGAGCGGAGCTGCTGTTCGATCGTGCCGGCCGCGGCCAGCAGCTGCATCCAGGAGCGCAGTTCGGCGGGCAGGAGCCCGGTGTCGTCCGATGGCTCGCGCTCGGGCTGATCGGCGGGGGCGGAAGAGTCGGCCATGGTGTCACAGTCTAACGGTTGTCCATTTTTGGATAACCGGCTAGCGTGCGACGAGTCATCCAAATTTGGACTACTGGGCTGCGGTCCCGGCACTCGGGTCGCGGATGCGGCTTCCCCGGTCCCGTCCTCAACTCTTCTGGAGAACCTCCATGACCGTCGTCATCGAAACCGGCTCCTGGCAGCTGGATCCCGCCCGCTCCACCGTGGCCATCGCGCATCGGACGATGTGGGGCCTGGTGACGGTGAAGGGCGCCTTCGGCAGCGTCACGGGCCAGGGTGAGACAAGGCCCGACGGGACCGCCCACGGGGTTGTCAGCGTGGACACGGCGACTCTGGACACGAGGAACGCGAAGCGGGACGCGCACCTGCGCGGCAGTGACTTCTTCGACACCGAGAACCACCCGACTCTCACATTCGCCGTCGACGGAGCAGCGGTGCCCCAGGGCGACACCGCCGAGATCGTCGGCCGGCTGACCGTCCGGGGTGTCGGCGGCCCGCAGACCGTCACCGCCCGCGTCACCGCGTCGAGTGACGACGCGATCGGCCTCGCCATGGAGTTCACCGTGGACCGGGAGCAGTTCGGGATGGTCTGGAATCAGCTGGGTATGATCCGCGGCCTGACCACGGTCACCGCGACGCTCACCTTCGCTCGCGCGGTCGTCCGGGACGCCGATCTGCTCGCCCCCTGACCCGGCCGCGTCCGCGCCGTTCCCGCACCACACCGTGAACGATCACGAGCCGGTGAGTCCGGCTGCGGCACTCCTGGCCGGCCGACGAAGGCGCCTCCGGGAGCCGCGTCTGCCGTCGGGGGCCGTTTTGGCGAGGACCGAGCGGACGCCGCGAAACTCGGTGCGGAAGCTCGGCGGGTCGCCGAGGGCGAGGCCGGGCAGGGCGTTTCTGGCCTGGTGCCCGTCGGGGCCCGCGGCGGCTATTGGGGGCTTTCCGGTCGGAGCAGGGGCGGGTGCAGGGCGGTGGCCGCGCCGGCGCGGTACAGCGCGGCGGGTTTGCCGCGGCCGCCGGTCAGACGGGCGCCGCCGGGGACGGCCTGCACGAAGCCGGGGGTGGCGAGCACCTTGCGGCGGAAGTTGGGGCGGTCGAGGCCGGTGTCCCAGACGGTCTCGTAGACGGCCTGCAACTCGCCGAGGGTGAACTCGGGCGGGCAGAAGCCGGTGGCCAGGCAGGTGTACTCCAGCCTCGCCCGGACCTGTTCGCGGGCATCGGCGAGGATGCGGTCGTGATCGAACGCGAGGGCGGCGGCCTCGGCCTCGGCGAGCGGCACCCAGCGGGCCTGGGCGGCGTCCCCGCCGGCCACGGGTTCGGGCAGATCGGGGACGAGGGCGGCGAAGGCCACGGAGACCACCCGCATCCTGGGGTCGCGGTCCGGGTCGCTGTAGGTGCGCACCTGCTCCAGGTGCACGCCGTCCACCAGGAACTCCGGCAGGCCGGTCTCCTCGGCGAGTTCGCGGCGGGCGGCCTCCTCGGCCGACTCGCGGGGCAGCAGGAAGCCGCCGGGCAGCGCCCAGGCGCCCGCGTGGGGTTCCTGGCCGCGCCGGATCAGCAGCACGTGCAGGGCGGTGGCGCGCACGGTGAGCACGGCGAGGTCCACGGTCACCGCGAACGGCTCGTACGCCGACGGGTCGTACGGGGCGGCGGCCGTCACCGGTGTTCCGGGAGCGGGTCGTTGAAGTGCCAGCCCTCGGCGAGGAGGCCGTCCACCGCCGCCACGGCGGTGCGCAGCCGTTCCTCGGGGCTGCCCGTGATCAGCAGGAACCGGCGGCCGGTGCGCTCCAGTTCCTCCCGGAACCGGCCGGTCATCCACGGGCGCAGGTGCGGGCCGTCGCGCAGACCGTCGTCCTCGAAGGGGACACCCTCGTGGTCGGTGAGCAGGTAGAGGTGGCGCGGGGTGCGGGCGGCGACGGCCGCCACCTCCGGGCTGGGCGCGCCGAGGTAGCGCTCGTGCCAGATCGCGGTGGCGAAGGAGTCGGTGTCGCAGAAGAGCACGGGGGAGCCGCCGCCGGCCGCCCGCTGTTCGTCGGCGTCCTGGCGGCGGGCTATGACGGGGAACTCCTCGGAGGTGAACTCGACCTCCGCCCAGTCGGCTCCGGGGTCGGCGGCCCGCAGGGCGGCGAGCTTCTCCTCGCTGTACGCGCGCCCGTACTCGGGCACCCAGTGGGTGTCGGACCAGACGCCGCCGCGCGCACGGAAGTGGGCCGTCAGCGCCCGGGAGAGGGTGGTGGTGCCGGTGGACTCGGCGCCGAGGACGACCACGCGCCGGGCGAGGGCGGCGCGTACCCCCGGACCGAGGAACTCCCAGCAGCCGACCGGGTCCTTGCGCACGGCCGTGCCGGAGACGGGGTACGCGATGCGGTCGGAGTCCACGCGGACCTCGGCCGCACCGAACCGGCGGGCCAACTCGGTGCCGTAGGACTCGGAGGTGAACACGGCGTCCACCGGTTCCGGAACGGCCGTCCGGAAGATTGTCATGTGGGCGTCCCACACCGCGGGGTCGTGCAGGTCGACCGGGTGGTCGTCGACGGCGCCGACGACCTCGGCCTCCGGGTGGGCCTCGCGCATCCACGCGACCCGGTCGGTGAGCGATACCGACTCCACGGAGGCGGCGCAGACCAGGACGGTCAGCCGGTCGCACTGCGCGAGGGCGGTGCGGACGAGGTGATGGTGGCCTGCGTGCGGCGGATAGAACTTGCCGAGCACCAAGCCGTGTCGGTACGGGCGGGCGCCGGCGCTCACGCGGTCACCGCCGTGGCGGGGCGGGAGACGGCGGCCGGGAGGGCGCGCCGCCAGCCGAGGAGGCCGGCCACGCACAGGCAGAGGAAGCCGACGTACAGCAGGGAGGTCAGGTACAGGCCCTTGTAGGCGTACAGCGGGATGTAGACCAGGTCGGCGGCGATCCACAGCCACCAGGACTCCAGCAGCTTGCGGCACTGGCCGTAGGTGGCCGTCAGGGAGAGGGCGGTGGTGAGCGCGTCCCAGAAGGGGACGGTGGAGTCGGTGACCCGGTCCAGCAGCAGGGTGAGGGCGGCGGTGGCCAGCACTCCGGCAGCGGTGAGCCAGGCCCACTCGGCACCCGTGGTCCGGCGCACCGGGAGGGCGCCCGCGGTCGCGGGTCCGCGGTCGTGGGCCCAGGTCCACCAGCCGTAGGCGGCAAGCGCGATGAAGACGACCTGGAGGCCGGCGTCGGCGTACAGGCCGGCCTGCAGGAAGAGCACGATGAAGAAGACGTTGTTGGCGATGCCGACGGGCCAGTTGGCGATGTGCTGGCGGGTCACCAGCCAGACGCAGACGGCGCCGGTGGCGAAGCCGAGCGCTTCGGTCCAGCTGAGGTTCCAGTTCACAGGCGCGACTCCTTAATAGTCTTCGTGACTATAAATAGCGCGGCGGGTGGAAGGCAAGGGAGAAACCCGTGGCGCCTGGGGCGCCGCCGCCGGGTCAACACGCATGGGCTGATGTCGTGTTGGTCGATGCATGCCGACGGCTGTGACGGTGAGCGGGTTCCGCGGCCGTGGGAACGGCTTCCGCGGGGCCTGCTGTCGACGGGCGCCGCCCTGTCGTCGAAGACGGGGACCAGGATCGAGCGATCGGGGCCATGCGATAACGTCACGGAAGTTCGGTCGAACACCGCTGACCACGGCGCAGGCCGGAACGGCGAATTGCCGGTACCGCAAGGGGGAACGGGGAATGTCTGACACCGCATCAGCGGAAGTGTTCGGCGGGCGCGTGCTTGAGTGGCACAGCGAGGAGGGCTGGGGAGTCCTTGCTTCCGATGCCCTCCCGGACAGGGTGTGGGCACATTTCTCGATGATCCGGGCCGAAGGCTTCCGCGAGCTGATCGCCGGCCAGTCCGTCACTTTCTCGGCTGAGCAGGCCGAACAGGACGACTACCACTGGCGTGCCGTGTCCGTCTGGCCTTGAGCCGGAGGCGACGCCCACTCGCCGTCCTGGGAATCAAATATCCACGAACCTCGCTATGCCGAAGTCCTGGTGCTTACGTGACGACGGAACGGCATCCCGCCAGGGCTCTGCCCACGCGCCTACTCGCCCGGCGGAACTCGAACGAAGCCCGGCCCTCCTCAGGTCTCTGCACCGCGGGCCCCTGCCGACTCGGATGCTGTTGGTAACTGGTTCAGTGCGGCGCCCAGGGCCTCGACTGCATCGCCCGGCGGAGGTCGGCGCGGGCCTGCTCGTGGTTGCCTCTTGGGCAGGCCGTTGTTGTGTGCCATGAGGATCAGCGGAGCCGGTGCGGCGGATTCAGGCGTCCACAGGGTGCCGGGGATCTCGCCGAGGGTGAATGCGCGCTCGATGACGCCGTCGTCGAGGCGCCGTTCGGAAGTGAACTGCATGGTCGTGCCCTTCGGGAGCGCTGCTGAAAAGCGCTCCCGGACGACCTATCGCCCGACCGCGACCCCGGAGGAGAGCACCCATGTCGATACTGTGTTCACGGGTACCACCTCCTCGTTCTCTCGCACGGCTTCCGGAAACGTATCAGCGGTCGCCGTAACCGACAAACGGGCTTTGCGCGGGCTCCGTGGCCGGATGCCGCGGAGTCGGTTCCCGGCAACGCGGCTTCCCGAGGTGAGGCCCTACGGCGGCGGGGAGTCCTCTCCATGTTCGGCGTCAGCGTCAGCGACCCCGCGATGGCGGTTGGCGGCGTAGGCGGCGGTGCCTCGTGCGGTGCCCGCCATGACAAGCTGTGCTTTCCACTGCCCAGTCCCAGGAGGTCACCATGACCGCAGAGTCTCCATCGCCCGAGGAGCCGGTTGACGGCGAGAGCGGGTCCCTCTCGCCCGACGATGACCTCCAGAACGACTTGAAGCGCAAGTTTCGGGAGGCCCTGGCGCGCAAGCGAGGTATGCAGGCGGACGTCAATGACCCCACCGCGAGGACCAACACGTCGAAGGTCCACGGCGCGCACGGCCCGGCCGCCAGTCAGCGGTCGTTCCGTCGAAAGAGCGGCGGCTGATCCCACGACGGCCGCAAGACCGGACCGGGCAGCGTCAGGCGATGTCTGGCGCTGCCCAGTTGGGCCGCGACGAACGATGCCTGCGTTTGTCCGGCGTCGCCACGGACGCCACCTGACGGCCGCGACCCCCACGGGCGGTGGTTCAGGGACCCAGGGACCACCGCGGGGCCGGCTCCGCGTACCGCTAGGCGGACTTCCTCGAAGAGCGGAGCCGCAGGGTGCGCCGCGCATTGTGTCCCCCCGCCGCCTCCTTCTGGTTCGCCGCTCACACCCATCTCGCCGATCCGAGTGACCGTCACTTCCTCGGTCGTGCGGCAGAACGCCGACGCGCGACGCCTGATCCGGGAGGCCGACTGGATCGGGCGCCTGTTCCGTGTCGCCTTCGCCGAGTGCCTTGAAGTCGCCACGTGGTGCCCGCTTCCGGGACCTCGTCAGGAGGGCCGCGTCGAGGGCGGGGGCGGTGGGTGTCGTGGCGGCGAGGGCGTCGTAGCGACGGGGGGTAGCGACGGGGTCGCCCGGTGAAGAGGCGCGGCGCGTCTTTCTGCGGCCGGGTCGGACCGGAAGGGTGTTACTCACTTTCGGGTGACGAGTGGGTGGGCTGCGGTGACGCGAGATATGCCCGTGTATGGGCTGGATCCGGCAGGAGCACGGGAGTTGATGCTGGCAGTCCATCACTTTTCAGCTTTCCGTAGTTAAAGGCCCCATACAGGTGCCTGTAACTGATATGTCCGTAATTGGTAACAGCGGTCGAGTGTCGCTCATCTCGGGCGGCGACGTGGAGCAACTTATGAGTCCTCGGCCACCGGGCCGGGACTCGCACAGGGTCGCACCGTGCGGTTCCCCGTAGTGGGGTGCTCGCACGGGGTGTGCCGGCTCTCGAACCTTGAGGAGCATTCATGTCCGTTTCCACGTCTGTCACGGCCCGCCGTGTGGCGGCCGCGGCCATCGCGGCAGGTGCGCTGGTCGGCTCGGCCGCCGTGTCCGCCTCGGCCGCGGAGCCGCGCTTCGAGCGCACGCACGTCGCCATCAGCAGGGTCCAGAGCGACGCGCCGGGCTTTGACGACCGCTCCAGCCGTTCCTTGAACGCTGAGTGGGTGGAAATCACCAACTCCGCATCCCGCGGAGTGAACCTGAATGGCTGGACGCTGTCGGACAGGGACGGCAACCGCTACACCTTCGACCACTACCGCCTGGCCGGCCGTTCCACCGTCCGGATCCACACGGGCTACGGCCGCGACACCAGCCGTGACCTCTACCAGGACCGCCGCAACGAGGTGTGGGACAACCACTCCGACGTCGCCACACTGCGGACCGACCGCGGCCGCTTCGTCGACAGCGTCTCCTGGGGTCGGCACCACGACCGTGACCACGGCCGCGATGACCACCGCGGTCAGGGCGACCACCGTGACCACGGCCGCGACGACCACCGCGGTCAGGGCGACCACCGTGACCACGGCCGCGACGACCACCGCGGTCAGGGCGACCACCGTGACCACGGCCGCGACGACCACCGCGGTCAGGGTGACCACCGTGACCATGGCCGCGACGACCACCGCGGTCAGGGTGACCACCGTGACCACGGCCGCGACGACCACCGCGGTCAGGGCGACCACCGTGACCACGACCGCGGGCAGGGCCGTGACCACGACCGCGGCCAGGGTGACGACCGCGGTCAGGGCCAAGGCCAGGGTCAGGGCCACGGCCAGGGGCAGGGCCAGGGCCAGGGGCAGGGCCAAGGCCAGGGCCACGGCCAGGGCCACGGCCCGCTCCACGGTCTCATCGGTCACTGAACACCCTCTGAAGACGAGACCGTTCAGGGGGTACGCGGGTCGCATCCGGTCAGGACGTGGAGGTGACCGGCTGTAGTCCCGGGCCCGATCGGACCCGGTGAACGCCACGGACCCGCAGGACGGCATCGCCGCACGAGACCCGCACCGCACGGTGCGGGTCTTCTGCGTGCGAGGACGAGGACGAGAACGAGAACGCGCGAGCCCGGCGGCGCGCAGCGCCACCGCCGGGTGGTTCGGGTTGGCGGGTTGGCGCGCCGTCGCGCGTACGGCCCGAGAGGTCCCTCCGGCGTACAGTCGACCGTCGGAGCGCCGCCGTGACGTGACGCCTGGGCGCCGGACCCGGGCGACGGCGGCGGTGGAAGGTCGATCGCATGGCCGGACCCAACTCGCACGACGACGCGGATGCGCCGAACCCGTGGCAGCGGCTCGATGACCTGTACGCCGTACGGCCGCCGTGGGAGATCGGGCATCCGCAGCCGGTCTTTCTCGACCTGGCTCGGTCCGGCGCCATCCGGGGACGGGTACTCGACGTCGGCTGCGGTACGGGGGAGCACGTACTCATGTGTGCCGACCTCGGCCTCGAAGCCACCGGTGTCGATCTCGCGGCCACCGCGCTGGCGGCCGCGCGGGACAAGGCACAGCGGCGTGGCGCCGCCGTACGGTTCCTCCACCACGACGCACGGCGGCTGACGGAACTGGGAGAGCAGTTCGACACCGTGCTGGACTCCGGCCTGTTCCACCTGCTCGATCCGGAGGACCGCGCCGCGTTCACCGACGGGCTGCGGGACGTACTGCGCCCCGGAGGACGCTACTTCATGCTGTGCTTCAGCGACCGGCAGCCCAGGACCGGGGCCACAGGGCCGCACCGGCTGACGAGGGACGACGTCACGGCCGCGTTCGCAGACTCGCTGCGGATCGATTCCATCGAGCCGGCCACCATCGAGATCACCCTGGACCCGGCGGGCATCCGGGCCTGGCGGGTCGCCATGACGAGGGAATGACAGCGCTTGCGCGACGCCACGGCCGGTCGACTGGCAGCCAGCCAGCCAGCCAGTCGACCGGCCCGCCCTTCCCGCCCGCGACGGCCGGTCCTTTCCATTGGCGAGAATCGGCCCTTCCCACCGGTGAGGGGCGGGCCTTCCCGGCGCGTCCGGCCCCCCACGCGTCCGGCCCACGGCGACCGGGTCCGCAAACCGCACGGATGACCCGGGGCCGGTCCGCATCCGGACCGGCCCCGGCCTTCACAGCACCCGGCGTCTGCGTCCCAGCCAGGTCTGCGCGATGACGACGACGGCAAGGAAGGCGCCGCTGACGACCTGTTGGTAGGCGGAGTCCAGGGAGCCGATCTGGTTGATGACGTTCTGGATGACCTTCAGCAGCAGCACACCGACCAGTGAGCCACTGATGAATCCGAACCCTCCGGTGAGCAGCGTGCCGCCGATGACGACCGCGGAGATCGCCTCCAGCTCCATACCGGAACCGAGGATCGTCACGCCCGACGCCAGCCACGCCGCGTTGAGCGCTCCGGCGAGTCCCGCGCACAGTCCGGAGAGCGTGTAGACGGAGATCTTCGTACGGGCCACGGGGGCGCCCATCAGGGCCGCCGCGTCCTCGTTCCCGCCGACCGCGTAGACGTACTGCCCGAACCGGGTGCGCCGGAGGACGACCGCGCCGAGCACGAACAGCGCCACGGTGATCCACACGGGCACGCCGACACCGAGCAGCGCGCCCTGTCCGAGCTTCGCGAAGAACGACTCCTTGTCCACGAGATACGTTTTCGAGCCCTCGTCGGTGACGGAGAGCAGGATGCCCCGGGCCCCCAGCATCGAGGCCAGCGTGACGATGAACGGAGCCAGTCGCGAACGGGCGATCAACAGGCCGTTGACCAGACCGATCAGCCCGCAGACGGCCAGCGGCAGCAGCAGAGCGACGACCGTTCCGTACTGGGACCCCCAGGCCGCCACCACGCCGCCGAGCGCGAAGAGCGAGCCCACCGACAGATCGATGCCGCCGGTGACGATGACGAAGGTCATGCCGAGCGCGACCACGGCGAGGAACGCCGAGGAGAGCGCCATGTTCTCCAGGTTGTCGCCGGTCAGGAAGGTGTCGAAGCTGAGGGACGCGGCGATCATCGCGACGACCAGGGTGACCAGCGCGCCGTGTTGCTGGGCGAGGGCGCTGAGCCGTTCGGAGCGCCCGGCGCCGGACGGTTCTTCCTCGGCCGTGTTCTTCGCGCGCACCGGAGTTTCCACGTCGGTCGTCATCGCTTTCCTCGTTCCCGTGCCGCGTAGACGGCGAGGACGATCACCGCGGCCTGGGCGATCTGGGTCCACGACGGCGGCAGATCGTGCTTGATGAGCGTGGTGGTGAGCAACTGGATGAGGACGGCGCCGGCGACCGTGCCCCCGATGCGGACCCGGCCTCCGCTCAGCGGGGTGCCGCCGACCACGACCGCGGTGATCGCGGACAGTTCCATCAGGTTGCCGAGCGAGGTCGGGTCGCTCGCGGTGAGGCGGGCGGTGGCCAGCACGCCCGCGACGGCCGCGAGGACGCCGGAGCAGACGTACACCAGGATCAGTACGCGGCGCACCGGCAGCCCGGCGAGCCGGGCCGCCGGGCGGCTGTCTCCGATGGCGAGGAGCTGGCGGCCGAAGGTCGTACGGCGCACGGCGAATGCGACCAGCAGGGCGAGGGCGGCGGCGATCAGTACGACGTAGGGGATGCCAAGGAGATCGCCCGAGCCGAGCTTCGCCATGGCCGGGTCGTGTACGTCCTTGAGCTGGGGGAGGAGCACCAGGGCCAGCCCCCGCCCGGCGACCATCAGGGCGAGTGTCGCGACGATGGGCTGGACTCCGACGAACGCGATGAGGGACCCGTTCGCGACGCCGATCACGGCGCCGCCGACGAGGGCGATCAGGATGGCGACGCCGGGCCCGTAGCCGAGGTAGAGGGACAGGAGCGAGGTGGACAGGGCCATCACCGAGCCCACCGCCAGGTCGACGCCCTCGCTGCCGATGGCCAGTGCCATGCCGAGCGCCACGATCAGGACGGGGGCGACCTGGACCGCCTGGGTGCGGAAGTTCTCGGTGGACAGGAAGTGCGGTGTGAAGACGGTGTTCACCAGGAAGAGGGCCACGACGCCCAGGTAGACGCCGTATTCCTGGAGCAGGCCCAGCAGCCGGTCGCGGTCGGCTGTCACCCGGCCGAGTGTCAGGTCAGTCATCGTGGCCTCCCGGGCCGGTGCTCGTGCCGGTGGCCGTGGCGGGTGCGGTGGCGGCGGGCGTGGCGGGTGCGGTGGCGATGGCGCGCATCAGCCGGTCCTCGGTGACGGCGTCGCCGGTGAGTTCCTCGACGACCGCGCCGTCCTTGAGGACGATCACCCGGTCGCTGCCCTCGATCAGTTCCTCGGGATCGGAGGAGATGAGCAGGACGCCGAGTCCGTCGTCGGCCAGTTCGTCGATCAGCTTCTGCACCTCCGCCTTGGCGCCGACATCGATGCCCCGGGTGGGTTCGTCGAGGAGCAGGACCTTGGGCTGCATGGCCAGCCAGCGGGCCAGCAGTACCTTCTGCTGGTTGCCGCCGGACAGTTCGCCCACCTTCTGGTGAGGGCTCGCCGCCTTGATGCGCAGCCGTTTCATGAAGGTGTTGACGATCCGGTCGATGCGCGCCTCGTCGACCAGGCCGAAGCGTGAGAGGCCGGGCAGCGCGGCGAGCGCGATGTTCTCGCGGACCGAGAGGCCCGGCACGATCCCCTCGGCCTTGCGGTCCTCGGGGAGCAGACTGATGCCGGCGCGGATCGCGGCGGGCGTCGAGCCGGTGCGCACCCGGACGCCCGCCACCACCACCCGCCCGGAGTCGGTGGGCAGCGCGCCCGCGATGGCCTTG
Source organism: Streptomyces sp. NPDC002742 (assembly GCF_042888885.1). Lineage (NCBI taxonomy): Bacteria > Bacillati > Actinomycetota > Actinomycetes > Kitasatosporales > Streptomycetaceae > Streptomyces > Streptomyces sp. NPDC002742. The sequence continues at coordinate 490,945 of NZ_JBIAQF010000001.1, forward strand.
GCCGTCTCGGTGCGGCCCGAACCGAGCAGCCCGCCGAGCCCTACCACCTCGCCGGGCCGTACCGAGACGGATACGTCGTTCAATTGGTGATGAACAGTCAGACCCTGTGCCTCCAGGATCGGTTCGGCCTCGGTGTCGTGACTTCCCGCGAACTTGGTCAGGCCCTCCTGCCGTACGTCCGCGATCTCCCTGCCCAGCATCAGCGCCACGAGCCTCAGCCGGTCGAGTTCGGCGATCCGGCCCGTGTGCACCACCAAGCCGTCGCGCAGCACGGTGACGGCGTCGCAGATCTCGTACAGCTCGTCGAGCCGGTGGCTGACGTAGATCACCGCGATGCCCCGCTCGCGCAGCATCCGGATCACCCCGAACAGGGTCCGCACCTCGCGCGGTTCGAGCGAGGAGGTCGGTTCGTCCATGACGACCACGCGGGCTTCGACGGAGACGGCGCGGGCGAGGGCCACCATCTGCTGGGCGCCCACGCCGAGTTCACGCAGCGGTCGGCGCACGTCGACCCGCAGACCGAGGTCGCGCAGAGCCTCGTCGGCCTGCTGGTGCATGCGCCGGAAGTCGATCAGGCCGAGCCGGCCCCGGGGTTCGCGGCCGAGGAAGAGATTGCGGGCCACGCTCATCAGCGGGACGAGGTTGACCTCCTGGTAGATGGTGGAGATGCCCGCGTGCTGCGCCTGGAGCGGATTGGCGAAGCGGACCGGGGCACCGTCGTACGTCAACTCGCCCTCGTCGGCCTGGTAGACGCCGGTGAGGACCTTGATGAGGGTCGACTTGCCCGCGCCGTTCTCTCCGATGAGCGCGTGCACCTCCCCGGCGCGGGCGGCGAAGTCCACGGAGGACAGGGCCTTCACGCCGGGGAAGGTCTTCGACAGGCCGGTCACTGACAACATGTCAGAAGGCCTTGCCCAGGTCGGACTTGGCGTTGTCCTTGGTGTACGCGCTGTCCTGGATGATGATGTCCTGGGAGACCTTCGCGCCCTGGGTGAAGGTGTCCAGGGTCTGGAAGGCGAGCGGCCCGAAGCGCGGGTTGGACTCGATGACGCCGTCGATCCAGCCGTCGACGATGCCCTGGACGGCGTTGCGGGTTCCGTCGATCGTCACGATCTTCACCGCGCCCGGCTTCTTGCCGGCTCCCTTGAGGGCGTTGACCGCGCCGAGTCCCATCTCGTCGTTCTCGGCGTAGATCCCGGTGATGCCGGGCTTGGACTGGATGAGGTTCTCGGTGACCGACTGGCCCTTCTCCCGGGCGAACTCACCGGTCTGCCTGAAGACGATCTTGAGGTCGGGCGCCTTCTCCTTGATGCGTTCCTCGAAGCCCTTGGTGCGTTCGGTCGTCACGTTGTTGCCCGCGGCGCCGAGCAGGATGGCGATGTCGCCCTTGCCGCCGGTCGCCTCGATCATCCGGTCCGCGGCCCGCTTGCCCTGCTCGACGAAGTCGGAGCCGATGAAGCTCACGTAGTCCTTGCAGGCGGTGGCGTTGATCTTACGGTCGATGGTGATGATCGGGATGTGCTTGGCGGACGCCGAGCGCAGGACGGGTTCCCAGCCGTCGGAGTTGAGCGGCGCGATCACGAGGAGGTCGGCGCCCTTGGCGATGAGGTCCTGGACGTCGCTGATCTGCTTGGAGAACTGCGACTGCGCGTTTGCCGTCAGCAGTTTCACGCCCCGCTTGTCCGCCTCGGCCTTGATCGACGCGGTCTCGGCGATCCGGAAGGGGTTGGCCTCCTTCTCGGACTGGGAGAAGCCGACGGTGGCGGACTTCAGGTCGATCTTCTTGGCGCCGTAGGCGTCGATGGCGCAGGTCGGCCCCGAGCCCGTGGACGGCGAGGCGACGACCTGCCCCCCGTCGCCCTGGGCGGCGGAGCTCTTGTCGTTGCCGGCGGTGTCGCTCTCCGACTTTGCGCAACCGGAGACGAGCGCGAGGCCCGTGATGAGGCCGGTGGCGAGGAGGGTCCTGGCGGAGGTGCGATGACGTGGTGCGATCGGCTTCATGGAGTCCCCAAACGGCGCGGCCCCGGCGCTGAGAGCGCTCCCGGGGATGATCGGCTCTTGCGGTCAACTCGGTGTACACGTCGTTCCGGGGAGGTTTTTACATCGTTGGAAGAAGCCTGTAAAGCCTTCTGTCCGAAATCTCGTCAGCGCCGCCCCAGCGTGCTCTCGCGCTCAACGAGTCTGAAATCCGCGGTCAGTTCACGTCCACCGGGCTCTGTCCGGCCCGACAGACTGCGCAACAGGGAGGCCACCGCCATCCGCGCGATGGCCTGCTTGTCCGGCGAGATCGTCGTCAGCGTGACCGCTCCGAACCGCCCCTCCTCGATGTCGTCGAAGCCGACCACCGCCACGTCCCACGGAACCCGCAGGCCACGCTCGTGCAGCACCCGCATCGCGCCGATCGCGACCAGGTCGTTGTACGCGAAAACGGCGTCCGGACGTACCCCGGAATCAAGCAGCCGGGCCATCGCCCGCGCGCCCTCGTCGCGGCTCCAGCCGCCGACCGGCACCACCAGTTCATCGGGCGCGGGCACCCCGGCCTCCGTCAACTCCTCGCGCCAGCCCGCCAGTCGCAGATGCGCCGGCCGGTTGGCCGAATCCGTGCGGGCCCCCAGGTAGGCGATCCGCGAGCGCCCGCGGCTCAGCAGATGGCGTACGGCACTGCGCGCGGCCGCCACGTTGTCGATCGCGATGTGGTCGTAGGGCACTTCGTACTCCCGCTCGCCGAGCAGCACGAGCGGCACGTCGTCGGTGCGCGAGCGCAGGTCCTCGTCCTCCAGCTCCAGCGGGCTGAGGATCAGACCGTCGATGACGTTGGCCCGAAAACCCTGGCTCACCAGCACCTCCTGCTCGCGGTCGCCGCGTGTGTGGTCCAGGAGGACGGTGAACTCGTGCTCGGCGGCGGCGTCGATGACGGCCCCCGCCAGCTCCGCGAAGTACGGGTTGCCCAGCTCGGGGATGGCGAGCGCGATGATGCCCGTGCGCCCTTTGCGCAGGTGGCGCGCCGTGAGATTCGGCCGGTAGCCCAGCTTGTCGATGGCCTCCTGCACCCGCGCCCGCATGGCCGGGGTGACGTGCGGATAGTTGTTCACGACGTTCGAAACCGTCTTGATCGAGACGCCGGCGTGCTCCGCGACGTCCTTCAGGCTGACCCGCAAGGGATCTCCTCTTCATCGATGTGCGCCTCTGTCACCTGGGCGTTTGTCATGGCCCTGGACAGAGGCCGGGACCCGTGCTGTGATGCCAACTCCCGTTCCTTCCAACGTTGTACAGACTGAAGCAACGAGCCGCCACCCTTCCTCAGCCAAGGAGGATCCGTGCGCATCAGAAGCCCCAGAAACCTCAGAACCCAACTGGCACTCCTGCTCATCGCGGTACTCGGCCTCGCGGGACTCACCGCCGCCCCGGCCGCCACGGCCGCCGACGACCCCGTGGAAGTCCACGGTCTGAAGGGCGAGTACTACACCCAGACGGCCCCCGGCGCCTTCGACTTCCACGAGCTGAAGGCCACCGGATTGGACACCAACCTCGACTTCGACAATCTGGAGCCGCGACTGGCCTTCGCCACCGGGCAGTCGGACGACGTCAACGTCCGCTGGACCGGCCGGATCGTCCCCGAGAAGACCGGCGCCCACACGTTCTCGATCATCGGCGACAACGGCTTCCGGCTGTGGGTCGACGGACACCTCGCCATCGACCACTGGGTCGACGACTGGGACCGCGAACAGACCTCCCAGTCCATCGACTTGACCGCCGGACAGGCCTACGACATCAAGGTCGAGTACTTCGAGCACTTCGGCGGCTCCAACCTCCATCTGCGCTGGACCCCGCCCGGCGGCTCCAAGACGGCCGTCCCGCAGTCGGCTCTCCGGCTGCCCGACGGATACGCCTACGACGGCGCCATCGCCACCACCGTCCAGGGCGACGGCCGTACGCTGCGCCTGGACTTCGCCCAGCCGCTCACCGCGCCCCCGGCCGGTCTCACCGACCACGTCGAAGCCGTCATCGGCGGCGCCAAGTGGCCCCTGACCACGGCCACATTGGACCCCGCCGACCCCAAGTCCCTGATCGTCGGCCTGAAGGAACCCGTCGTCGGCAACCGGACAGGCACGGCCAAAGGCACCGCGGACCTCCGCTACGACGGCAAGGGCGGCCTCTCCGGGACCAACGGCAACGTTGTCAACGCCTTCTGGAGCAGCGGCCCCAACCGCTCCACCCACCAACTGCGCACGAAGTGGGCGGACGACGTCGGCCCCCGCAACGCCCACCCCGAGTACCCCCGGCCCCAGCTCACCCGGGCCGACTGGCGCAACCTGAACGGCTCATGGCAGTTCGCCGCCGCCAAGGCAGGAGAGCAGCCCCCGGTCGGGAAGAAGCTCGCCGAGAAGATCCTCGTGCCCTACCCCGTGGAGTCCCAGCTCTCCGGCATCGAACGCCACGAGGACCGCATGTGGTACCGGCGCACCTTCACCGTCCCGTCCGACTGGAAAGTCGGCAGGGGCAAGCGCCTCCAGCTCAACTTCGGCGCCGTCGACTGGCGGGCCGAGGTCTTTGTCAACGGCACCCAGGTCGCCGAACACCAGGGCGGCTACGACAAGTTCAGCGCCGACGTCACCGCCGCGCTGAAGCCCGGCCGCCGCACCCAGGAACTGATCGTCGGCGTCTACGACCCGACCGACGCGCAGGGCGGCGAGAACCCGCCGGTCGGCAAGCAGCGGCTCGACCCCAGCGGCATCTGGTACACCCCGTCCTCCGGAATCTGGCAGACGGTCTGGATGGAGCCGGTCGCCGCCGCCCATGTCGACTCGCTCAAGCTGACGCCCGACGTCAAGAACAGCCGGCTCACCGTCGAGCCGCAGGGCATCCGGAACGGAGTACCGGTCACCGCGACCGCGTACGCCGGACACCGCAAGGTCGCCACCGTGCGGGGCCGCACCGGGCAGCCGCTCGTCCTGAAGATCACCGACCCGCACCTCTGGTCACCCGACGACCCCTTCCTCTACGACCTCAAGGTGACCGTCGGCGCCGACCACGTCGGCAGCTACTTCGGAATGCGGTCGATCGCCGTCGAGCAGGTGAACGGAACCCCGCGCACCGTCCTCAACGGCAAACCCGTCTTCATGATGGCCACCCTCGACCAGGGCTTCTGGCCCGACGGCCTCTACACCGCACCCACCGACCAAGCCCTCGCGTACGACCTGAAGATGCACAAGGAGATGGGCTTCAACGCGGTCCGCAAACACATCAAGGTGGAACCCGACCGCTGGTTCTACTGGGCGGACCGCCTCGGCCTGATGGTCTGGCAGGACATGCCCGCCATGACCGCCGGCGTCGATCCGAACGCCGCTTCCCGCGCCGAGTACGAGCGTGAGATGAAGCAGATGATCGACGAGCACATCAGCAGCCCGTCGGTCGTCATGTGGGTGACCTTCAACGAGGGCTGGGGCCAGTACGACGAGGCCCGCATCGCCGACCAGGCCAAGTCCTGGGACCCGACGCGCCTCATCAACTCCATGTCGGGCATCAACCTCGGCGTGGACGGCGGCACCGGCGACATCATCGACGAGCACGGCTACCCGAGCCCCGCGCTGCCACCGAACCCGGACGGGAAGAGAGCCCTGGTCAGCGGCGAGTACGGCGGCCTCGGACTCGCCGTACCCGGACACGCCTGGTCCGTCCAGCAGTCGTACGTGGACGTCGACCCCTCGACGTACACCGACAACTACCTGGCCCGGCTGGACGAGGTGCGCAAGCTCGCCTGCAAGGGCGGCAACGGCGCCGTCTACACCCAGATCTCGGACGTGGAAGGAGAACTGAACGGGCTGATCACGTACGACCGCAGCGTGGTCAAGCCCGACGTGGCCCGGCTGAAGGCAGCCCATGACGCGCTGATCCACGACGCGTCACAGGCGACCCCGGCGGGCTGCTCCTGACGACGAGGCGCCCGGCACACGCCTCCCCGCTGTTCCGCGCGCGCCTCGCCCCGGCCCGCTGACGGGTCGTCGGCCGGTCCGCCCTCCCCGCGAAGGGAGGGCGGACCAGCCCCGGTACGGCACTCACCCGCGGGGCGTCGGGCGTCCGGATCGCGGGCACCCGCGCCGTGGTCTCCCGGGTTCCGTCCGGCGGCACGGCGGGCCGGACCACGGCGGCCCACGCCGTTACTGTCGGCGCCATGGACGGTGACAGCCAAGGGTGGCGCCAGTGTTTGCTCAGTGGGGCGGTGTTCGCCGTCTGCATGGCCGGCACCACGCTGCCGACTCCCCTCTACGGCCTCTACCAGGAGAAGTTCGGATTCTCCGAGCTGACGGTCACCGTCGTGTACGCCGTGTACGCCTTCGGGGTCATCGGCGTGCTGCTGCTCGCGGGCAACGCCTCGGACTCGGTGGGCAGGCGGCCGGTACTCCTGTGGGGCCTCGGATTCGCGGCGGCCAGCGCCGTCTGCTTCCTGTGCGCCACCGGGCTGGGATGGCTCTACGTGGGGCGGCTGCTGTCGGGCCTGTCCGCCGGCCTGTTCACCGGGGCCGCCACGGCGTACGTGATGGAGCTGGCACCGCCGGGCGGCGCCGCGCGGGCCACCTTCGTCGCGACGGCCGCCAACATGGGCGGACTCGGCTGCGGTCCCCTGCTCGCCGGGCTGCTCGCGCAGTACGCGCCCTGGCCGCTGTACCTGCCGTTCGCCGTCCACCTCGCCCTGGTGGCCTGCTCGGTCGCCGTCCTGCTGCGGCTCCCCGAGACCGTACGGGAACGCCGGCCGCTGAGCACCGTACGACCGCAACGGCCCGGCCTGCCCCCACAGGTGCGGCCGGTGTTCGGCCCACCCGCGATCGCCGCGTTCGTGGGGTTCGCCCTGTTCGGGGTCTTCACTTCGGTCAGTCCGTCGTTCCTCGCCAAGTCCCTCGACGTGCACAACCACGCCGTAAGCGGACTGGTCGTCGCACTCGCCTTCTTCGCCTCGACCGCCGGGCAGCTCGCCGTCGGCCGGGTCGGAGTGGGGCGGTCGCTCCCCCTGGGCTGCGCCGCTCTCCTCGGCGGTCTCGCACTGCTCGCGGGCGCGCTGCGCTGGGACCTTCTGGTCCTCGTGGTGCTGAGCGCGATCGTCGGCGGAGGCGGCCAGGGCCTGGCGTTCCGCGCCGCGTTGGCCACCGTGGCGCAGGCGTCTCCCGAGCATCAGCGCGCGGCGGTGATCTCCACCCTGTTCGTGGTCGCCTACGCGGGCATCTCGGTGCCGGTGATCGGAGTGGGCGTGCTGGTGGGCCCGATCGGCCTGGAGGGCGCGGGGCTCGTGTTCATCGCCTGCATGGCCGTCCTGGCGTCGATCGCGGGCGTCTACCTCCTCCGGCGGCCGACCTCGGTGGGGGCTTAGGGCAGGCTCAGGGCGTGTCGGGAGTGGATCACCGGCAGGACTCGGCGGTCCGGGACCGCTCACTCGGCGGTCGACCTGGTGCGAGGACTGATGGCGAATCCGGGAACGGCCGACTGGCCAAGGTCGATGCCGTCAACGCGGAGCTCATGCGGGGGGCCTGAAAACCGGGCCGGAGCCGGTGCGGGGGCCTGGCCTCGAACCGTGAATGTTCACGCGGCGCAGGTCAGTTGCGGATTTCACGGTGTGCGGGCAACTGATTATGATCTTGGCCATGTCTGTGCAGAACTCGAATTCCGACAGAGCCCTGTCGCGCAAGCAGCGCCTCCAGGAGAAGCAGCGCCGTCAGTTGGCGGTGGTCGACACCGTGGACAAGGCCGAGGCCAAGGTCCGCAAGGCCGAGGTCGAGGTGGCCATGGCCGTCGCCGAGGCGGTGCAGGTGTTCGGCGGCGTGCAGGAGGCGTCGGAGGGGCTCGACATGCCGATCCAGACGGTTCAGCGCTTCCTCGGCATGGCACAGGACGAAGCGGTGAGCGCCGGCGACGTCGTCGAGTCCGTGGGCGGATCCTGACCCTGGCATTGACGGCGGGCCCTGGTGAACCAGTCCGCCAGCACGGCGATCTCATCCGTCCGTAGTCGGCGAAGAGGGTCGACAGCCGCTCGTGGACAGGGCCATAGATCTCGAGAACGCGTTCTTGAGCGGTCCCTTCCATGACCACCTACACGCGTCGGCGGTCGCCCGGGTCCGCGGTACGCCGGATGTAGCCGGCCTTCTCCAGGCGGTTCTGCACTCCCGTCACCGCTCTCGTGGTCAGCCTGGCCCGTTCCGCGAGATCGCCCGCGACCAGTGACTCGCCGGCCGTCGACGCCTCCTGGGGCAAACCGAGCGGTCCTCGTCCGGCCTCCCAGTGGGGCCGGCATGTCAGGGACCTGACCGCCCGGGACGGTCACGGCGACTGCCGCGGCTGCCGACTCGCGGGGTGTCTCGTCGGCAGGTTGAGGAGCGTCCTGCCGAGACCGCGGTCGCCGACGCCTGAGCGGAGCCGGTGCCTGGCGGCCCCCGGGGTCAGGGCGTCTCCCGGGCCAAGGGATCCCCGCGGCCTCGGCAACTTCCTGACCTCGGTAGCCTCCCGATCCCGCCTAGCTCAGCGGCTCGTAGAACGGCCGGTCCGGCGTGGAGGCGCCCGCCATGACGTCCTCGCCCCGCAGGTATGCCAACAGCCAGTCGCTGAACGCCATTTCGTAGAGGACGAACTCTCCACTGTCCATCTCCTGCACGCCTACGGCCCATGGCGCCGAGGGCTCGTGCGGTATGCGCAGGAAGACCGTCTCCGCCGTCGCGCCCGTCGCGACCGGCAGCAGCTCCCCGGGGCGAGATCCCGCGCCGCCGGGAAGGAACTCCGCCGAATCCTCCTCCAGCCAGAACTCCATCGACTCCTTGATTTCTTCGCCGAGGTTCCTGGTTGGGTGGCCAGGGTGATGGAGGTACAGTCCGCCGCTGATCAGGACGGGCCCGTAGGCGTCGGCCATGGCCCGGAAATCGGCGGGGAAGGCGACCCCGAGTTCCCGCTCCAGGCGCGTCCAGGGAGCGGGATCGGGCCAATGGAAACCGGGTTCGCCCAGTAGCGTCTTGATCTCCTCGAGTGTTGCCATGGCCTCCCCTTACCGGCACGGGTGTGATCACGGGATCATCCCATTCCCGGCAGTGGCCGGAATCGGGCCCCGTCGTCGCCCGGCCCTCGCACGTCAGGCGGTCTCGGATTCTCGGGTGATCGCCAGCAGTGCCATGTCGTCGGCCCTCCGGCCGCCCGTGTGCTGGTGCACGTCGGCCATCAGGGCGTCGAGGAGGGCGTCCGGACGGGCGTACCGCAACAGGTCGGACCTGTCGGCCGGCTCGTAGAACTCGCCTTTCGCGTCTCGGGCTTCCGTGAGTCCGTCGGTGTAGAGCAGCAGTGTGGCGCCCTTCGGGAACGTCACCGTGTCGATGTGCTCCGGACCGGCGGCGAGAGCGGTCAGGCCCAGGGGCAGCGCAGGCCGGCTGGGTTCGACATACCGCACGGCGTCCGGCAGCAACAGCAGGGGTGCGGGGTGACCGCGGTTGACGAGTCGGACCTTGTTCCCGTGCCGGGGGAACTCCGCGACCACGCTGGTGATGAACCCTTCGAGTTCGGTCACGCCCCCGGACTGCTCTAGCTCGAGGGCAATGGCTCGCTCCAGCCGTTCCACGAGCGCGGTGAGGCTGGGTTCCTGCAGGGCCGCCTCACGGAAGGTGCCGATGCTGTCCGCGACGGCCCTGACCGCGTTCAGACCCTTGCCGCGCACGTCGCCGATCACGCAGCGCACACCGAACGGCGTATCGACCACCGCGTAGAGATCTCCGCCGATCTGCGCGTCCGACTGCGCGGCCTCATAGCGGGCGGCGAACCGCAGCGACCCGCTCGCCTTCGGCGGGTCGCGCAGGACGGCCCGCTGGACGGTGGCGGAGATGTCGCGAGCCGACTGGAGTTGTGTGTGCAGGTGATGGAGGAGGCGGTTGAGGAAGACCGAGATCACCGCCACCGTCGCGACCATGGACAGTTCGCTGTACTGGGTGGCGGTCCCATGGAAGCCGAAATAGCCGAACATGGCCAGGTCGAGGAGGAACGCCGCCACCCCGGTGACGACGGTGCCGCGCAGGGACAGCAACGGAGCGGCCGTGAGGATCGAGGCCGCGTAGAGAGCCGCGGCACTGACAGTGGGCGGCGTGACGAAATCGATCACCACGGCCGCGCACAGCAGAACCACCGGCAGCAGGGGCCTCCACCCTCCCAGCCGCTGCCACACCGTCAGCCCGGGCACGCGCTGCTCCAGACGTCGACTGATCTCCAGGCTGCTCAGATTATGGGCTGACCGTCCGCCAGGCCACCCCATCTCCCTGCGGCTCGCACGCCACGTGACGGCTATGACCCGAACGCCGCACACCGGAGAGACACGCGGCGAGTGATCCGGCGACGGGTGCCGCCCGCGTGGGGCCGGCAGCCCACGGGCCGCGGGCCGCCCGGCAACTCCCGACTTCGCTCCCCGTGGCGTCCCGGCAGCCTGAACAACGCAGCATCCGGTACGGACGAAGAGGGGATCCGGTGGCTCGCCGCACTCGCGGGAGCGGAGCTGGCGTGCGGCGGCGAGGTTCGCGGCCCATCGGGAGTCCTGTGACCGGGGCGCGTCCGGTACGGCTCGCCCTGCCGGGCTCTGTGTCGCCCTGCCTTTCGCCGGGCCGCGGGTGAACTGGATCGGTCTTGATTCGTCTGAGAGCCCGCCGGGGGTTGGGCTGTGTTGCCGCAAGCGTGATCACGCGGCGTCTCTCCCCGGGGCCGGTGCCTCCGGGGCGCGTCACAGCGCGAACGCCGGGACCCCGGGGGTACGGTCACACCGCGCACCCCTCGTGCCCGCGAGGGGTGCCGTGGGCGGCGGTGTGAGGGCCGGCCCGATCAGCGGCATGACGGCCGCCGGCATCTCTGCCTCGCTTGCGGTCCCGTCCACGATCAGGTCGGCGGCTGCCCGGGTGGGTGCGACGTGGGCTGCGTGGCGGTCCCTGCCGGTCTGCAGATAGTCCGGCGCCACGTCCAAGAAGATCTCCCACAGCCCGTCCGGCACCAGCCGCTCAATCATGTCCATGCCCTGAGCCACGAGCTACCGCCGATCAAGACGTCGTCTCAGCTGACGAGGGTCGCCTTGGGGCGTACGACGCAGAACTCGTTCCCCTCGGGATCGGTCAGTACGATCCACGACTCCTCACCGCTCTGTCCCACCTCCGCCCTGCGGGCCCCGAGCGCCAGGACGCGTTCGATCTCCCCCTCCCGGTCCTCGGCCGCGGAGGTCAGATCGAGGTGCAGCCGGTTCTTGACGACCTTGCCCTCCGTCACCGGCATGAAGCAGATGCCCACCGGCGCCGTCTCGTCCGGCCCGATCACGACCTCCCGCTCCCGCTCGGAGAGGATCCGCCAGCGCAGCACCTCGGCCCAGAACCGGGCCAGCGAGGGGAGGTCGTGCGCGTCGATGACGATGTGGTGCAACGAAAGGGGCATGCAGTCAATCTGCCCCGATTCCGCGGGAGTGGCAGCGCCGGAAGGCTGTCAGGGCGGCATCCGGCGGACGGCCGGGGCCGTACGACCGTACGTGCGGCCCCGGAGGCCTCCCCGGGCGGCGCCTACTCCCCGCCCGACCGGAAGTAGTGCCCCTTGTCGAGGTCCCCGATCAGACCCGGCCCGGTCGGGTGCCATCCCAGCAGCTCGCGGGTCCGCGCGCTGGAGGCCGGGCTGTCGAGGCCGATGAATCCCGACAGCCACGTGAAGTGCTCGGCCCCTTCCTCGGCGGGGACGGAGCGGACGGGCACGTCGAGGTGGCGGCCGATGACCTCGGCGACCGAGCGGAGCGGTACGCCGTCCTCGGCGCTCGCGTGGAGCACCGATCCCGCCGGCGCGCCTTCCAGGGCGAGGCGGAAGAGGCGGGCGACGTCGTCGCGGTGCGCGGCCGGCCAGCGCTGCGTGCCGTCGCCGATGTGACCGGCGACGCCCTTGTCGCGGGCGATGGCGATCAGGGCCGCCATGAAGCCGCCGTCACCCTCGCCGTGCACGGTCGGGGGGAGTCGTACGACGGACGAGCGGACGTTCCGGTCGGCGAGCGCGAGGGTCGCGTGGGCGGTGCCCATCCGGGTCCGCGGGCCGCCCGGCAGATGTGCGGACACCTCGTCCGGCGTCCGTCCGTCCGCCTCGGTGCTCACGCGGCCCGGTGCCAGTCCGACCAGCCCCGACGCGATGACCAACGGCCGTCCGGAACCCGCCAGGGACTCGCCGAAGGCCTCGACGGCGCTGCGGTCCGCGTCCGCCGCGTCCTGGAAACCGCCCGAGAAGGCGATGTCGTGCTTGAACGCGAGGTGGATCACGCCGTCCGACGCCGCGGCCGTCTCGCGCAGGACGTCGAGGTCGTCGAGGGTGCCGGACACCGTGTCCGCCCCGGCCTTCGTGAGGGCCGCGGCCGAGGCGTCCGAGCGGGCGAGCCCGACGACCTGATGTCCGGCGCCGATGAGCTCGGGTACCAGTGCGGAGCCGATCCATCCGGATGCCCCGGTGACGAAAACACGCATGAGAAAGCCTCCAGTCCGGGGTCGCCCTCGCGCCGGGAGGGCGGGTCGGGGCGACCCGGCGATGTCAGTAGCTGTCATCAAACGTAGCACTCGATGTCAGTGACTGTCATCGAAGTGCCGCTCCCGATGTCAGTCACTGCCGTCGAGTACGATGCCAAGCATGGGTCGATGGCAGCCGGACGCGGGAGGCCGCCTCGCGCGGGCGGCACTGGAGCTCTATGTCGAGCGAGGCTTCGACCGCACCTCGGTGGCGGAGATCGCCGAGCGGGCGGGGCTGACGGAGCGGACGTTCTTCCGGCACTACGCGGACAAGCGCGAGGTGCTCTTCGCGGGCTCGAGCGAGTTGCGGGACGTGCTCGCCGGTGCCGTGGCGCAGGCCCCGGAGTCCGCCACCCCGCTCGATGCCGTGGCGGTGGCCCTCGACGGCGCCGCGGCCGTGCTGGAGGCACGCGAGGAGCACGCCCGGCAGCGGCAGTCCGTCATCGACGCCAACACCGAGTTGCAGGAACGCGAGCTGATCAAACTCGCGTCGCTGTCCGCGACGCTCAGTGACGCGCTGCGGCAGCGTGGTGTCGACGAGACCTCCGCAGGGCTCGCCGCGGAGGTGGGGATCGCCGTCTTCAAGATCGCCTTCCGGCGCTGGGTGGACCGGACCGAGGAAAAGGAACTGGCCCAGTTCATACGGGAGTCACTGGCCGGCCTGAGGGCAGTGACCGCGGACGCGTGACGCCCCTCCCGGACCGGCTTGAAGTCGGGCCCGGGCAAAGGCGGTTCAGTCCCGTCCCCAGGTGACAGCCACCTCACACCGAAGGTGCGCCGGAAAGGCCCCGAGCCCGCGACCGTGAACGCCGAACAATTGGCGCGCGCCGCGAAGGGCTCCCGCAGTACGGTCTGGCGATGGACGAAGCGGATGGATACTTCGGCGAGCGAGTTGCCGCGGCCTACGACCAGTCGTCGGGGGAGATGTTCGAGCCCGGCGTCATCGACGCGACGGCCGACTTCCTGGCGGACCTGGCCGCCGGCGGCCAGGCCCTCGAGCTGGGCATCGGGACGGGACGCGTCGCGGTCCCGCTGGCGCGACGCGGAGTCCCGGTCCACGGCATCGACCTGTCACGGGCGATGGTCGCCCGGCTGCGCGCCAAGCCGGAGGGTGACGCGATCGACGTCACGATCGGTGACTTCGCGACGACGAGGGTGGACGGGACGTTCTCCGTCGCCTACCTGGTCTTCAACACGATCATGAACCTCACGACGCAGGAGGAACAGGTCGCGTGCTTCCGCAACGCGGCGGCCCACCTGGAGCCCGGGGGCTGCTTCGTCATCGAGGTGGCGATCCCCGAACTGCGCAGACTCCCGGCGGGCCAGAACGTCGTGCCCTTCCAAGTGAGCCCCACACGATGGGCGTTCGACATCTACGACGTCGCCACCCAGGCGACAAGTTCGAACTACGTCGAGGTCGTCGACGGCCGCGGCGAGTACCGATCGATCCCGTTCAGGTATGTGTGGCCGTCGGAACTCGACCTGATGGCCCGGCTCGCCGGCCTGCGACTGCGCGAGCGATGGGACGGCTGGACCCGGGCCTCCTTCACGAGCGAGAGCCGCCGGCATGTCTCGGTCTGGGAGAAACCCGCCCCCTGACCGCGAAACAGGCCGGGCGGTCCGAGGGGTGCGTCCTCAGGGCCGGAGCACGATCTTGCCGTGGGTCCGCCGCAGTTCCAGCTCCCGGAACGCGTCCCGGACCCGCTCCAGCGGGTACGTCCGGGCGATCGGCACCTCCAGATCTCCGCGAGCCGCGAGCCGGGCCAGTTCGCCGACCACCACCGCGCAGGCCGCCGCGCCCTCGCCGTACGTGTGTGCGCCGACCCGGGCCGCCGCCTCCCAGTCGCGGATCGTGTTGATCCGACCGGGCCGCACGCCCAACTCCACGGCCAGGTCCACATATCCGTCGCCGAACGTGTCGATGAACGCGTGGACCGTCCCGCCCGCGGCCTCCCGGATCCGCACGGCTGCACCTTCGCCGTAGTGGACCGGGACGACCCCCTGCTCCTTCAACCAGGCGTGGTTCCGCTCGCTCGCCAGCCCGATCACCGTGGCGCCGCGCCGCCGGGCGAGCTGCACGGCCAGGGCCCCGACGCCACCCGCCGCACCGGACACGACGACCGTGTCGGCCGGTCCGGGGTCCACCGCGAACACGGTGGCGTACGCGGTCGTACCGGCCACGTACAACGACCCGGCCGCATCCCAGGAAAGACCCTTCGGACGCGAGGTCAGCTTCACGTCCTCGACCACGACGAACTCCGCGTGGCTCGCCCTGTTGTGGGTGAAGCCCAGGACCTCGTCGCCCACCGCGAAGCCGCGCACCTGGGGACCGGCCTCCACCACGACACCGGCCAGATCGCTGCCCTGCCCGGAGGGGAACGCCGCCGGCCAGCGTCCGTGCCGCGCGCCCTCGCGGATCATCGCCTCGCCGGGCTGGATCCCGGCCGCGCGGACCTCGACGAGCACCTCCCCGGGTCCGGGCGTCGGCCGCTCCACCTCCTCCACCCGCAGCACATCGATCCCGCCGTACTCGTGGAACCGCACCGCCTTCATCGCGTGATCACCGTTCTTCCTCGTTCGGTCGGGCCTTGGACAGCGAGGGCTCGGAACGGTCACACAGCGACCGTGCCACGGCACACAACACCTCAGGGCCGGAGGTGTGTTCCCGGGGTCAACGCTCAGAGGAAGTGTTCACCGACCTTCCGAGTGGCCCTGGACATGCGTTCGTTGAACGGGTGCATCGGATGGTGCCGCCCTGCCATGCTGGGCTTCCGCACACCGAGGGGACTTCATGTCAACGGACCACGACACGGCCCTGTTCGCCGAGCGGCCGTGGTTCGCGGCCAACGAAGTCCTGGCGTTCGTGGTGGAGCTTGTCGCGCTGGCGTGTCTGAGCTGGTGGGGATTCACCACCGGTCACAGCCGGTTGACCCACATCCTGCTCGGCGTGGGGGTGCCCCTGTCGGCCATCGCGCTCTGGTCGTTGTTCGCGGCGCCGAAGGCGCGCCTGCGACCCGGGCTGCCCCTCGTGCTTCTCGTCAAGGCAGTGGTGCTGGGCGGTGGCGCGGCGGCCGTGTACGGAGTGGGGCATCCCGTTGCCGCCGTGGTCATGGCGGTCGTCGTGGTCGCGAACACGGCGGTGGCCGAAACCCTTCGCCGTACCGTGCCCGGCCGGGAGACGGTATCGGAGGGCACGGCCGGTTCATCGGAGTCGGACTGAGGCACAGGAACGGGGGGTGGGCCCACCGAAGCGGGCCCAGGGTGTCGAGAAGGGGATTCAGGCCTGGAACTCGGTGAGATCGATGGCGTGGATGTTGAGCGGGAAGCCGTGGACGGGGTGCGTCGCTTCGCCGTCCAGCTTCATGCCGAGCTTGCGGACGACGTTCTCCGAGGCCTCGTTGCCCATCCGGTTGATGCTGATGACGCGGTCGAGGCCGCGGTCCTGGAGCGCGAACTCCAGCGTGGCGTGGGCGGCTTCGGACGCGTAGCCCTGGCCCCAGAACTGTGAGCCGAACCGCCAGCTGATCGCCACGGCGGGCATGACCTCGGGCAGGTACTCGGGCACGGACAGTCCCGCGAAGCCGGCCATCTCGCCCGAGCCCAGCAGTTCGACGGCGAAGAGACCGAAGCCTTCCTCGTCCCATTCGTCTTCCCACTGCTCGATCGCCTCGGCCGTGGCCTCCAGGTCGAGGACCGACCCGTCGTCGATCCAGCGCATGACGTCGGGGTCCGCGTTGATGTCCGCCATCGGGGCGAGGTCGTCGTCGTACCAGCGGCGGAGGAGGAGGCGGGGGGTGCGGATCTCGGTCATGACACCCATCCTGCCTTACCGGCGAAGTACCGGCTGGTGGAAGGGGGTGGCGACGCATCGCTTCGGGGTGCGCCCGGGAAGCGGGACCGGCCCGGAGCGGCATCCTGCCGTGATTCACCCCCCAGCGGAACCGCGGCGCTGGTTCCTTCGCCCGGCGGCGGCGACGTCACGCATGGCCAGCAGGAAACGTCGTACCGTGGCCAGATCCTTCTCGTCGAACGTACGCATCGACGCCACCATCTCGTTGATCAGCGGCCCGAAGAACGACCAGCCCAGAGTGACGGCCCGGTCCGTGACGGTGATCCGAACCCGTCGGCGGTCGTGGGTGTCCCGCTCCCGGCGGACGAGCTCCAGACGTTCCAGCCTGTCGACCAGGGCCGTGGTCGATGCCGAGTTCACCCCGAGCCGCGCACCGAGCCACCCGGGCGTGGCGGGGGTGTCGGCCCGTGCGGCATCCAGCAGGTGGATCAGCGCACGCACATCCGTGGGGTGCAGCCCGTGGAGTCCGGCGAACTCGGCGGCGAAGAGATCCAGTTCCATGGTGACGGCTCGTAGCAGATGGACCAGTTGCAGGTCCGGTTCCCGATCGTCCACGCTGTCCCTCCCGGCGATATTATCTCGTTCATCGAGATTATCGTTGGTCGAGTAATCATAGGCGGCGATCATGAGTGACGAGGCGGCGTTCCTCTCGGCGTACGACTCCGTTCTGCAGCAGTGGCCCGTGGAGGTCGACAGCGTCGACGTGCCGTCTCGCTACGGCAGTACCCGGGTCCATGTCAGCGGTCCGAAGAACGGCACCCCGCTCGTGCTGCTGCCCGGTGGCGGGACCACCTCCGTGGTGTGGTTCGCCAACGTGGGTGCCCTGTCCGTCGGTCATAGGGTGTACGCCCCGGACCTGATGGGCGACATAGGGCGCAGCGTGCACGACGGAGCGCCTCTGCGCGGAGCCGAGGACCTCATGACCTGGCTCGACACGCTCTTCGACGAGTTGCGTCTCGACGGCGCGCACCTGTGCGGCCACTCCTACGGCGCCTGGATCGCCCTGAACTACGCGCTGCGCGCACCCCGGCGGATCGGCCGCCTCGCGTTGCTGGACCCCACCAACTGCTTCGCCGGCATGAGCGTCCGATATGTCCTGCGCGCACTGCCGATGCTGCTCGGACCCACCGCCGAACGCGTGGAGGCCTTCCACCGGTGGGAAACGGGCCGTACCCCCGAGAATCCCACCTGGCAGGCGTTCCTGGGAAGCACGGCGGGCGCACGCCGGTCGAAGGTCGTCGCCATGCGACGCCCCAGGCCGGAGGAGCTGAGGTCCTGCGCCGTTCCGGCCCTGGTGCTCCTGGCCGGGCGCAGCCGCGCCCACAACGCACGGAGGGCGGCCGCAGGGGCCCGGCGGCTCATGCCCGGGGCGCGTGTCGACCTCCTTTCGAACGCCTCCCACCACTCCCTCCCCACGGAACAACCGGCCGAGCTCAATCGTCTGCTCACGCAGTTCCTGACCTGAACCGTTCAACCGTCAGCGGGCCGCCGGGCAGGGCCGCGCGGCCCGCCAGGCCGGAACGGGCCATTGTTTTGGACCTGTCGACCGGGGCAACCGGCCGTCATGGAGACGAATGACGGCACGGACGAAGTGATCGAGACCCAGGGGGACGAGCATCACGTCGTCCTCAGCGCCGACACCAACGGCGACGGACGCACCGACGTCTGGATGACCGACACCACAGGTGACGGCAAGGCCGATCTCTACCAGTTCGACACCACCGGTGACGGGGAGATCGACCTGACGATGGTCGAACGAGCCGACGAGCCGGGTGTCGACCGGGTCGTGGTCGAGGGCGACGGTGGCCACCCGATGGAGACCTGAGCCTTCGTCACGGATTCCGGCCGCGTCGCGAAACCGGCCTTGCCTCCCACTCCCCGATGCTCCCTGCGGGCACGCGCTGTCGGCTGCGCGGCACCGGGCTTACGAGGTGCCCGTCAGCGGACGCAGCACCGTTGCGCCGGCGCGCAGGATCGCGGACACGGGTGGTCCCACCCACCGGGTCAGTTCGCGCGGCAACGCGGGGTCCAGCTCGATCGTCACTCGGACGTATCGCGTGTGCAGCCGTGCCACCTTGGCGTGGCGGGGTGCGGCCGCGTCCGGTTCCCGCTGCAGGGCGGCTCGGTAGGTGTCCTTGCGCTGATTCACTTCGTGTCCTGACGCTTGATGAGCTCGTCCGCGAGGTCCATGTACGCGGATCCCTTGACCTCGACAGGGCTGCCGAACGACTGGGAGTACAGGTCGAGTCGGGGGATGTGGGTGGACAACACGTCGAAGCCGCGCTCGGTGAGCGCTTCGCGGGCGTCGGCGTCGGGACCGGTACGCGTGGCGTCGGGACGGTTCGTGCGGTTCAGCAGTACGGCGGAGCGGGCGGGGCGGGCGCGCAGGGACTGGACGTCGCCCATCTCGCCGCCGATGGGCGCCATGCGGTCCAGTTCGATGGGGGACGGGGTCACCGGCACGATCCACTCGCTCGCGTACCTCATGACGCTGCGGGCGATGTGGGCGTGGTCCTCCATCTGCGGGGCGTCGAACACCACGGCCTGCCGGTCACCGAGGAAGTCGTTCACGCGCCGGTGCACGTCGCCCACCGGGAGGGAGAACACGGGGAACGGGAAGCCTCCCGCCAGTTCGCTCCAGCGCAGCGCCGATGACGCGGGGTCGCTGTCCACCAGCAGCGGTGAGAAGCCCGACTCGTGCAGGGCGTGGGCCAACCACACCGCGCTCGTCGTCTTGCCCACTCCGGGTTTCAGGTTCACAAAGGCATAGCTCATCGACACAAGGAGCCACGCTAGTGACCGCGTGGGACCGGCGGCCGCCCACGCGGGCGTACCGTCCCGTCGTTCACCCTGCGGCGCCGGTGAATCATCCCAATGGGCCAACACGGTGTGCCCCTCCCCGCGTGAGCCTCCCACGACGTGGCGTCCCGGGCGAAGCCGCCGAAGCGGCCGCCGAAGCGGCCGCCGAAGCGGCCGTCGAGGCGGCTCCCGGCCGAGGCGGTGAGCGGGTGCCGGGGCGGCCGCGACCGCAGCCGTGGTGTCAACTTCGTGGCGTGTCACCGGGGTTGACGTCATGGCCCGGCTCGACCAGCCGGGCCAGGTTGGCCAACGCCATGCGCGTGCCGGTCTCGTTGTCGGCGGCGGGTACCGCGTCCGGCACGCCCTCGTGCACGATGACCACCTCGGTGCCGCCGTCCGTCTCGGCCAGCTCCGTCGTCATGGTCATCTCTCCGCGGAGTCCGGGATCGGCCGTCTCGAACTCGACCACCTCGACGACCCGTTCGTCCGGGACGAGCTCCACGAAGCGGCCGTGGTACGTGTCGGTCCGCGCCTCCGACTTGCCCGTCGCGTCCGGTGCCTCATGCGTGAGTGAGACCCGGAAGGCGCCGCCCTCGCGGGCGTCGAACTCGTGCACCTCGCCGCGCATACCCGTCGGCACCCGCCATCTCGCGACAGCGGTGGCGTCCAGCAGTGCCCGGTAGATCTCCGCTCGCGAGGCGTTCACCCGCCGCGAGACGCGCGTCGTATACACGCCTTTCAGGCTACACAGCGGGGACGCTGACGGAGGGTCAGGCCGGGCGGGCCGCTCTCCCCGAGCCCCCGCGCGACCCCTTGACGAGGTTGGTTCAGACCTTTAGCGTCACGGCAGGTGAGTTCACGGTTGAGCTCATCGTTCAGCTATGTGAACGTCGCCTTCCCCGCCGTCTGCATCCGCTCCACCAGACGAAAGGCCGTGACCGTCATGTTGAACACTCGACCACGTACCCGAACATCAGCCGAACGCGGCGGGAGGCTTCTGGCGACGGCCACCGTCGCGGGCGTCATCGCCGTGGCCACCGTCCTCGGCGCCTCCAGCGCCGGCGCCGCAGACCCGAAGGTCGCGCCCGGCGGCAACTTCGACCTGTCCGTCTGGCAGCTCCAGGAGCCCGTGGGCTCCCCGGGCTCGCCCACCACCATCTCCTCCGCCCGGCTGCAGGGGGCGAACGGCTACCAGGACGCGTACTTCTACACGGACACCCGCGACGGCGCCATGACTTTCTGGGCGCCCGAGAAGGGCGTCACGACGCCCAACTCCTCCTACGCCCGCTCCGAACTGCGGGAGATGAACCGCAGCGGCAGCGCGGCGGACTGGTCGCTCGGCGGCAGCCACCGGCTGAGTGCGACGCTGCGCGTGGTGTCGGTGACGTCCAACGTGTGTGTCGGCCAGATCCACCTCGGCTCCGGAGGATCGTCCACCAAACCCCTGGTGGAGCTGTACTACCGCTCCAGCGGCGACATCGTCGCCGGCACCGAGAACTCGCCGTCCGGCGGACAGACGACCCATACGGTGGGACATGTGGCGGTCGGCAAGACGTGGACCTACACGATCGCCGTCTCCGGCGGCAACACCATCGACCTGACCGTCAACGGCAGCACCACGCACTACGCGATTCCGTCGTCGTTCTTCCCGTACAAGCAGTACTTCAAGGCCGGCTCGTACAACCAGTCGTCCTCCGACAGCACCACGAAGGGGGCGCGAGTCGCCTTCTACGGTCTGAACGTCTCGCACGGCTGACAGGTCGTCGCACGCGACAGAGGGGTGAGCACGGCGAAGGCGCCGCGCTCACCCCTCTGTCGACGGAACGTCCGGTCAGAGCGACGTCATGACGTGCTTGATCCGGGTGTAGTCCTCGAAGCCGTACGCGGAGAGGTCCTTGCCGTAGCCGGACCGCTTGAACCCGCCGTGCGGCATCTCGGCGACCAGCGCCATGTGGGTGTTGATCCACACACAGCCGAAGTCGAGGTTCTTCGACATCCGCATCGCCCGCGCGTGGTCCCTGGTCCACACCGAGGAGGCCAGCGCGTAGTCGACGCCGTTGGCGTACGCGACGGCCTGGTCCTCGTCCGTGAACGACTGGACGGTCATGACCGGGCCGAAGACCTCGTTCTGGACGATCTCGTCGTCCTGCTTCAGGCCCGAGACGACGGTGGGGGCGTAGAAGTAGCCCTTGTCGCCCACCCGGTGGCCGCCCGCCTCGACCCTCGCGTGCTCGGGCAGCCGCTCGATGAAGCCGCTGACCTGGGCGAGCTGGTTCGCGTTGTTGAGCGGTCCGTACAGGACGTCCCCGTCGTCCGGCTGCCCGGTCTTCGTCCCGGCCGCGGCCTCGGCGAGGGCGGCGACGAACTCGTCGTGGACCGACTCGTGGACCAGGACGCGGGTCGCGGCCGTGCAGTCCTGACCGGCGTTGAAGAAGCCGCCGACCACCAGGTCCTCGACCGCCTTCGCCAGGTCGGCGTCCTCGAAGACCACGGCCGGGGCCTTGCCGCCGAGCTCCAGGTGGACCCGCTTGACGTCCTTGGCGGCGCTCTGCGCGACCTGGATGCCCGCGCGCACCGAACCGGTGATGGAGGCCATCGCCGGGGTCGGGTGCTCCACCATCAGCCGACCGGTCTCGCGGTCGCCGCAGACCACGTTGAAAATGCCCTGGGGCAGGCCCAGCTCCGCCAGGACTCCGCCGATGATCTCCGCGATCAGCACCGTGGAGGCCGGGGTGGTGTCCGAGGGCTTGAGGACGACCGCGTTGCCCGCCGCGAGCGCGGGGGCGAACTTCCACACGGCCATCAGCAGGGGGTAGTTCCACGGCGCGACCTGAGCGCACACACCGACCGGCTCACGGCGGATGATCGAGGTCATCCCCTCCATGTACTCGCCGGCCGAGCGGCCCTCCAGCATCCGGGCCGCGCCCGCGAAGAAGCGGACCTGGTCGATCGCCGGGCCGAGCTCCTCGCTGAGGGTGAGGTGCAGCGGCTTGCCGGTGTCCCGGCTCTCCGCGGCGACCAGCTCCTCGGCCCGTGCCTCCATCGCGTCGGCGATCTTCAGCAGGGCGCGCTGCCGCACGGACGGGGTCGCGTCGCGCCAGACGGGGAACGCCGCGGCCGCGGCGGCCATCGCCGCGTCGACCTCGGCCCCGCCCGAGAGCGGGGAGGTCGCGTAGACGTCACCGGTGGTGGGGTCCACCACATCGAGCGTCCGGCCGTCGGCGGCGTCCGCGAAGGCACCGTCGATGTAGTTGCGGAACGTGCTGCTCATGGAACGTCTCTCCTGGTCAGGCGGCGGTACGGGGGGACAGGTGCTCGTGGACGGCGAGCCAGGTGCCGTCCGCGGAGCGGGCGAAGACGATGGTCTCCCGCTCGTGGACCGTCTCCTCGTCGGCGTTGGTGGCGACCCGGGTCTCCACGTCGTGGCTGAACACGGCCGTGTCGCCGAAGGGCTGGACCAGCTGTGCGGACGAGGTGCAGCCGAGGACGCGGAAACCGTCCTCTTCCACCCACTGCTGCCACAGGGCGCGGTACTCGGCCGTGGAGCCGAGCCGCCGCGGGGTGGTGTGGAAGACGAACGTCGCGTCCGGGGCGAAGGCGCCGAAGTAGTCGTCGAGGCGGCCCTCGGCGAACGCGGCGACGAGCGCGTCCGCGGCGGACCGGACTTCCTTGACGGTGGTGGTGCTCATGCGCTGCTCCTGGTCAGGGGCGCCCGGCGGTCAGGACCGGGCGCCCGGTCGGTGGTGTCGGTGACGGTGAGGGATCAGAGCGCCGCGGCGGGCTCGGGGGTCTTCTCCTCGGTGTCACCGGTGATCGGCGTGATGTCGGCGTCGGACGCCGGGACGAAGCGGGGTCCGGCCGGACCGAACACGGCGCGCGGCTCGGGGAACACGACGAGCGCGGCGAGGTAGAGGACGACCGCCAGGGCGAGACCCACCGGCAGCGAGATGTCCGCGCCGTTCGCGAGGTTGCCCAGCGGGCCGACGAACTGGCCCGGCAGGTTGGTGAAGAGGAGCGCCACCACCGCACTGACGATCCAGGTGCCCATGCCGCGCCAGTTCCAGCCGTGCGCGAACCAGTAGCGGCCACCGCGCTGACGGCGGTTGAAGACCTGCAGCGCCTCGGCGTCGTACCAGCCGCGCCGGGTGACGTAGCCGAGCGCCATGACGACCATCCACGGTGCGGTGCAGGTGATGATCAGCGTGGCGAAGGTGGAGATGGACTGCGTGAGGTTGAGCGCGAAGCGGCCGAGGAAGATGAATCCGATGGACAGGACACCGATGAAGAAGGTGGCCTGGACGCGGTTGAAGCGCGGGAAGACGCTGGCGAAGTCCAGCCCCGTTCCGTAGAGGGACGTCGTGCCGGTCGACAGGCCACCGATCAGGGCGATCAGGCAGAGCGGCAGGAAGTACCAGCCGGGGGAGATGGCCAGCAGTCCGCCCACGTAGTTCGGGGCGGCCGGGTCGACGTACTTCGCGGCCTTCGTCGCGATGATCGACGCCGTGGCCAGGCCGAAGACGAAGGGCAGCAGGGTGGCGATCTGGGCGAGGAACGCGGCGCCCATCACGCGGCGGCGCGGGGTGTTCGCGGGGATGTAGCGGGACCAGTCACCCAGGAACGCGCCGAAGGAGACCGGGTTGGAGAGCACGATCAGCGCGGCGCCGATGAACGACGGCCAGAACAGCGCGTCGTGCGTCGAGGCGAAGGCGCCCGCGTAACCGGGGTCGAAGTCACCCGCGAAGGCGAAGGCGCCGAGCACGAAGAGGGCCGAGGCCGCCAGCACCGCGATCTTGTTGACCAGCAGCATGAAGCGGAAGCCGTAGACGCACACGACGAGCACGAGTCCGCCGAAGATCGCGTACGCGATGCCGTAGGTGACGTCCGACTCGGGGACGTGGACCAGCCGGTGCGCGCCGCCGACGAGCGCGTCTCCCGAGGACCACACCGAGATCGAGAAGAACGCGATGGCGGTGAGCAGCGAGAGGAAGGAACCGACGACCCGGCCGTGCACGCCCAGGTGCGCGGAGGAGGAGACCGCGTTGTTCGTGCCGTTGGCGGGGCCGAACAGTGCCATCGGGGCCAGCAGGAGCGCGCCCGCGACCAGGCCGAGGACGGTCGCCGCGAGCCCCTGCCAGAAGGAGAGCCCGAAGAGGATCGGGAACGCGCCCAGCACACAGGTCGCGAAGGTGTTGGCGCCGCCGAAGGCGAGCCGGAACAGGTCGATCGGCCGGGCCGTACGGTCCTCGTCCGGGATTCGCTCGACGCCATATGTCTCGATTTCGGTGACCGAGGTCGTCACGGGCCCTCCAATGTCAGTTAGTGCACCGTTCAAACGGTGGCTTCCACAGTGTGAGGCGCCCGGTGACCTGCGACAATGGTGTCGATCACAGATGAGTACGATGTCTTTTGTGGCCAGCGACAAACTCACCATCGGGGACCTGCTCTCCTCCCCGGCGCTCCAGCTCTCCCTGAAGGCCGGGGGCGGCGGTCTGGACCGGTCCGTGTCCTGGGCGCACGCCAGCGAGCTCGTCGACCCGACGCCATGGCTCCTGGGAGCCGAGCTGATCATGACGGCGGGCCTGGCGATCCCGCGTACCGCCGCCGAGCAGCGCGCGTACCTGGAGCGGCTGGACGACGCCGGGGCGTCCGGTCTCGCGCTCTCCGCGCAGCTGCACATGCCGCCGCTGCACGACGCGTTCTTCGAGGCTGCGGACGAGCGGGGCTTCCCGGTCGTCGAGGTGCCGCTCGCGGTCCCCTTCATCGCGGTCGCCCAGGAGGTCGCGGCCTCGGCCCAGGAGGAAGCGCGGCACCGGCTGGGCGCGCAGCTCCAGGTGTTCGGCGCGCTGCGCTGGCTGGTCACCGAGAACCTCGACACACCGACACTCCTGCGCCGCCTCGAAGGGCTGTCGGGCTACGACGTGTTCCTCTGCACACCCCAGGGCCGCCCGCTCCTGCCCGGAGTCCCCGTGCCGGATGCCGCCGTCCTGCCCGCGTCCGTCGACGCCCCGCCGACGATCCCCGGCGGATTCGTGCTTCCCGTTCCCGCGCCCGGCGGCCCCGCGGGCTTCCTCGTCGCGTACGAGCGCGCGGGCGCCCGGCCCGCGGGACTCGCCGTCGTCCAGCACATCGCCACCGTCG
The DNA here is from genome assembly GCF_042888885.1 of Streptomyces sp. NPDC002742. Classification (NCBI taxonomy): domain Bacteria; kingdom Bacillati; phylum Actinomycetota; class Actinomycetes; order Kitasatosporales; family Streptomycetaceae; genus Streptomyces; species Streptomyces sp. NPDC002742. The sequence goes on from NZ_JBIAQF010000001.1 coordinate 516,253, forward strand.
CGGCGCTGCGGCTCGCGATGGTCCGCAACCAGCGCGAGACGCTGCGCCGCGAGGGAGCGGAGACGTTCGCCGAACTGCTGCAGGAGGTGCTCGACCCGGAGGCGGCGCGCCGCCGGCTCGCCCGGCACGCGATCGAGGGCGACACCGTTCTCCTCATCGTGCGCCGCACCACCGACGAGGCACTGCTGCGCTGCCTGGGAGACCGGCCTCATCTGCTGCTCACCCGGGGCGAGGACCACTACGTCCTCGGGGCACCGGAACTGGCGGCGGCCGTCGGTGAACTCCCGGCCGCGGCGGCCGGGGCCAGCCGTCCCTTCCTGCCGGGCGCCGCGCTGAAGGTCGCGCAGCGCGAGGCGCTCTGGGCGGTGTCCAAAGCCGTCGAGTCGGGCCGGCCCGTCGTGCACTACGGCGACGACGGGGCGGGCCGCTGGCTGCCCGACGACCCCGCCGTCCTGGCCGCCCTGGTCGAGCATGTGCTCGGCGACGTCCTTCGCTACGACGAGACCCATGACTCGCGGCTCCTGGTCTCCGCCCGCACCTGGATGGAGCGCGACCGCCGCACCGAGACGGCCGCCGCGGCGCTCCACATCCACCCCAACACCCTCGCCTACCGGCTGCGACGCTTCGGCGCTCTCGCCGACCGTGATCTGACGTCGACCGGGGCCCTGGCCGAGGTCTGGCTGGCGATCCAGGCAGCGGGAGCGCTGGGCCTCACCGACTGATCGGATGCCTGAGCGCCCCTGAGCGGGCCCGTCCCGTTCGAGCACCCGCCCGCGGCACCCGGCGTCGCCGCGCACCGGACGCGTCACTCACTCGCGTCGCCGCGCGGCGGCCTCGACCAGCCGCCGGATGTCGGCGAGATCGGCCTCGAACTCGGCGGTGAGGTCGACGGGCAGGCCCAGCCACGGCCCGAGTGCGCGGTGGCCGGGGAGTTCGCTGTCCGGGAGGTGGCCGCGACGGCTGCGCGGGTCGAGGTCGCCGGGGGTGAAGCGGCCCGCGGCCTCGGAGGCGGCGAATCCGATGACGAAGGTGCTGATCAGGCGTTCCAGCCGGGGAACCTCGGGCGCGGGAACCCCGGCCTCGATGAGGGCGCTGTAGATGATGTCCACCGCGCGCACGGCGTCCGGGGTGACGGCGGGCCGCGAAAAGAGGAGATGTGCGGCCCAGGGGTGATGCTGGGTCACCTTCCGGCAGGCGTGCGCGAGGGCATCGAGCCGTGCGTGCCAGGTCTGCTGCTCGGGCGGATCCGGTGGCAGCAGCGCGGCGAGCAGACGTCCGACCATGCCGTCCAGCAACGCCGCCTTGTCCTTGACGTGCCGGTACAGCGCCATCGGTGTCACGCCGACGCGATCGGCCACCGTGCGCATCGAGACCGCGTCGACGCCGTGCTCGTCGGCGATGGCCAGTGCCGCGTCCAGGATCTCTTCCCGCCTGCCACTCATGGGTCTACAGTGTAGACGTCTACGGCGTATACGTGTACGCCGTACACGTCATGGAGGACGGATGTTGATCGCAGAGGGACTGGTGAAGCGCTACGGCCCGTGTCGCACGCTCGACGGCTTCGACCTGACGGTCCCGGCGGGTGAGATCGTGGGCCTGATCGGTCACAACGGTGCAGGCAAGACGACATTCGTCGAGATCGCCGCCGGTCTCGTACGTCCTGATGCGGGCCGGATCACCATCGCGACGCTCGACGCACTGCGTGCCGGCCGGGCCGCACGGCGGCTCCTCGGCGTGGCTCCACAGGAACTCGCTCTGTACGGCACCGCCACCGTGCGGGAGAACGTGCGGCTGTTCGCCGGGCTCGCGGGGCTGCGCGGACGTCATCGGGACGCGGAGATCGCCCGGGTCCTGGAGGAGCTCCGCCTGACGGCCGTGACGGACCGGACCGTCGGCGCTCTGTCCGGTGGCCAGCGGCGCCGGGTCCAGGCGGCCACCGCGATGGTCGGCTCACCGCCGCTCCTGCTCCTGGACGAGCCGACCGCCGGAGCTGATCCGGAGACCCGCTCGGCTCTGCTGAGCGCCGTCAGGGCTCGCGCCCAGGCGGGCGCCGCCGTCGTCTACACGACCCACTACCTGCCGGAACTGGTCGATCTCGACGCCACGCTGGCTCTCGCGCGGGCCGGGCGGATCATCGCGCGCGGCACCCAGGAAGAGCTCACCCGCCACCTGCCCGGCGAACTCAGGGTGACGTTCGCAGACCCGGCCGAACCCGAGCTGCGCCGGCCGACCACGGACCCCGGTGCCGATCTGGCGGCCCTGCTCGCGTCCGGTCGTACACCCGTGTCCGTCGACGTACGCCGCCCCGGACTGGACGACCTGTACCGGTCGATGGAGATCGTGGCGGCCGGGAGCAAGTCGACGACCGAGCGGGGGGCGGAGCACCGTGACGCCGCCTGAGTCCGCCGCCCGCCTGGGCGTGCTGGTCCGCCACAACGTCCTGCTCATGGCGGGAGAACCCGGACCGGTACTGAGCCGGATGATCCTGCCGCTCGTCTTCATCACGCTGCTGCGCCCGCTCTACCTGGCCGGCCAAGGCCGTACGGCCGGAACGGAACAAGCGGTCGTCGGCACCCTGGTCACCTTCTCGCTGCTCGCCCTCGGCATCTGCGGCAGCGCGATCCTGACCGAACGGCTCGGCCGCACGTGGGACCGCCTGCGCGGAACCGCCCTGCATCCCGCGGAACTGCTCGCGGGCAAGGCCGTCCCCGTCTTCGCGGCCCTGCTCGCCCAGCAGTTCCTCGTCCTGGGCTTCGGTGTGTACGTCTTCGGTCTGCCCGTTCCGCACCCGTTCCTGCTGTTGGGTGTTCTGCTCAGCTGGAGCTTCGCGCTGCTCGGACTCGGCACGCTGCTCGGCGTGCTCGTCCGCAGCATGGGTGCCCTCTCGGCCGCCTACGACATCGGCGGCATGCTGCTGAGCAGTGTCGGCGGCGCACTCGTCCCGCTGGCCGCTCTGCCGGTGTGGGTCTCGGACGTGGCCCCGGCCTCGCCCGGTTACTGGGCGGTCCGCGGCCTGTACGGCGCTCTCGCCGGTGACGCGTGCACCGTCGCGGTGGCCTGCGGAGTGCTTCTCGGCGTGGCACTGGTCAGCGGCGCCGTGGCCTCGGTCCGACTGCGGGGCCGCGGCGGTCGGCTGGTGGCGCTCTAGGTGATTGACTCCTTGAACTCCCTTGTCCGGTCCTGGAGTTCAAGGTCGTCGACCGGATCGGGCGGGGCGGTCAGTCGGGTCGGCGCAGGCCCGCGATGAGGAGCCCGACCAGCCGTCGCGCGTCGTAGCGGGGGTCGTTGTGGGCGCCGATGCAGAGGTTGCCGACGCCGCGCATGAGTTCGTAGGCCGTCACGCCGGGGCGGATCTCGCCGGAGTCGGCCGCGGCGTCGAGGAGTTGGGCGCAGACGGGGACGAGGCGGTCGATGAAGTAGGTGTGCAGGGCGTCGAAGGCCGTGTTGTCGGGCTGCAGAACGGCGGCGAGTCCGTGCTTGGTGACGAGGAAGTCGACGAAGAGGTCGATCCACTGGGCCAGCGCGGAATGAGGGGAGGCGCAGTCCCTCAGCAGGACCGGCCCCGCCTCGGCGCACGCTTCGACCTGGTGCCGGTAGACGGCGACGATGAGATCCGCCCGCGTCGGGAAGTGCCGGTAGATCGTGGCCGTCCCGACGCCGGCCCGGGCCGCGATGTCGCGTACGGGTGCCTCCACGCCGGACGTGGCGAAGACCGCGGCGGCCGCGTCGAGGAGCGTCTCCTGGTTGCGCCGGGCGTCGGCCCGCCTGGGCCGGGCCGTCTGCCGCGCGGCCCTCTCGTCGCTGTCGCTCATCGCATCCTTTCCTCCATGGCCGAGCCATCAAACGGAACACCGTTCCGTATCGCCTTGCTAAGCGGGACGGTGTTCCGTATCGTGAAACGGGACGGCGTTCCGTTTGTTCATGATGGCAGATCAGGGACCCGACAACCAATCCGCGCTGCCATCTCGCCTCACCCTCGACGGAGGAGACACGATCATGCAGTACCGCACCTTGGGCCGCACCGGTGTGCAGGTCAGCACCCTCGCGCTCGGCGCGATGAACTTCGGCAGGATCGGGCGCACCACCCAGGACGAGGCCACCGCCATCGTCGACGCCGCTCTCGACGGCGGGATCAACCTCATCGACACCGCCGACATGTACGGCGAAGGCGAGTCGGAGGAGATGGTCGGCAAAGCCATCGCCGGCCGCCGCGACGACATCGTGCTCGCCACGAAGGCGGGCATGCCGATGGGTGACGAGCGCAACCACCGGGGCGCTTCGCGCCGCTGGCTGGTCACCGAGCTGGACAACAGTCTGCGCCGGCTCGGTGTCGACCACGTCGATCTCTACCAGATCCACCGCTGGGACCCGGGCACGGGTGACGAGGAGACGCTGTCGGCCCTGACCGACCTGCAACGCGCGGGAAAGATCCGCTACTTCGGCTCCTCGACCTTCCCCGCGTACCGCATGGTGCAGGCCCAATGGGCCGCCCGCGAGCATCACTTGAGGCCCTACGTCACCGAACAGCCCAGCTACTCGATCCTGCAACGGGGGATCGAGGCCCATGTCCTGCCCGTGAGCGAGGAGTACGGGCTCGGTGTCCTGGTGTGGAGCCCGTTGGCCTCCGGCTGGCTGTCGGGCGCGGTCCGTGCGGGCCGGGAGATCACCACCAGCCGCTCCAGGCTGATGCCACAACGCTTCGACATCACCATCCCCGCCAACCGGGCCAGGCTCGACGCCGTCGAGAAACTGGCCGACCTCGCCGACGGGGCCGGCCTGACCATGATCCAGCTCGCGCTCGGATTCGTGACGGCGCATCCCGCCGTCACGAGCGCGCTCATCGGCCCCCGCACGCCGGAACACCTGTACGCGCAGCTCGCCGCGGCCGACACCGTGCTCCCCGCCGACGTCCTCGACGCGATCGACGCGATCGTCGCCCCCGGCACGGACCTCGCCGCCCACGAGAAGTTCGACACTCCGCCCGCGCTCCTCGACCCGTCACTGCGACGCCGCTGAGCCTCCGGAGACAGCCCTCCTCGTATTCGCCCGCAGCTCGCGAGACGGCGGGCATCGCGCGGATGCCTCGCGAGGGACTGCTCGTTCTCCATCGGCGGAGGTGTGCCTCCGCCCGGTACCCCGCCGTTGGTCCACTTCGGGCGGTCCAGGTGCCCGTGCGGACCGGAGAGTCGGTACGGCGGGTTCGTGCCGGGGCCTCAAGGGAATGCCTACGCGCAGGCGTTCGAACGGTTTCACCGACGTTCCATCTGTGGGCGGGGGCAACGGCGATGAGAACACCAGGGGCGATGTGGGACGGGTGGCGCTCACGGAGGTACGAGGCCAGGCGCAGGGTGCGCGACGCCGGGGAGTGGGAACGGGCGACCGGCCACAAGGACTGGGGCGACGACCGGATCGGTACCGCCCTGACGGCCGTGCTCGACCTGCGTGAGTCCCTCGATGCCCGGCGCCTGTCGGCACTTCGCCCCGGCGTCGAACTGGGCGTGACGGAGGTCAAGGAGGCCTGGGCCGGGATGGACGGGGGACCCTACGCCTTCACGCTGAACCTCCTCGAACGTCTCCGTGACGCGCGACTCGTCACCATCGCCCCGGCCGACGACGGCAGGATGCGGGTCACCGTCCCCGAAGGACTGCACGACCGTCTGAGGTCACGCTGGCCGGCGGACGAGGAGGCCGAGTGGCACGAGCGCCTCCTCGGCAATGCCCGGGTACTGGCGCAACCCGGCGGCACCTGGCTGGATCTGCCCCTTCTGGCCGGGTACTGGTGGCGGAACCTGGTGTGGCACATGTGGCACTGCGATCCCGGGAAGGCCGCGGCGCTGCTCGGGGATCCGCGTTGGCAGATCGCCAGGATCCAGCGCTTCGAGGTGCGGGGACTGCTGGCCGACCTGACGCTGGTCGACTCCCCGTCGGCGAGGGTCACCGCTTCGACGATCGACGAGGTCATCGGCGGCCTGGATCCCGACGCACCCCACGATCCGGGGGAGTTGGCCCAGGATCTGCTGCGCGCCCTGGGCCACGCCGGACAGGCCGCCGCCGTCCGGCAACCGCAAGGGCTGCACGCGGTGCTGCAACTACCGCGGTTCACGCAGGACTTCGCCATGTCGCCGGACAACACCTGGCTGGTGGCGGTCGGTCGGGACAAGCACATCAGGATCTACGACGTGGCGACCCGGGCCGTTCGCCGGGTGATCCCGGCACAGCCGGAGGTGGGTTACCACTGCGCCGTGGCTCCGGACTGCAGCTTCGTCATGACCCGGTCCGCCGGTGAGGGCGCGCGGGCGTGGGACCCGGTCGACGGCGAGGAGCGGATCCCGTTCGAAGCCGGCCATGTGACGGGTTCCGTGTACGGACCCGACGACATGTGGCTCGCCTACGACGCGGCCACCGGCGATCTCGTCAACCCGTTCACCGGCGAACGCCTGCCGACGAAGCCTCTGGCACGGCAGGTGGGGCATCTGGCCCTCGCCGCCGACGGGTCGGTCCTCGCCATGGGGAACGCGCGCGGTCAACTCGGGCTCTGGGACCCGCGTACCGGCCGCCGGATCGCGGAGCTGCCAGACCACCGGCACGCGGTCAACCGGCTCGGCATGGCCGCGGACGGCTCCTGGATCGCGATCGGTGACGTGTACGGCATCAGGGTCCTGGAACTCCCCAGCGGGGACGAGCGATTCACGCTGCCGCAGAGAGGCACCGACTTCGTCACCACCGATGACTGGCTGGCCGTGCCCGACTTCGGACGGGTGCAGATCCGGTCCATCCGCACGGGCGACCTGCTGCGCACGCTCGAAGTCCACACGGACAACGTTCTCGAGTGCCACATGTCGCCCGACCGGAGGTACCTGCTGACGATGGACCGTGAAGGCACCCTCATCGTGTGGGACGCGGCCACCGTCGTCGCCTGACTTCGCGCGCGGGTGTGCGTCTGGGGGGCTGTGGGTCTGTCGCGGTCCGACTGGGGAGCCCGTCCCCACAGTCGGACCGGACAGGTCCTGTTCGTCGAGGTGCGCCAGGATCAGGTCGGGGTCCCTGGCGGTGCCCCGGCCCGCGCCGTCGCGGACTCGGAGGACAGGTCCGGCCGGGTCTGGCCGGTGGTTCCGTAGGCGGCCATGAACATGTCCAGGAGGCCGTCGATCACGTCCTCGTCGATGGGGCGGGTCGACAGCAGGCTGCGGTAGTACAGGGCGCCGCACAGCACCTCGGCGGCGAATTCCAGGTTCACCTCCGCGGCCAGTTCGCCGGTGCGCTGGGCGCGGGTGATCCGGTCGAGGGTGCTCTGCTCGACAGTGGCGAGGAAGCGTTCGTGCAGCGTCGCACGCAGCCCGGCATCCCCCTGAGCCTCGGCGATGACCGCGCGGTAGACGGGGCCGATCGGCGGGCTGGACAGGGCGAGACCCGAACGGAGGAACTGCTCGCGCAGATCCTCGCGGATGTGGCCCGTGTCGCGGTAGTCCAGGTCGCTGGTCCACACGCGACTGAGCGCGTCGAGCAGCAGCGCCGCCTTCGAGGGCCAGCGCCGGTAGATCGTGTGCTTTCCGACCCCGGCCCGGCGGCCGACGGCCTCGATGCTCAGGCCCGCGTACCCGACCTCCGCGGCCAGGTCGAGGGTCGCCTGCAGCAGCTCGTCGGTGCGCGGGGCGCCTCGGCGCCGTGGCGTGGCGGGCGGTTCGGTCATGAGGCCAGTTTATCGGCACGTGTCGTGCCGTTGACAACGCCGGGGTCGGGCGGAATATTCTTCCTCATCGGCACGACCCGTGCCGATGATGGAAATGTGGCGCGTCGCCATCCGCGGGCCCAAGATTCCGCGCATCGGATCCTCAAGGGAGAGCTCTGTCATGAGCGGTACGGAAACCGGCAAGCACGAGGGATTCACGGCCGAGGAGCGGGCCGCGATGAAGGACCATGCCCAGGAGCTGAAGAAGGAGGCCCGCCGCGGCTCGCGCGCGGAGAAGGCGGCCGAGGCGGAGCGGGACGTACTCGCGAAGATCGCCGAGATGCGGGACTCCGACCGGATCATGGCCGAGCGCGTCCATGCCGTCGTCACGGCCGGTGCTCCGATCCTCGCGCCGAAACTCTGGTACGGCATGCCCGCCTACGCGCTGGACGGGAAGGTCGTCTGCTTCTTCCAGAGCGCGGAGAAGTTCAAGGCGCGGTACGCGACGCTGGGGTTCAGTGATGCGGCGAAGCTGGACGAGGGCGCGATGTGGGCCACCGCGTTCGCCCTGACCGAGCTGACGGCCGAGGTGGAGGCGCGCATCGGCGCGCTCGTGAAGCAGGCGGTGAGCTGAGCCGGACGCCGCACACCGGATCGCGTCATGGCGTCATAGGGCAGGGCGCGCTCCGGTCCCTGGCGGTCCCCCGGACAGGCTCTCCCCGGGGGACCGCCAGACCCTGCCTTCGTTGGCCGGGCCTGGCCGACTTCGTCGACCAGGATCGGGAGGGGTGACGCGCACCGCGCCGATGACCGGAGCGACCGAACGAAGGGCCCGGGGTGCCATGCCCCGGGTCCTTGCGTACGACTTCGCGCTTCGTCACACCTGGGCGGCCGCCTCGGGGATGCCGCACGCGAGCGCCGCGGAACCCGACATGGGCCGAGGACGGTTCCGTCCGACGTCAGCGGCTCTTGCGTACCCGGGCCGCCGCACGGGCCTCGGCGGCCTTGCGGGCGTCCGCGGTCTTGCGCGACTCCTTGGCGGCGCGTCCCGGACGGGTGCCGATACCGCGGAAGGGCGCGTTGCCGGTGCTGGTCTTCGGCTCGGTCGGCGGGCGCTTGGCCCCGGTGATGGCGCTCAGCGCCGCCTCGCCCGAGCGCACCTGGGTGACGGTCGGCCGGATGCCGGCCTCGGACATCAGCCGGTTCACATCGCGCCGCTGATTGGGGGTGACCAGGGTGACCACGCTCCCGGACTCCCCGGCGCGCGCCGTACGCCCGCCCCGGTGCAGATAGTCCTTGGCGTCGGCGGGAGGATCGACGTTGACGACGAGGTCGAGCGAGTCGATGTGAATGCCCCGGGCGGCGACGTTGGTGGCCACCAGCACGTTGATCTCGTCGTTCTTGAACTGGGCGAGCGTGTGCATCCGCTGCGGCTGAGACTTCCCGCTGTGCAGGGCGGAGGCACGAATGCCGCTGGCCCGCAGATGACGGGTGAACTGGTCCACACCGGCCTTGGTGTCCAGGAACATCAGCACCCGGCCGTCCCGGGCGGCGATCTCGGTCGCCGTCGCGTACTTGTCGGCGCCGTGAATGTTCAGCACGTGGTGTTCCATCGTCGTCACCGAACCGGCCACCCGGTCGACCGAGGCGAGAACCGGGTCGTGAAGGTACGACTGCACGAGCTGGTCGACGTTGTGATCGAGCGTGGCCGAGAAGAGCAGCCGCTGGCCGTCGGCCGGGATCTGGCCGAGGAGTTCCGAGACCTGCGGCAGGAAGCCCAGGTCGCACATCTGGTCCGCCTCGTCCAGCACCGTGATCCGCACGTGGTTCAGAACGCAGTCCCGGCGTGACACCAGGTCGGTCAGCCGCCCCGGCGTCGCGATGAGCACCTCGACGCCGGTCCGCAGCAGAGCCTGCTGCCGGTTGATCGACAGGCCCCCCACCACCGTCGCCAGTCGCACGTTCAAGGTCTGCGCGTACGGTTCCAGCGCGTCGCTCACCTGCTGCGCGAGCTCCCGGGTCGGTACCAGGACCAGCGCCAGCGGTCGCTTGGACTCAGCTCGGCGGCCTGCCGTCCGGGCGAGCAGGGCCAGTCCGAAGGCCAGTGTCTTGCCGGAACCGGTCCGTGCCCGGCCGAGGACGTCGTGCCCGGCCAGCGCGTTGGGCAGCGTCGCGGCCTGGATGGGGAACGGCTCCGTCACCCCGAGGCCGGTCATCTTGTTCACCAGTACCGGCGGCAGGCCGAGCCCGTCGAACGACACGGCCGGAGGCAGACCCGTGGCAGGGGCCGGTGGTGCCGACACGTCGCCCTCCGCCGCTGACGTCGGCTGGTGCTCGCCAGCATCGGAGAGTCCAGGGGCCGGCGGCTTCGCGTTCATGGGGAACCTTCCTCAGTCTGACGCCCGGAACGCCCCGGGGCCCGTACCTCTTGGCACGGGCCCCGGCGACTTCGAAGCGTGCCCCCATTTTACCAGCGGGCACGCGGGCGCCCGTCGGTCCGGTGGCCGGCGCCCGCGGGGCCGGTGGCCGGGACGGGGAGGTCCGAGGGCCGGCACGGGCGGGTCCGGAGACGGACCCCTATGTGACCTGCTTCCTTGCGATCGGCGGGCAGGTGTGGCCAGTCTCTCCGCAACGAGTCTCCGAAGAACTGTTATCCGAGGTTCCGCGGGCGGTCTCCCAGGCAACGGCAGCATCGTTCGGAGTCGAGGACAGGGAAGTTTTCATGAGGAGACAGCACGCGGTGGAGCCGGCGGCACTGGTGACTGCCGCCCGAGCGGGCGACTCGGCGGCTCAGGAGGCCCTGGTCAGCGCGTTTCTCCCCTTGGTCTACAACATAGTCGGGCGTGCTCTGAACGGCTCCGTCGATGTCGACGACGTCGTGCAGAACACCATGCTCCGCGCCTTGGACGGCCTGGACGGCCTGCGCACGCCGGCGAGCTTCCGCTCCTGGCTCGTGGCGATCGCGATGAACCAGGTCCGGGCGCACTGGCGGGACCGGCGGTTCGCTCCGGGCGCCGTGGAGGAGGCGGAGGAACTCGCGGACCCCGGCGCCGACTTCGTGGACCTGACCATGGCGCGGCTCCAGCTTTCCGGCCAGCGTCGGGAGACCGCGCTGGCGACCCGCTGGCTCGAACCCGACGATCGTGGCGTGCTCTCTCTGTGGTGGCTGGAATGCGCCGGCGAACTGACCCGGACCGAGGTCGCCGAGGCCCTGGAACTGTCGCCTCAGCACACCGCGGTCCAAGTGCAGCGGATGAAGGCGCAGTTGGAGACGGCCCGCGTGGTGGTACGTGCCCTCGACGCGCGCCCGCCGTGCACGGAACTGCGTGGTGTCCTCGCCTCCTGGGACGGCCGGCCCTCGGCGCTGTGGCGCAAGCGAATAGCCCGGCACGCCCGCGACTGTGTCCGCTGCTCGGGCCTGTGGAGTGGACTGGTGCCCGCGGAGGGGCTGCTGGCCGGCCTGTCGCTGATCGCCGTGTCACCGGGACTGGTCGCGGCACTGCGGACCGCCCCCGGCGGGATGGCCGCCGCGGGCTCGGCAGCACGGACCGCGGTCGTCGCGGGCCATGCCGAAGACGCCCCGGCGGCGGCCGGGCATCGTGCTCCCCGCGGCAGAGCGGCCTCGCGCGGCGAGGCCCGTCGGCGCCGACGCTTCCGGCGTCGCGCCCTGGGAGGCGTGCTCATGGCGGTCAGCGTCGCGGGCGGCGGCCTCTGGTACCTCGGTACGGGGCCCGGAACGCGAACCGACGGGGCAGCCCCCTCGCGCACCGCGGGCGACCCGGTCATGGACCTCTCGGCACCCGGCGCCACCGGCACGTCAAGGCCGGTCACGGCATCGGCATCCGCGTCTCCGTCCTCGTCGGCGTCCGCGACGCGGACGGCCAAGGCGAGAGCCACCAAGGCCCCCCGCCCTGCCGAGGCGAGCGCGTCGGCCGCCGCATCCTCGGCGCCGCCGACCCGACGGGTGTCCGGCGCGCCCCAGGCGCAGTCGGCCCCCACGGCCACCGTGGCGCAGGTGGTGACGCTGGTGAACAAGGAGCGGGCGGCCGCCGGCTGCGGGCCTCTCACCGAGGACGCCCAGCTGGAGGACGCGGCCCGGGGCCACTCCGACGACATGGCCGCCCGCGCCTTCTTCGACCACACCAACCCCGACGGCGCCGGCCCGGGTGAGCGCATCACGGCCGCGGGCTACCGCTGGTCGACGTACGGCGAGAACATCGCCATGGGCCAGCAGACCCCACAGGCGGTGATGGACTCCTGGATGAACAGCCCGGGGCACCGCGCGAACATACTCAACTGTTCGTTCAAGAACATAGGGGTGGGTGTGCACAAGGGGTCGGGCGGCCCGTGGTGGACACAGGATTTCGGGGCGAAGCTGTGATTCCGGGTGGTTCATCCCGAGCGGGAAAGCCGCTGGTCACAGTGCTGCCGAAAAGTCTCAGGTCCAGGTATGCCCTCAGGTCCAGGTATGCCTCAGGTCCGGACATGCCTCACGGCCGGACGTGCCTCGGGTGCGGACACGCATCAGATGACGTGCCAGCCGGGTTCGAGGCGGTCGAGGAGAGCGCGGAAGGCCGCGTCGGCCCGGTCCCGGTCGCCCTCGGCAAGGGAAGCGACGAGCAGACCGAAGGTCGCGTCGACCAGGAGTGTCGCCTCGGTGCGGGCTCGGGCCTCGGTCATTCCGAGGCTGCGGAAGGCTGAGGTGAGAAGGCCGGTCCACTCGGTCAGCACATCGCGCATGACGGGCCCGTACCGATCGGAGTGGAGCAGGCTGGCGGTCATGATCTCGAGATAGAGGGGGAGCGCGGGTCGCAGGTCGGAGGCGCTGAACTGCTGCCAGACCCCCTCCATGAAGCGGCGGACGCCCGCCGGGTCCCGGGGGGACTCCGCCGCTTCGAGGACGCCCCGGGCTCGCATGAGTGGTCGCCGCTCGTCCAGGGCCAGCGCCTCGGCGACCATGCCTTCCTTGGTCCCGAAGTAGTACAGGAGCATGCGGTCGCTGGTGCCCAGCGCTCGGGCGAGAGGGCGCAGGGACAGATCGGCCAGGCCGTTGCGAATCAGGTACGCGCGGACCCGGTCGATCAGGTCGCGTCGTCTGGCCTGGTCGGGCGGCCGTGGCATGAGGGCTCCCCAGGGTGGCTGCGGTGTGGCTACGGGGTGGTGACGTGACACCGAACACGTCTCATATGTCTTGATAGGTACCCTTGGAAACGATATTTACCGTAACAAGTGCTACATGTATATTTGTTATCGTGACGGGCGTTACGCCAACGCGTGACCTGGCAGACGTTCGGACCGGTCGTCGACGGGTCCGCGCCGCTCCGGCCGTCCGGTCGCCAGCAGTGCAGAAGGGACTGATTCCCATGGCCCCGGGGGCCATCGACCTCCCGGCGATATCTCGCCGGGGGCGCTTTGCCCGGCTCTGCCGTCGGCCTGAGGGATCGGGGCGCGAGGACGCCGCGAAACGAGCTCAGGAGGAGGACGGGTCCGCCGAGGCCGCACCCACCTCGTGGCTCGCCCGCAACCGGGCACTCTGGTCGCGGGCGCTGCAACCCATCCGGCCGTTCGACGCGCCTCGCGCCCGTGTCACCCCCTGGGACGCCTCCTGGCCCCTGTCGCGGGAGCTGACGTCGGCCCGCCGGGCCCGCCGCCTGGTGACGGCGCAACTGGACGAGTGGAGCCTGGAAGACCTGGCCGACACCGCCGAGCTCCTGGTCAGCGAGCTGGTCACGAACGCCCTGTGCCATACGCGCGGCCCGCTGCGGCTCAACCTGTGCGTGCGTGGCGACCGCTTGCTGTGCGAGGTCGAGGACACGGAGCCGGCCTGCCCCGTGCGTCGCGAGGCCGACGCCGACGCGGAGGGCGGACGCGGTACCGAACTGCTCGACCTGCTCGCCGAAAGCTGGGGCAGCACGTGTACGCCCACCGGCAAGACCATGTGGTTCGAAATGCCGACACGGACTCCGTCGTAAGACCTGCCGCCTCCTTCGTGGTACCTGCCGCGCCCCTCCTGCTGTCATCCGCTCCGGCTCCGTCGCCCGAGGATCCCCCCGCCGCGCGGCGCGGACCACCATCCGGGACGCTCTGCCGCCCAAGTCGAGACGACGACGCGACGACAGGACGCGACGACAGGTATCCCCGTACGACGTCGAGGGGCGCCGAAGTCGACGACCATTTCTGTGGCCCCGCTCCGGCGAGCCCGGCGACGACCGGTCGGAGTGCTCAGGTACGTGGGGCCACCCGTTCGGCGAGGAAGTCGAGCAGTGCGGCATTGAAACGGGCCGGCTGTTCCGCACCGGGGAGGTGACCGGCTCCGTCGACGACGGTCAGGACCGCGTGCGGGACTAGTTCACGGATCGTCTCGGCGTCGGAGACCGGCGTGTACACGTCGTCGGCACCGACGACGATCAGCACGGGAGACCGTACGGCGCCGAGGGTGTCCCGATAGTCGGGACGTTCGGCCCGGCCGCGCAGGGCCGCCGCGGCACCGCGGGGGTCAGTGGCGCGCATCATGCGGAGGACGTGCTCTGCGACCTCCGGCATCGCGGTGACGTTGTAGTCGGCGAGCATCTTGCCGATGACCTCGTCGGCGTAGCCGCCCATGCCCTCCGTCAGGAGACGGTCGGCCAGTCGGTTGCGGAAGGCCTTGCCCTCCTCCGTCTCGGCCGGCGCGGAGGTGTCCGAGAGGACGAGGGCACTCACCCGGTGGGCATGGCCGCGCTGAAGTTCCATCGCGATCTGGCCGCCCATCGAGACGCCGCCCACCACCGCCTGCTCGATTCCCAGGTGATCGAGGAGCCCGACGAGGTCGTCGGCGAAGTCGGCGAGATACACGGTGCCGGCCTCCACCCCGCTTTCACCGTAGCCGCGGAGGTCCGGGGTGATGACACGGTGTCCGGCGGCGGCGAGCGCCTCGACCTGAGGGGCCCACAGGGTCCGGTTGAAGGGATGCCCGTGGATCAGAAGGACGGGCAGTCCGGCCGACGGGCCGGTGTCGTCGTAATGGAGCGTCGTGCCACGCAAGGCTATGGAAGTCATGCCCGGCACCCTAGCCTCAAGATCATCCCGAGGGGCCGGACTGCGTCACGGGTGCGCCACTACAGGGATCCGGTTCCGCCGTACTGTCTGTCAGGCACGTCAGGCGGACAGGCACGTCAGGCGGACGGGCGCGTCAGGCGGACGGGCACGTCAGGCACGCCAGGCCGGGCGCCGATCCGAAACCGTCCCCAGATGTGGCGATGGCCCGGCGGGAGCGCGAGGTCGAACGCGCCGGCCGGGCCATCGATTCACGACTGGCGGGACTACTCCGCCTCGTAGCGGGGCCCGTAGGAGTCACCGGCTCCCGCGCCGCTGTAGTTGGCGGCGCGTACATCGTCGGCCGGCTGCTGGGGTGCTGACGACCAACTGTCGGCCGACCGGCCACCGGGTGCCACCGGCGCCGGAGGATTCTCGACGCCCGGCACGCGCACCGGTATCCGGTTCCCGCGCGCCACCACCCTGGACTGTCCCTGGGGCGACTTGCTCCAGTCGCCGTCCCCGAGGATCAGGACCGGGTCGAACATGACGATGGCCGCGGCGAGGATCAGGAAGATGATCGGGCCCAGGAGCATGGGCAGCAGGAGCGAGGTGCCCTCACGCCCGCCGACGGCCTGTTGCATGTTG
Organism: Streptomyces sp. NPDC002742; assembly: GCF_042888885.1. Taxonomy (NCBI): domain Bacteria; kingdom Bacillati; phylum Actinomycetota; class Actinomycetes; order Kitasatosporales; family Streptomycetaceae; genus Streptomyces; species Streptomyces sp. NPDC002742. The sequence goes on from NZ_JBIAQF010000001.1 coordinate 531,584, forward strand.
TTGTGGAGATGGACGCTCACGGCGGCCATGCCCGTGTAATGCATGCCGGTGACGGCCAGGCCCATGACGAGGCTGGCGCCGAGGGTGCGGAGGAAGCCCTGCACGGAGACGGCGGCCCACAGCGCGGCGGTCGCCGCGACGAGGGCGATGACCACGGACAGCGTCACGGTGAACGCGTTGTAGCCGAGGTCTCCGTTGAGTTGCATCGCGAACATGCCGAGGTAGTGCATCATCGCGACGCCGAGGCCGGTGATGCTGCCGCCCACGGTGAGGGCGGTCCGCGTGGCACCGCGGTGCCCGACGATGAACACGCCCGCTGAGACCACCACGATCGCAACGACCAGACTGAGCACGGTCAAGGGGACGTCGTAGGTTATGGGCGTCTCCGCCACGGAAAAGCCGGTCATGGCGATGAAGTGCATCGTCCAGATGCCGCAGCCGAGAGCGCTGGCTCCCAGCGCCAGCCAGCCCAGCCTCCAGCCGGGCTCGTGGTGCACCGTCCGCACCACACAGCGCAGCCCCAACGCCGAGCCCACACAGGCCATGACGTAGGCGGCCACCGGTGTGACCAGCCCGTAGCTGAAGCCGTCGATCGTGCCGTTCATCCGCTCCCTAACGCTTTTCTGCTGACATAGCAAGGACATTGAGCCCTTTTCTCGGTAGCGATAGCAAATTCTCAAGCCGATGTTGATTGAAACTTGCAAGATTGTTATCGGTGACGTGCGGGGTGTCCGTCCCGGCCGGCCGGGACGGGGTTCGAGCTCTCTCGCATCCCAGGGGCCGGACCGGGAATTTCGACGGGCCCGTCGGGCCTTGTGCAGTTCGGTGCCACGTGGCTGCGACGGTGGGGGAGACGGACCGCCGGGAGCGTGCGGCGGCGCCTGTGCGAGTCCGACGAAGACGAGGAAGAAGGGTGCGTGCGATGAGCCGGAACGAGGAGAAGGCGCTGCTGGCGGGCGGCTGCTTCTGGGGCGTGCAGGATCTGATCAGGACGTTCCCGGGCGTGCTGGACACGCGGGTGGGATACAGCGGTGGCGACGTGGCCAATGCGACGTACCGCAACCATGGGACGCATGCCGAGGCGATCGAGATCACGTTCGATCCCACGAAGACCGACTACCGGACGATCCTGGAGTACTTCTTCCAGATCCATGACCCGTCGACGAAGAACCGGCAGGGCAACGACATCGGTCTCAGCTACCGGTCCGCCATCTTCTATGTCGACGACGAGCAGAAGCGTGTCGCCGAGGAGACGATCGCGGATGTCGACGCCTCCGGGCTGTGGCCGGGGAAGGTCGTGACCGAGGTGGCGCCGGCCGGTCCCTTCTGGGAGGCGGAGCCGGAACACCAGGACTACCTGCAGCGCTACCCCGACGGCTACACCTGCCACTTCGTACGTCCGAACTGGCGCCTGCCGAGGCGCGCGCAGGCCTGAGCCGGGCCTGCCCCTGCGGGCCGCGCCGCCGATGTCGGCCGGGCCGTTCCCACGCTGTGGTGGCCCGGCCGTCCTCGACGGTTCCCCGCTGTCCTAGACGGTTCCCTGCTGTCCTCGATGGTTCCCTGCTCCCGGCTGTCCCGCCGTCCGCGGCCGACGGCGGTCAGCGGCCGACGGCGGTCAGCGGGCGGTGGGGCGTGCGGTCATGATCCGGGCGGCCACCGCCGTTGCGGCCAGGATCACAGCGGTGGCCCCCAGCGCGTGCTGGGCCGCGCCGCGCGCGTCGCCCGCGGCACCCAGATAGATGCCGCCGATGACCGCGACACCGAGCGTGCCGCCGAGTTGCTGTACGGCGTTGAGCAGACCTGCTGCCGAGCCGGTCTCCTGCGGGCCGACCCCGTCGAGCGCCGTACCGAAGAACGGCGGGGTGAACAGGCCGGTGCCCAGTCCGGCGACGGCGAGCGCGACGGGCAGCGCGGCCGGATAGTGGCCGGGGTCCGCACCGCGGTACGCGAGGACGGTGGCCGCCAGGCCGATCGCGAGGACGGCGATACCGGTGTGCATGACGCTCGTCCCGTATCGCGTGACCAGACGCGCGCCGGCCGCCCAGGAGCCGATCGCGAGACCGGCGGACCACGGCAGCAGGGTGAGTCCCGCGGTGAGCGGGCCGTCGTGGAGGCCGAGTTCGAGATGCAGGACGACGGTGATCATGACGCCGTTCATCACGGCGAAGAACAGGGTCGACGTGGCCAGCGCGGCGGGAAACTCCCGGCCGCGCAGCAGGGCCGGCTCGATCAGTGGGACGCGCCCGCGACGGCCGGCGCGGCGCTGCTGGACGACGAACACGCCCAGAACCACGGCTCCCGCGGCGGCGACGGCCCACCTCGTGGGCCCGGGGCTGCTGCCTGAGGCGAGCGGGCATACGACCAGAGCGGTACCGAGCATGGCGAGGACGGTCCCGGCCGGGTCGAGGCGGGGCCGTGTCGGCGCGCGGTCCTCGGTCAGGTATCGGGACGCGGCCAGGACCGCGGCGGCCGGCGGGAGATTGACGAGGAAGACCGCGCGCCACGAGGAGCCGAACAGGTCGGCATGGGTCAGGACGCCACCGAGAACCGGGCCGAGGACCGCGGACAGGCCCATGACCGGACCGATCATGCCGAGAGCCCGGGTGAGTTCGTCGCCCTTGTACATGGCGCGGATCAGCCCGAATGTCTGCGGGATGATCGCGGCCGCCGCCGCACCCTGTACGGCACGCAGGGCGATCAGTGTCGCCGCCCCCGGCGCGAGCGCGCAGGCCAGGGACGTGGCGGCGAACATCGTGACCCCGATGCGGAAGACCCGCCTGCGGCCGACGATGTCGCCGAGCCGGGCGCCGGTCAGCAGGCCGAGGGCGAACGCGAGGGTGTAGGCGGCGCTGAACCACGGGATCGTGCCCCGTGCTCCGCCGAGGTCGGCATGGATGACGGGGCCGGCGACCTGGACGATCGTGGCGTCGAGGAGGTTCATCGCCTCAGCGGTCAGTACCGCGGCGAGGGCGAGCTCGTGACGGCCGGAGTCGGGCGCGGCGAGGGCGGCGGACCGGCCGGGGCCGGCGGTGTGGTTCCTGGTGCGGGACATGGGTCTCCCCCCGGAGACTGCGCGGGTGTGTCGGTGGTGGCCGGGCCGCGGGCGAGGCGGTCGCCGCAAGGTGGGCGGCCGATGCCACCGTGCCGTCCGGACCTCGCGCAGTTCCATTTCCACAGTCGTCTTCGGCGATTACTTCCATCGTGGTGGGCTAATTTGATGGATGTGTTCGTACTGGATGAGCTGGACCGGGGTTTGATCCACGCCCTGCACGTTGACGCACGGGCGCCGTTCACCCTTGTCGCCGATGTCCTCGGCTCCTCGACGCAGACGGTGGTCCGCCGTTACCGTCGGCTGTACGCGCGGGCCGGGCTGCGCGTGGTCGCCCTGCCCACGCCGCGCAGTTCCGGCACGCACCAGTGGTTCGTACGGCTGACCGCCGCGACGCGCAGCGCGCACGACATCGCGGTGGCGCTCGCCCGACGCCCCGACACGTCCTGGGTACGACTGACCTCCGGAGGCACGGAGATCGTCGCGATCATCCACACCGCGCCCGCGGGTCCGGACGCGCACACGTTGCTGCTGCGTGACATCCCCCGGACCGCCGGGATCACCGCCGTGTCCGCGCACTACCTGCTGCACACCTACCTGGGCGGGCCGACAGCGTGGCGCGGCCGGGTCGACGCCCTGGACGCGCACCAGGAGGCGCGGCTGCGCTCCGCGACCGGCACGGCGCAGACGCCGAACGGCGAAGGCGCCTCCGGCCCCGCAGTCTCCGACAGCCCCGCGCACCTCCTGACGGACGCGGACCGTCTGCTGTTGTCCGCACTGCGTGAGGACGCGCGCCTCAGTTACGCGGAACTGGCCACCGCCACCGGTACCACCGCGTCCACCGCCGCCCGTCGGCTGGCCGAACTGCGGGCACTCGGCGCGCTGTTCTTCGACGTCGACATCGATCCGACGCTGCTGGGCGTGACGGTGTCCGCGCTGCTGTGGATGCAGGTGGCTCCCGCACACCTGGACACGGTGGCGACAGCGCTGGCCCGACATGACGAACTCGCGGTGGTCGCGGCTACGACCGGCCCGACGAACCTCGTCGCCCACGCGCTGTGCCGCGACGCTGAGGCCCTGCACCACTATCTGACGCGGCGGGTGGCATGGGACGCCGTCACGCGGATCGAGACGGCGCCGGTACTGCGCACCTACAAGGCGGCGGCGACGCTGCGCGCGGGCTGACCCCGTCCGCCGGAACGATGGGCGGACCGATGCACGTAGACGCCTGCCCGGGTCCGGCCCCGACCCGGACCCGGCCTGGATCCGAAACCGGACCCGACCCGGAACCGGAACCGGAACTGGACCCGGACCCTAGATCTAGATCGAGGCGGGCGACGGGGTGAGGGTGTCGAGCAGCGCCGTCAGGCCCTGCGTGTAGATGCCGTGGAACAAGGTGATGGCATCGTCGTCGCTGATGCCGTCGGGCGTGAAGGTGCCGGACCATTCCACACGGGCCGTGTCCTGGCGGGTCGTCTCGTGCACGCTGAGAGTGGAGCGGTAGCCGGTGACGGGAAACGGGGCCCGCAGGATCGAGTAGCTGTACGTACGGGCCTCGTTGTCGAACCCTTCGAGCCGCTCGACGATCACCTCGCCCTCCTCGTTCACGAGACGGCGCAGGCGTCCGCCGTCGCTCAGTTCGCTGGTGGGAATGTAGGGGAGCCAGTCGGGCAGCGAGTCGAAGCCGCCGATGAGCTGCCAGACGCGGTCGGGTGAAACGGCGATGTCGATGGATGCGGTGGTCGTGGCCACGGGATCTCCTGGGAGTGTGCGGGGTGACGAGGGCCGGGCGGCGGGGACGGGGGTCAGGCGGCGGGGACGGGGGCGTCGCGCGCTATCAGCCGCTCGTCCCGCAGGTCGGTCCAGAACGCCGCCGGGATCCGCTCGCCGAGTGCGGTGACGTCCTCGGCGATGCGACTGGGCCTGGTGGCGCCGGGGATCGCGGCAGCCGTCGCCGGATGGGCGAGGGAGAACTGCAGCGCGGCGGACTTGATACCGACTCCGTGCCGCTGGGCGACGGCCTTGATCCGCTCCACCCTGTCGACGATGTGCGCGGGCGCCTTCTGGTACTCGAAGTGGGTACCTCCGGCGAGGATGCCCGAGCTGTACGGGCCGCCGACCACGATGTCGACGTCCTGGGCGGCGGCGGCCGGCAGCAACCGCTGCAGGGCCCGGTCGTGGTCGAGAAGCGTGTAGCGGCCCGCGAGGAGGAACGCGTCGGGCTTCGGCTCGTCCAGGTCCAGGGTGAGCTCCAGGGGCTCCACGCGGTTGACGCCGAGGCCCCAGGCCTTGATCACCCCTTCCTCGCGCAGCCTCTGCAGCACTCGGAAGGCGCCGGTGCGCGCGCTCTCGAAGGAGGCCAGCCACTCGTCGCCGTAGAAGTCCTGCGCGACATCGTGCACCCACACGATGTCGAGGCGGTCCGTCCGCAGGCGCTCGAGGCTGTCCTCGATGGAGCGCAGGGTGGCATCGGCGGTGTAGTCGTTGACCATCCTGTTCGGGCGGCCGTGTTCGAACAGGCCACCCTTCTCGCCGAGGTCCCGGGCGGTCGGGTCCTCGATCTCGTCGAGGACGACGCGACCGACCTTCGTGCTGAGCACGAACTCCTCGCGCGGGTGGCGTGCCAGTACGTCGCCGAGCCGGATCTCGGACAGGCCGGCGCCGTAGAAGGGCGCGGTGTCGAAGTAGCGGATGCCCTGGTTCCAGGCGGCCTCGACGGTGGCCGCCGCCTCCTCGTCGGGGATGGCGCGGAACATGTTGCCCAGCGGTGCCGTGCCGAAGCCGAGCGTGCCGGGCAGGAGGGACTTGATACTCATGGAAGATCCTCAGGAAGGTGGTTCGGACGGATACATCACCGAATGCGCGATCCGTCGGGCTTGCCTGTCCGAGGCTAGGATCCCTACATGAGACTGTCCAAGACTTGCTCGGACATAGTTGAGTCCTCCGAGGTCCTACATGCTTGACCTGCGTCAACTTCGCTATTTCGTCGCCGTCGCCGAGGCCGAGCACGTCGGACGCGCCGCCGAGCGGCTGCACATCTCCCAGTCACCCCTCAGCCGGCAGATCGCCCAGCTCGAGAAGAACCTCGGGCTCACCCTCTTCGAACGCAGTCAGCAACGCATCCGGCTGACTTCCGACGGCAGGGTATTCCTGACCGAGGCGCAGGCCCTGCTGCGCCACGCCGACCGGCTGGAGAACCTCGGCCGGCGGCTCGGCCGAGGCGAGGAGGGCGGTCTGTGCATCGGGTACGTGGCCGATGCCATGCACACGGGTGTCCTCCCCTCGGCCCTGCGCACCCTGCGCGATCAGCGCCCAGGAATCCACGTGGCGCTGTACGACCAGGAGTCGGCCGAGCAGTTCGAGGGCCTGCGCCAGCGCAGCCTGGACATCGCGTTGGTGCGCACGCCGCCGCCCGAGAACGACCCGGACCTGGACGCGGCGGCGCTGCTGCGGGACCCGCTGCTGCTCGCGCTGCCCGAGAAGCATCCCCTCGCCGTGGCAGCGGAGTTGACGCCCGACGTCCTGGACGGGCAGCCCTGGATCGCGGTGGGCGACGCCCAGGATCCGGCATGGCGTGACACGTTCGTCGCGTCGTGTGTCGCATCCGGCTTCACGCCGGACATCCGCCTCGACGCGGCCGACCCCCTCACCGCGCTGGGCCTGGTCGCCTCCGGTCTTGGCCTCGCGCTCATTCAGAAGAGCATGGTGCGCGGCACGTCCGAAGGCGTCGCGGTACGTGAACTGCCCTGGTACGAAGGGTCCGTTCAGCTGTGGGCGGCCTGGCATCGAGTCGACCTGCGGCCCGTGGTGGCCGCGTTCCGTGAAACGGTGCTCGCGGACCGGGCCGCGACGTAAGGGGAGACGGCGGCCGGCGTACAGAAACAGAAGGTTCGGCAGGCCGCCACCGACGACCTCAGAGGTAGTCGTTCTGCTTGAGCTCGATCACCCAGGCACGGCGTTCGCGGATCTTCCCGTCGCGCATGCGGAACACCTCGGCCATCGACATGCGCATCATCTCTCCCGTGTCACGCCTAACCGTTCCGGTGAGTTCGGCCATGACCACGTCGTCCTCCTCGACCATGCGCACGACCTCCAGCTGGGGAGGCGGGACGAAGCCGGGGCCCTCGATGGCGGCGTCGTACGCCTCCTTTCCGGTCAGATGGAAGCCGCCGAAAACCGTCCACTCGATGTCATCGGTCAGGCAGCTGAGGATCTGTGCGTGATCGTTCTTGCGGAAGCCGTCCAGATAGCTCTCGACGGTCTGCTTGTTCCGGGACATGGCTCCTGCTCTCCGGTACGGGGAAGGGGGATGGGACGACTGCATCGCTCTCCGGGGGCCCTGAACCGGACCGTAAGCCGTTGAGGTACCTCCATAGCGCTGCTGCGTGCGGGAGGCAAGCGGCGCTCACTCGAAGGTGTGGTCTGTACGGCAGATAGAGTGACGGTCCTCGAAAGGCGTAGTGTCATATGCCTGTTGCCCAGGGCAGGCGGGCAACTCGCAGGCGGGGGCCAGGGGAGAGGACGGCATCACGAGATGACGAGCACCGACTGGAGCGACCGAGGATTGTGCCGTACGGCCGATCCTGACGACCTGTTCGTCGAGGGCGCCGCGCAGAACCGGGCCAAGATACTGTGCATCGGCTGCCCCGTACTCACCGAGTGCCTCGCCTATGCGCTGGACCACCGCATCGAGCACGGCGTATGGGGAGGCATGACCGAGCGCGAGCGCCGGGCCCTGCTGCGCCGCCGTCCGACGGTCACCTCCTGGCTGCATCTCCTCGAAACGGCACGCGTGGAACACGAGCGCACACACGACGCCACGGCTGTCGCACACCGGGCGAGCTGACCTTCCCGCACGTCCGCGCGCACGAGGCTCCGGCAAGTGCGGTCGCAGGACGGGTTTTTCGTGCCCCCGAGCCCGCTTTCCCGCGCCCCGGCCGGGCGGGTTCGGCGGACAGTGGACTCCCTCGCGTGGCCGGGTCCGGTTCAGTGAGCGGGCCCGATGACGTGAGAACCCGTCCTGCGACCGCACCGGGGGATCGCGCCCTGTCGGCCCGCTGAGCAGGGAAATCCGGTGGCTCCGGGTTGGATGTACCCGTAGCATTCGATCATGATCGAAGACGCCGGGAACGCCCCCGCCCTCGCGATCCTCGCCAAATCCGGCTTCGTGCACGAGGGCGTCAGTCGCGCCGCCTGTCTCCATCGCGGCCGACGCCACGACCTCGCCGTGTTCTCACTGCTGCGCCCCGAATGGGAGGCGCTGAACCGCCCGCGCGCCTGGGACGCCTGACCGGACAGGGAACGCCTGACCGGACAGGGTACGCGTATCCACTCCCGGCCCGACGGGACCACCACCCAGCCGGCCGGCGCGACACATCCGTAGCGTCAGGTGGACACGCTCTGGCTGTCCCGGTGCGAGGTGTTCACCGGCCTCAGGGACCATGCGGACCAGTGCGCGATCGCGATGGCCGCACGAGTCGGCGCTTCGACGTCGCCGTGAATGAAGCGGATAAAACTCTCAAAGGCTGCCAGGTGCGTGTCTTTACCGGCCACCGGCAGCAGTGAAATTCAGCCAGTTATGTGGTGCGACATTGTGCGCAGGGGCGTGAACTGTCACCGTCATGCGCGGAATGAATAGCCCGATCATGACTTTCGATGACCTCAACTCCGTTGCCATGTACGGGTGTTGACCCTCAAATCCGCCGACACGGCCAAAATGCCAATTTCTCCGCCATTTACCGGCTCCAGGCCTGGTGCGGGCGTGTGCCGAGCGGGCGACCCCTTCCATGAACGACAAATAAGAGCAATGCGCTCTTTCGTGCCGGTCAACCGGCCGACGGATATGCGCAGATCCATCGAAGGAGATGTTTCGCAGTCATGATGAAGAGTTCATTTCCTGTCCACGCTGACAGAACACGCATACGGCACGGCGGCGGCATGAGCGCGAGACCGGGGTGGAGGGTCCGGATCGGCGTCTTCGCCGCCACGACGGCGCTTCTCTCGGCGGGTACCCTGCTCGGTGCCAACCCGGCGTCGGCGGCGCCCGCCGCGATCAGACTGACCTCCTCGTCCTGCCCCGGTGTGATCCTGCGGGGCCAGGTGAGCGGCTGCGTCACGGAGCTGCAGAACCTGCTCAACGCCCACGGTGCCGGTCTGGTGGTTGACGGCAATTTCGGGGCGAACACGCTCTACGCGGTGCGCGAGTACCAGGCCTCCGTCGCGATCGCCGTGGACGGGGAGGTGGGCCCCCAGACCAAGAGCAAGCTGTACGCGACCGGGGGTTCGGCGCCCGCGCCGATCAGTCTCACGTCCTCGTCGTGCCCGGCGAACATCGTCCAGGGCGACAAGGGCGGATGCGTCACCGAACTGCAGCGGCTGCTTCGCCACTTCGGTTACGCGATCGACGTGGACGGCGATTTCGGGCCGGCGACGGACACCGCGGTCCGCAACTTCCAGTCCACGCACGGCCTGTCGGTCGACGGCCAGGTCGGCACGAACACCAAGAGGGAGCTCTACAACACCGACGAGTCGCCGTCGACGGCTCTGGACCTGCGATCGGCGTCGTGTCCGTCGAACATCGTGGAGGGGCAGAGCGGCGGTTGCGTCGCGACGCTGCAGGCCCTGCTCAACGGCAAGGGCCAACACCTGGACGTAGACGGCCAGTTCGGGCCCCTGACGCTGACGGCCGTGAAGTCGTTCCAGTCCGCGGCGGGTCTTTCCGTCGACGGCGAGGTCGGCCCGAACACCAAGACCGCCCTGTACTCGAACATCAGCACCGGCGGCGGCAGCGGCGCGCCGGCGCCGATCAATCTGAACTCCAGCTCGTGCCCGAGCAACATCGTGAAGGGCCAGAAGAGCGGCTGCGTCACCGAGCTGCAGAGCCTGCTCAACCACCACGGGGCCGATCTCGCCGTCGACGGCGACTTCGGGTCGATGACCGACAGCGCGGTGCGGGACTTCCAGGCCGAGAAGGGCCTGTCGGTCGACGGCCAGGTGGGCCCGAACACCAAGGCCGCCCTGTACGGCGCGGTCACCCCGCCGTCGTCGCCCCCGCCCGGCGGTGGGTACAGCAAGATCCTCGATGTGGCCGCGGCCGAGGTCGGCACGGTCGAGGGCAGCGCCCGGGCGAACAGCTACGGTTCGGCCGTGGGTCTGTCGCTGTCCACGAACAACTACGCCTGGTGCGCGACCTTCGTGAGCTGGGTGGCCAAGCAGACGGGCGCCACCTCCTACCGCAACACCTACGTCTCGGGTTGGGTCAACCAGGCCCGGGCCGGCAACTACCACCTCTCGGTGACGACCAACCCGCAGCCGGGCGACATCGTGGCCTTCGACTGGGACGGTGGCAACAACTACACCGGCGGCCATGAGCACATAGGCATCGTGAGGACGGTGAGCGGCGGTTCCAGCTTCACCACCGTCGAGGGCAACACGGGCAACCCCAACGGCGGTTCGGACGGCGTCTACGTCAAGACCCGCGGCAAGAACAGCGGATACGACGTGCTGTTCATCCGAGTCCGCTGACCGGTTCACCGGCCTGTCCCTGATCGGTTGCCCAGCTGAGAACGTTCGTCCAGCCGTCTCGTCGCGCGGCCGGAGTCCGGTCCGTGATGCCGGGTCCGTGATGCCGGGCCCGTGATGCCGGGCCCGTGATGTCTGGTCCGTGATGCCGGGTCCGTGGTGCCGGGTCCCGCCGTGAGACGGGCCTCGTCGGCGAGGCGGCAGGCCGTGATCCACCCGGTACCACCGGCTGGATCACGGCCTGCGGGCCTTCGCTGTGTCCGGAGGACGGGCCGCCCGGTCGGGCCGTGGCCGGCACCGGCCCGGGTGCCGACTCGGCGGACAGGAACACCGGTGTCACCGAGACCGGCGGGGCGACCACTCCTCCGTCGCGTTCCACCGGTACGGGTGTGCCGAACACGGTGGCCGCGAAGAGCGCGCCGTCGGACATGCCGACCTGCGGATGAGCGGGCGACCCCCCTTCCGCTCGGCCTGCCGACCACGGGCGGACTCGCCTTGCGTGCCGAGTGCCACGCCTGACCGGAACCGTCGCCGGGGCTCGGACTTCCCGCTAGGCTCGGGTCCATACCTGTGTTCGGCGGGAAGGGTGAAGCGCCCGTGGCGTAGCCGACGTTCCGGCCGCGAGCGCCTCGTTCATCGAGAACCTGTTCAAAGGGCGGCAGCGGCACGGTGCCCCGTCCGTCGAGGCGGTATCCGGGCTTTCGCGAACCGGCGGCCGCCGTGCGAACGGGAGTCGACTCGGCCCGCCACGCCGGAACGCACCCGTCGGCACCGCTGCCCGGGTGCCGACCGGCAGACACTCGCGGCCGTGTATCAACACCTACCCACAGAGGTCCGATGCCCACCCTCAGATTTGGCAAGTACCTGACATTGGCGGCCGCGGCGCTTCTGCTGCTGGCCACGGCCCGCGGGGCGGTCGCCGCCACCGCGGATCCTGTGGCCGGTGCGACGGCGGCTTCGGCCGCCGCCTCGGCGACCGGGACGTGGCAAGCGCCGTTGTCCACCCGCGGGCGGTACATCGTGGACGCCAACGGAAACCGATTCCGTCTGAAGTCGGCCAACTGGGACGGAGCGCAGGGCTCCTGGACGGGCAGCGGCAGCATCGACGACCCGGCCAACCACCACGCAGGCCAGGACTCCTACGGCATCCCCCTCGGCCTGGACCGCGCCTCCCTGCCCCAACTGCTCGGCGACTTCCACCGGCTGGGTATCAACAGTATCCGCCTGCCGTTCTCCAACGAGATGATCCGTACGACGACGCCGGTGCCGGACGTCGCCGTCACGGCCAATCCGGGGCTGCGGGGCAAGACACCGCTGCAGGTCTACGACGCCGTGGTCGCCGCCCTCACCCAGGACGGGTTCGCGGTCATCCTGAACAACCACACCAACACCTCTCGGTGGTGCTGCGGAGTCGACGGCAACGAACGCTGGAACAGCGGGCAGTCGACCCAGCAGTGGGCCGACGACTGGGTCTTCATGGCCCGCCGCTACGCCGGTGATCCGGGGGTGGTGGGCGCCGACCTGTACAACGAAGTACGCCGTGACGTACTGGACGACCCCAACTGGGGCCTGGGTGACGCCCACGACTGGTACGCGGCCGCCCAGCTCGCCGGGGACCGCATCCTGTCCGAGGCCAATCCGAACCTCCTCATCGTCATCGAGGGGATCAACTGGACCGGTCTGCCGGTCGACGGGCTGCCGCACGGCCGTCCCACCCTCACCCCCGCGCGCCTGCTCTCGCACACCCTCGTCGCCGCCCACAAGCTGGTGTACTCCGCCCACTTCTACGGATACACCGGTCCCAACCACAGCGGCGCCACCGGGATCGGTGAAACCCACGACGCCCGCTACCAGGACCTCACGCGCGACCAGCTCCACCAAGTCCTCGACGACGAGGCCTTCTTCGTCTCCTCGGAGGAGAACCAGCACTTCACCGCGCCCGTGTGGATCAGCGAGTTCGGCATCGGAGCCGGTGAGACGAACGCGGCGGCCCGTACCTGGTTCGGCAACATCACCGACTACTTCGCCGACCACGACGCGGACTTCGCCTACTGGCCGCTCGTCAGCTGGGAGGGCCACGACGACTGGTCCCTGCTGCGTTACGACACCTCGGGCAACCGGTACGGCATCCTCGATCAGTCCGACTGGCGCGGGAGCGCATGGAACCGGCTCATGACCGCCCCGACCCGCACCGGATCCGTCGCGGCGGTACCCAGCTGGCACATGCTCGCCACCGATCACGGCGACTATGTGCAGTCGCTCCGGGTGCGGGCGGGCGGCGACTGGAACTCGGGTGCGACCAAGGCCGTTTGCCCCGACGGGCAGCGACTGGTCGGGCTCGGTCACAGCGGCGTCCGCGCGCTGTGCACCGACGTCTCCACGGGTGACCTGCGCTCCGCGGGCGATACCCAGACTGCCGTCACCGACGAGCGCTACGTTCCCGCGGGCGGCGACTGGGCCTCCGGGTACACCAAGTTGCAGTGTCCGACGGGGAACTTCCTCATCGGCTACAGCCGTCGCGGCGGCCGGACGTCGGCGGGCCTGTGTGTTCCGGCCGGTCCCGTGTTGGCGGGCGCCGGGCGAACCGTGTGGTTCGACCGTTCCGACAACCGGCCCGCGAACGCGGCCGGCGGCGACTTCGCGAACGGCGACTACAAGGGCCAGTGCGCCGATGACGAGTACGCCGCCGGGATCGCCTTCACGACCCGCCTGGGCGCCGCCCAGGGCCCAGCCGCCCTCCTGTGCCGCAAGCTGAACTGATCATTGCTCGTCCGGCATCGACGCGGTCCGCACACAGGGCGAAAGGGTGCCCAGGACGTGCCGGGCCGTGAGTGCGTACGGCCGTCCGAAAGCCCTCGCCGCCGGGGACCCGGCTGACCAGACACCCCGCACACAGGTCATCCGGGCACCGGCGGCGGGGACGCCCGATTCCACACGCACCATGGTCACGGGCGCTGTCCTTGCGGCCGACCACCAAGCCGCGCGTCGCCACCACCGACGAGTGGATATGGCTCGCCTCGGCGTCTACCACGTCGCTAGCCTCACCACTCATGAACCAGCGCAAGCGGAAGAAGCTCTCCCGTCATCTCTTCGCGGCAACCGTGACAGGTGACGCCACTCGCGTGAAAATGGCTCTACGGGCCGGAGCCGACCCGGAGCGGGGAGACGGCGAGGGCACTACGCCTCTCTACGCGGCATCCGTGAACGGGGAAGCGGAGATAGCCCGCCTTCTCCTGGCGGCCGGCGCCTGCCCCGACACCGAGAGCGGTGGACTCGGTTCGGAGGGCACTCCGTTGTGCGCTGCCGCATGCTGGGGGCACACCGAAACCGTGCGCGAACTGTTGGAACACGGCGCAGACCCGAGCCTTCGTGAAGATCACGGTACGGGCCGGTCCCCCCTGGAGTGGGCGAACAGCGGCCCGCACGCCGAAACGGCCGAACTCCTCACCGCGGCGCGAGGTACCCCGCGCGGGGGAACGACGTAGATCACCGTTCCTCATCAGGACGCCACTCAGCTCGGTGGTTGTCGACACGAGTGTGACGGGATCGGGGTGAGGGCCCGAGACCGGGCAGGGATTCGGGCCCTCACGTGCCGCGCATCCGTCGGGGGCGTTTGCGCGATGACCTCTTCAACGAGCTTCGTGCCCGGGGGATACGATCCGCCCCTCGACGACGGTCGAACGCGTCAGTGGCGGCCATGTGAGGCACCCACCCCTGAACCTTCGGCCATGACGGGACAACTACCTCGTCCGTGCGGCTTCCTGCCGCGGCGCGAGGTCCGCGAGTACTCCCCGAACGGCCGTTCCGTCAGGCCAGACCCACCCGGCGACGAGGCGCCCGTACGACTTCGGTGTGACCTCCTCCGGCCGCAGGACGCGATTGACCTGAACATCGAGGGTGTCGTCAGGGCCACCACCGTGCACGGTGACGGTCGGGTCAGGGGTGTCGCTCCTGCGCTGCTGCTGCGGCACCGTCTCGCCGCGCATGAGCGCGCGCAACTGGGCCATGACCACCGGGTCGTGGACGCCGTCGTAGATCCACCGGGTGCCGAGCACCCCGTGCTCGGAGGTCCCGATCAAGGCCGCCTCGGGGACACCTTCCAGCACCGCGCCGCGGTAGCCCATCGGCACCAGATACGCCACCGGCTCTTGGGCGGCGGCGGCCACCACGACCATGAACTCGATCCCGACCGAGCCCTCGGGATCGTCCAGCCGGAACCCGCCGGACCTGACCAGCTCCGGCGCCTCCGCGCCACCCACGTACCAACTCTGCTTCGGCAGCCAGCCGGTGAGCAGTTCCAGTTTGGTGGGCGTCATGGTGGTGTGGTGGATGGTGGCCATGCGAGCTCCCTCACGCGTAGGTCCGGCCCGTCCCGCGACGGGATGTGATCGAACCTATAGGAAGCCGCCGCGCTTCCCGAGCGACAACAACTGGCCTACTGGGCCCGCCTGTTGTCCCGCCGAGCAGCACGAGGCCGCCGGCAGCCACGATCACGGGCCCTGTGGCGTCGAAGGGTATCGGCGGTCGAGGACGAGTTTCACGGCAGCCGCTCGACCAGCCGGTCGACGAGCGGGGTCGGGTGTGACAGCGCGGCCAGATGCCCACCGGGAATGGTCTCGGCCTCGATCCCGAGTCGGTCGTGGGCCACTCGGCGCTGGAAGTCCGCAGGGAAGAACCGGTCCTCGGCCCCGGCGAGCACACGCGTGGGCACGTCGGGCCATCGTTCGATGTCGCAGGGCTGGCCGAAGGCGATGTCGGCCTCGGGCCGCTCGTGATCCGCACCTCCGGCCGCGACGGCCGCCGGTACGTCGTGCAGGAAGTAGGTGTCCAGGTCGAATTCGGCGCCGTATCCGCCCGCTTCGGCCGCGGCGAGGCGGGCCGGCTCCGATCCGGTGTTGCCCCACCACTGTCCGGGCGTCTCGCCCGGCAGCGGCACCATCGCATTGACGAGCACCAGCAGTCCTACGGGAACCCGGGCGCAGACCATCGGCGCGGTGAAGCCGCCCATCGACTGGGCCACCAGCACGACGTCGTCGTGATCGCCGATCGCCGCGACCACGGCGTCCGTGTACTCGGGCAGCCCTGATGACTCGTCGGCGCCGGGCAGATCGACCGCGAGCGCCTCCTGCCCCCTGGCCTGCAACTCGGACACCACCCGATGCCAGTACCAGGCCGCACCCCCGGCCCCAGGAACCAAGACAAACACGCTCATCCTCGCCTCCGTCCGTTTCACCCTCACGACGTACAGACCGCCGACAGCGACGAAACTCATCGGTCGCGGTGACGACCTGGCACCGTCATCGGTCGGTACTCCAGTCGAACGGCAGGGCTTCGTCGACCACCGGCCCGTTTGCGTGTCACCGCTGCTCGGCGGCGCACGAGTCTGTCTGCCCCGGCCGTCTGCCGGTCCGACCGCCGTCCGCCAGTCGCCAGTCGCCGTCCGCCGTCCGTCAGCCGTCAGCCGTCAGCCGCCTGGCGGTCCGGCCGTCAGCCGTCAGTCGCCGTCCGCCAGCCGTCGGCCCGGATGGCGCGGTCCGTCCTGCGGCTGGACCGCTGTGCTCCTCACCGTTCAGTTGACCCCGGCTTTGGCCGTGCCGGCCGTGGGTGCGGCGGACAGGCCAACAGCGCGCCGAGCACGCATAGTTGGCTGTCGATCGAGTCGAGGGCGGCGAGGGCCGATCGATGCGGAGGTGTCGCTGCCCCAGTTGTTCGCACCTGTTCCGGCGGCCCCGCTTCCGTCGCGGTGGGCGGTGCCGCGCGGCGGCCGATCGCCCGGCGCAGGGTGAGTGCGTGCGCCGCGACGTGAGTACGCCGTCGGAGGACGAGCGGGTCGGTCGTGAGCGCGTCCGGTGCCTCTTCGACGGCGTCGGCGAGGTCGTCGACGGGATCACCGCAGCGCCGCAGCGCCGTCACGGACCGGAGCGCGAAGTGGTCCGGGTGCCGCCGAGCTGACAGTGCCCGGGGTGTGGGCACAGCGGCCAGGATCCGCATCGGAGCCGTTCCGACTCCCAACTGCTCGACGCGGTAGGCGAATCGAGCCTGCGCCAGGCGTACGGCCGGGCCGTCGCGCCAGTCGGCCTCCAGCAACTCGCCCAGCCCCGACAGCGCCGCCGCGGTGCGGGCCCGTATCACCGCCTCGGTGCGGACGGGCAGAATCAGCCAGGAGGCCGCCAGGCCGAGGACCGCACCGACCGCGATGCCCGCCAGCCGGGTGTGCAGGAGGTCTCCGGGGCTCTGCCCGAACCAGTCGTAGAGCAACGAGAGTACGGCGGTGACGCAGCCCGCCCAGTAGGCGTAGCTGAGTTCACGCAACCATGTGGCCGCGGCCAGCACGACGAAGATCACCACGACGGCGGTGTCCGACCGTGGTCCGAACTGTCCGGAGACAGCGGTGGCAGCCACCGTGCCGACGGCCGCGCCGAGCGTGCGCCAGGCCCCTTTGACCAGCACGTCGCCCCGGCCGCGCGCACCGCTGCACACCAGGAACGCCGTGAGCACCACCCATGCCCAGTGGTCCGGCCACAGATTCCGGCCGATCGCGAACGCGGCGGTCAACGCCGCCGCCATCTGCACGGCCATCCGGGTGCTTGCGGGCAGCCGGCGGCGCGGGGCGTGCGACGCCGTGGTCACCTTCGCGGAGGGCGGCCGCGGTACGAGACCGGTGAGCTGTGCCGTCCACGTCACCACGGTTCCCCAGACGACCGCGGCCAGGGCCGTCACCGCCGCCCAGGCCGTGTGCCCCTGCCCGCTCATCGGCACCGTCCCGGCGGGCACCACCAGGACCGCTGTCAGCGGCAGAACGACGAGCGTGCCGGCCCGGGTGGCGCGCGCTCCGAACCGGCGCACCCAGATCGTTCCCGCGACTCCCACGACGAACGCCGTGTCACCCGCAAGGGGGTGTTGCTGGATCAAGGTGCTCAGCTCCATGCCCGCCGCTGCCGCGCAGGGCAGCACGACGCAGGCCGACAGCCGATCGGCACGGTCGAAGAGCCGTTGCACGCGACCGAGCGCCGAGGCGATCACCACCGCTCGCACCACGCTGTCCACGCGCAGCCCCGCCTCGTGCTCGACGAGCAGCGCCCAGCCGTACGTGCCCAGCACGGTGGCCATGGTCACGGCCGTCGCACGCAGGTGCGTCCCTCTCGGATCGAAATGCAGCGCACGATGCGTCGACCTCGGAAAGCTACGCAAGACGTAGGACAAACGCCAAGGAAAACCCCTACAGAGAGCCATCTGGAGATTCACCCTCCAGTCATATCGTAAGTGATACCTTACCAATGTGATGGGAGAGCGAACAAAACACGAGGACGCGGAACGATCCGAGTCCGGGCGGCGGGACGGTCGGCCGTCCGCCGAGATCCGGCAGGGCGTCGTCCGGCTCGCCCGCAGATTGAGCGCGGAGCGCCCCGCCGACGGGCTCAGCCTCAACAAGAGCAGCGTCCTCGGCCACCTGCGGCGCAACGGACCCATGTCGGCCGGTGCGCTCGCCGCCGCCGACCATCAGCAGCCGCAGTCCCTGACGCGGGTGTTCGCCGACCTCGAACAGGAAGGCCTGATCAGCCGCACACGCGACACGCACGACGGACGGCAGCGCGTGGTGCAACTGACCGAAGCGGGCCGGGAGGCCCTCGCCCGTGACATGGCGCAGCGCGACGCATGGCTGGACATCGCTCTCGTCGACCTCACCGAGACGGAGCGTCAGGTCCTGCTGCTCGCCGCCCGCCTGATGAACCGCCTCGCCGACTCGTCGGCCACGGTGCCCGGCTCCACGAACCGACCCCACTGACGGAGGCTCCCGTGTCCTGGCCCGACCACGCCATCTGGTGGCACGTCCACCCCTTGAGTTTCCTTGGCGCGGAGCCGACAGCACTGCCCGCCGGTGCACCCGCGCGGCATCGCCTGCCGGTCCTCGTCGACTGGCTGGACCATCTGGTCGGGCTCGGCTGCAACGGCCTCGCCCTGGGGCCGGTCTTCGCGTCCGAGACCCACGGTTACGACACGACCGACCACTTCCGCATCGATCCCCGCCTGGGTACCGAGCAGGATCTGCGCGAACTGGTCGACCGTGCCGCGTCGCGCGGGGTCCGCGTCCTGCTCGACGGCGTCTTCAACCATGTCGGCAGATCCTTCACCCCCTTCGCCGATGTGGCGCGGCGCGGCACCGCCTCTCCGTACGCGGACTGGTTCGTCCCCGAGGGCGACGACTTCCGCGTCTTCGAGGGGCACCGTCATCTCGTCGCCCTGAACCACGGGTCTCCCGCGGTCGCCGAGCATGTCGTCGAGGTCCTGGACCACTGGCTGGAACGGGGCATCGCAGGCTGGCGGCTGGACGCCGCCTACGCGGTTCCCCGTCCCTTCTGGCGCGCTGTCACCGACCGGGTCAGGTCCCGCCACCCCGGTGTGTGGTTCAGCGGTGAGGTGATCCATGGCGACTACGCGGCGTACGTGATCGAGGGCGGACTGGACACCGTGACGCAGTACGAGCTGTGGAAGGCGGTCTGGAGCTCGCTCAACGACAGCAACCCGCACGAACTGGCCTGGGCGCTCGAACGCCACAACTCCATGATCGACACCTTTGCGCCACAGACGTTCGTCGGCAACCACGACGTCACTCGCGTCGCCAGCCGACTGGAGGAGCCCCGTCACCTGGCGCACGCGCTCACCGTGCTGTTCACCGTCGGGGGGACGCCGTCCGTCTACGCGGGAGACGAGCGTGGCCGGCAGGGCGTCAAGGAGGACCGCGCGGGCGGGGACGACGCCGTCCGCCCCGCGTTTCCCCTCTCCCCGTCGGATCTCGGCCCCGACGGGCTGGCCGTCCAGCGGCTTCATCAGACCCTGGTCGGCATACGTCGCCGCCACCCCTGGCTCGTACGTGCCCGGACCCGGATCCACTCCCTCGACAACACCGTCCTCAGCTACACCCTGGCCGCGCCCGACGCCGGCTCCACCCTCGCGGTCGCCCTCAACTTCGGCCCGGCTCCGGCCACAGCCGGTGTTCCGGCCGCGTCATGGGCACGAGTCGCGGGTGACGCCTCCGTCGATTCCGGCACGGGTTCCGTTTCGCTTCCACCGATGGGCTGGTTCATCGCCACGACATCGGGCAGCCGCAATTGACCATCGGCCGCCGTGCCCTCGATTCTCCGGACGTCGACCGGGACATGGACCAAGGATGGCGTACGCGGGCAGAGCCGTGGCGGGGAGTTCCGGTTGCCCGCGCTCCGGGGATCACCAGGCCTGTCCGTGAAGGGAGGGGCATGGCAGACTGCTCGGCGTCCAAGGGGTCGATGAGGCGTGAGACGTGAGCGCACCGCGGTCCGTTCCGACCGTTCCTCCCGTTCTTCGCGTTCCTCCCGTTCTTCGAGTGCCGGGTCGCGCGGTTCGGCCGCACCCGGAAGCCTCGGGCCTGTCACTCCCCTCCACCTGCCGATCCGGGTTTCGCGGACGTCGTCGGCACGGACACCCTCATCAGTGGCCGGCACGGCGTGAACCGCGAGAACTGCGAGAGCTGAGTGAACTGCGTGAACTGCGAGAACTGCGAGGAAGCCGCCCTGTACCGCGAGGTGTTCGACCGGATCCGTGCCCAAGCCGTGCCCGAACGACCTACCAGGAAGTCCCTGGGAGACGTCCGCAAGGAGGCAGAACGATGAAGCATGCCATGAACGCCGCCAACGAGCTGGGACCCCATGGGTGGCGCAAGCCCTGGAGCGCCGGCAGCAACGGCAGCTGCGTCGAAATGAAGAAGCTCGGCGGCGGCACCGTGGCGGTCAGGCAGTCGACGGACCCCGACGGTCCGGCCCTGATCTGTGCCTCCTCGGTCGTCGCCGAGTTCGTCGGCGCCGCCAAGGAAGGCCGCGCCGACTTCCTCATCACCTGACACTTGCCGCCCTGACGACGGTGTCCGGCCACAACCGAATCAACTCCTATGATCACGCCGTAGCGGCGGAGGGCTGAAGTGACAGACGCGGGAACAGGTGCCGGCCACATCAACACCGGCAAACCCCAGTCGGCGCGCATGTATGACTACTTCCTCGACGGCCAGGACAACTATCCCGCCGACTGGAAGGCTGCCGAACAGGTCATATCCTTCTTCCCCGCTGTCAAGGAAATGGCACGGACCAACCGGGACTTCATGCATCGTGCCGCCCGGCTGCTGGCACGGCGGGGCATCCGCCAGTTCCTCGACATCGGCACCGGGATTCCGACCGCGCCGAACCTCCACCAGATCGTGCAGGCCGTCACCCCCGCCGCCCGCGTGGCGTACGTCGACAACGACCCGATCGTCCTCAGGCACGCGGAAGCACTTCTGCACAGCACCCCGCAGGGACGTACCGCCTTCATCCAGGCCAACGTGCAGGAACCGGAGAAGATCCTGGCCGAGGCCAGAGACACCTTCGACTTCGATCAGCCGATCGCACTGTCCATGGTGGCCTTGCTGCACTTGGTGGGGGACGAGGACAACCCCTACGGCCTCGTGGCGGAACTCCTCGACTCCCTGGCCCCGGGAAGCCACTTGGCGCTCTCCCACGCGACGGGGGACTTCCACCCTCAAGCCTGGGCGCGAGTCGTCGAGGTCTACCGCAAGGGGGGAACAACGGCGCAAGTCCGGTCGCGCAGTGAATTCGCCAGGTTCTTCACGGGACTTGAGCTCCTCGACCCCGGCATCGAACTCGCCGCGCGCTGGCACCCCGAGGGAGAGCATCAGCACACCGAAGGTGAACAGATCCCCCTGTACGTGGGCGTCGCACGGAAGCCGTAGAGGGCGCGTCACGGTGGTGTTGCTCGACGCCTCGACGCCTCGACGGTCAAGGCATCAAGGCATCAAGGGCGTGCGGCGTGGCGATACCTTGCGATGGCTGATCCGCCAGCCGTCAGCAGTGAGTACGACAGTGTCCTGGTAGGCGACGGAACCGCACGAGCCGTCCGCCTTGATGCCCAAGCCCTTGGACCGGACCTGTACCCGGCCGTCAGCTGATGTCGTGACGACGACGTTGGTGACGTGATGCGCGACGGGGTTGGCGGAGCCCAGCGCCGATGCCGCGTCGCGGATGGCGGCCACCCCGAACAGTGGCTCCTGCCCGAAGTCGGTGAGGTCGTAGACGACATCCGAAGTGAACAACTCGTCGAACCGGTCGAGGCGGCCGTCGTCGACAACGTGGCCGTGCAGGGAGAGCAGTTCGGTGATGGCCAAGCGATCTTCAAGAGTGAGTGACACACGCGTCCTCTCCTGCCCGGCGCCGAGGCCGAGCCGAGCCCCATCCTGCCATTCACACGGCCCACAACAGGCGCCGGGAGTGACCAGCCGGTGGCTGGCCGACGGACGGTGCGGGTAAAGTGGACGCTTGGTATTCGGTTACCGAGGACCCATGAAGGCAGGACCGACAAGACCGATGCGGGAGCGAGCGAGCGTGCTCAGCGAGCCAGAGCCGGAGGCCCCGGTGGTCAGCCGATCCGCCCAGGCCGCCGCGACGCGGCGGCAGATCGTCGAGACGGCTCAGCGACTGTTCGCCGGCCGTGGCTACCAGGCGACCTCGTTGCAGGCCATCGCGAACGAAATGGGCCTCACCAAGGCCGCGGTCTATTACCACTTCCGAACCAAGGCGCAGATCCTCCAGGCCTCACTCGATCCGGCGGTGGAGGAAATGACCGTACTTCTGGACGAGTTGGCGGGCATGGCGTCACGCCAGGAGAAGCTGGACGCGTACGCGGTCGGCTGGGTCGACTTCCTGGTGCGCAACCGTGAACTCGGAACGATGCTCCTGCACGACCCCGAGATTCGGGCCGCCAGCGTCTACGCCGAGAACGACGGGCGAAGGCGCCGAGTGCTGCGGGTGCTGTTCGGCACCTCGCCCACGCCCGCGGAACGCATGGCCTATGTGATGTGCGTGTGGATGCTGGAAGGGCTCGGCGAGCTGTCCGACCTCTCGGACGACGACCTGAGGGCCACTCTTCTCCTGACCGTCCGCGGTCTCCTCGCCGCTCCGGGCGCCGCGGGGGCCCACGAGGCGTGAGCCGGCAAGTGTGCTGGCCGGTGACGCGGGCGTGAGCCGACGACGGTGATGGCCGGTGACCGGTGACGGCTGCGGCAGAGGTAGGGGCTTCGGGCCCACTCCACCGCTGGGCACCCTCTGCGGTCGTCGGGGCCTGCTCCTCCTCGGTGTGGCGCATATTTCACTAGCCATCGGCTGGCGAGTGGCTTTTCGTTGGTAAAGTAATGGCCGGACGCGTGAGATCGAGAAGCGGAGGGTGATGGTGGTCGTACTGGACACAGGGCCGTCATCAGCGGCGAAGTGATGATCCGGGGTGGGTGGCAGACGTCCGAGCCGCGCCGCCCCCACCCCCTGTGCGCGGACAACACCCCCGAGCAGTCTCCTGGAGCCCTGACCACGATGACGACGATCGCCACGACCCCTGCCGCGACGCCCGAGCCCGAGCAGCCGCACCCGGTCTGGCGCGTACTCACCGAGCGCGCGCGGGTCGGCAGCCGCCCCGGCGCTCGTACCGACGGGCACCGCGTCGCCCTGGCCATCGAGGGAGGCGGGATGCGCGGCATCATCGCCGGCGGGATGGCCCTGGCGCTCCACGAACTCGGCCTGACCAACAGCTTCGACGCCGTCTACGGCGCCTCCGCCGGTGCGGCCTCCGGCGCGTGGCTGCTGAGTACGAGCCCGCAGTCGCTGCGCTTCTGGGCGGTTCCCAAGTACGCCAGAACACTGATCCGGCGCTCGAACCCGCTGCGCGGGCGGCCGCTCGTGGACCTCCAGGCCTTCTACGAGGTGCTCTACCGCTACGGCGACCAGGACTGCGCACCGATGGACTTCGCCTCGATCCTCGCCAGCGACGTCGAGTACCATCCGCTGGCCACGGACGCCGAGACCGGGGAATCCACCGACCTGCGGCCCTTCATAGGCGACGCCGCGGAGCTGCGCCTCGCGCTGCGGGCCAGTGCCGCCCTGCCGCTCCTGGCGGGCGACCCGGTGACGCTGCGCGGGCGCCGGTTCTACGACGCGGGCGTCTCCGAATCCGTGCCGTACCGGACCGCGCTGGCTCAGGGCGCGACCCATGTCATGGTGCTGCGGTCGCGGCGCGCGATCGACGTCGCGCGCCCGTCGCGCTCCGCGCCGCTCATCGCCAGGACGGTGCTGCGCCGTGAACCCGTGGCCTTGCGCCAGGTGTTCCTCGACCGCGAAGTACGCCTGGCCGAAGACGACGCGTGTCTGACCGGCCACTCGGCCATCGTCTCGATCCGCCCCGCCTCCGACTCACCGCCGGTCGGCCGTCTGGCTCGCGAGGGCGACCTCCTCGAAACCGCCCTGGAAGCCGGGCGAGCCGCCGTGCACGACGCCTATGGCCACCTGTTCGGCGCGCGAACGCCCAGCGGCCACTGACCGAAACGCGGGCCTCCGCCGGGCGGAGTGGTGGCGTAGAGCAAACCGCTTACATCCAGCCGGTGTTCGAGGGTGGCATGGAGGTTGAGGGCGTGACGCGGAGCGCGCAGGGTACCCACGGATCGACGCCGGGCCGCAGCGTGCGCAAACCGGTGGGGTCGACCCGCTGTGGTGCAAAGGTCTGACCGGGGCTGCGCGGAGCGCGCAGCCCCGTAGTCGCCGGTCGTTGAAAGCCGTCAGCGTTCGCCCAAGTCGATGAAGCGACTTGCCCATGACCGGAACCGATCGTCGTGCTCTTTGCGCGCAGTCCAGAGCGCGTCCAGATCCTCCGGTGGCCCGAGCCCGAACTTCTGGTCCAGCCAGATGAGGTACTCACGGTGGCCCTCGCTGTACTCCTCGGCGTCCGACGGGTCAAGAAGCCAGTTGTCACCCCTCCGCCACAGGCTCACTGTCGACGGCGAGAAGCCGGAACAGCTCCGTAAGGCTTCGCGCGACCACGCGGAGGTCCCCTTCATCGCCGACGAGGACGACGGGCAATGCGGCGAGGTCGGCCCGATCGTCGCAACGCCACAAGGCGTAGTGGGAGCCGGTGTGGCCGGCCTGCGCGAAGGGGATGAACCGGCTGAGGAACTCGGGATGTTCCGACCAGGTGTCGAGAGCGGCGTCCCCACCGTATTCACACAGCTCGAAGCCCGCTGAGTAGTGGACCGGACCGATCCGGTCCTCGAACTCCTTGAGCAGGTTCAGTTCCGGGACGGGCGAGTACGCCTCGCGCATGCGGCCTCCATGCCTGATGGGTCACCCGCCGCATTGGCGGACGTCTCGCACGGTCGGCGATGCTATCGGCACGCGCCGACAGCCGAGTGCGCCGACAGTGACCGCGCGCTCGTGGCTGCGGCGACCACGATCATGGCCACGACCACACCACGGCCACTGCCGTCGGTGTCGGTGTCGGCGCCGGTGCCGATGGGGCGTCACCGAGCCAAGGCTCCCGCTCGGGGTCCATGTGCCGTCCGCCGAGCTTGTCGCACGGCGATCTGCGGTGCGACAGGAACGGTCGAGGCAGGGCGGCAGGGCAGGCGCGCTTGTCTGATATTATTGATCTTGAGCTGATCGGCGGAGGTCACGCCGGTTCGCGATGCGTTGGTGGTCCAAGGAAAGACGTCCCGCTTCCTGCGGGGAGATGCAGGTGCAAGGCCTGCCCAGCGCTCTGTGAAGACCCTGTCCCGTGATTCGCGGGGCGGGGTTCTTTGCTGTGCAGCCCCGGCAACAGGCTGAGGACTACGAGCAATTGGCCGAGTCCGGAGGTACGCGGAGCGGGATCCGGCGTGGCCGCTCTTTCGCATACTTATAGGCATGGCCATCTATGACACGCTCGGCACGACGTACGGCCGGACCCGGCAGCCGGACCCGCGGATCGCGGCGCAGATTCACGCCGCGCTCGGGGACGCCGCGGATGTGGTGAATGTAGGAGCGGGCACCGGTTCCTACGAGCCACCGCAGACGGTTCTCGCCGTCGAGCCCAGCCAGATCATGATCGCCCAACGTCCGCGCCGCTCCGCGCCCGCGGTGCGTGCCGTCGCCGAACATCTTCCGCTGCGCGACAACGCTGCCGACGCCGTCATGGCGCTGCTGACCGTCCATCACTGGACCGACCTGGCGGCCGGCATCGCCGAACTCCGCCGGGTCGCGCGCCGCCGCATCGTGATCCTGACCTGGGACCAGCAGATCCTCCGCGAGAAGTTCTGGCTCGTGCGCGAATACCTCCCCCAGGCCGCAGCCTTCGACGACAGCCGAGCCATCCCGATCGAACGGCTGGCCACACTGCTGGGCGGGGCTCACCAGGAGCCAGTCCATGTCCCGCACGACTGCACGGACGGGTTCGGCGCAGCGTACTGGCGCCGCCCGCACGCCTATCTCGATCCACAGGTGCGCGCCGGGATCTCCATGTTCGCCCAGGCCGGGGAGGACGCCCTCGCTCCCGGCCTGGCAACGCTGACCGACGACCTCGCGACCGGCCACTGGAACCATCGGCACGCTGATCTGCTCGCGTTCGACACGATCGACGTCGGCTATCGACTCTTGGTGACAGACGTTTGACCCGCGCCAGAAGCCGGGCGAGGAGTGGTGGGCCTACCGAGCGCGCGGTATGGGCCGCAAGTCGCATCTGACGCGCGCCGTCCGGGATATCTGGGGAGGCCGGTCGCCGCGCTCACGGCATCCCCTGTCCGTCCGGTCCGTCCCGCCGCTGCCTCGACCCGAGCGGTGTCAGACCTCCGTGCAATGCTGCGGCACATGTCTCTCGCTGATCTGACTCTTGACCAGTGGCGGTCGTTCGACCTGCCGGCTGCGCGTCGTGTCGCCCAGGAAGCCGCCGAGCTCGTGGGTGGTCGTGTGACCGCTGTCGAGACGGTCGAGCACCTGGGCGCCCCGCTGCATCGCGTCCAAGTCGAGCGGGGTGCCCAGGAATTCGCTCTGATACCGGGCGGTGCGGTGGCACTCGGATTCGACCTCGACTCCTGGCGGCCGACGCCGGAGCAGACCGCCGACTACGCGGAGAGCCTGGAGCAGGGTTTCGGGTTCGGTCCCGATCTGCGGTCCCACCTCGCGCAGATGCTCAGCCCCCGTCGAAGCGTCACCCTGGCCACGGTGTTGATGGCCGTGGAGGGCGAGAACCTGAGCGAGTCGCCCGCGGACATGCCGGCCGTGCTCGCGGCTCGCGGCTTGCGGATGCCCAGCTCCGACGAGTGGGAACACGCCTGCGGGGCCGGCGCGACCACCCTGTTCCGGTGGGGTGACGAGTGCCCCCTGGACCGCATCCCCTACGGGGACAGCTCTGGGCCGCAGAACCAGCTGAACGCCTTCGGCCTGCGCATCGCGTACGACACGTACAGCACGGAGCTGACGAGCGACGTCACCTCGGTCCACGGGGGCGACGGCGGCGAGTCGGTGTGCGGCGGCTACGGGCGCATGCTGTCGTGGCTGCCTCTGGCCACCGCCAACCGCAACCCTTACCTGGTCGAGTTCGTGTACGGCCCGGACGGCGCGGACCTCTGCGAGGATTTCACCACCCGCCCCGTGTTGACGCTCTGAGCGCGCGTCAGCCGTACGGGATGGGCGAACTCATGGACCATATGCACCAGGACATCAGCGAGGCCGCCCCGCACTCCTGACTCGGCAGTGCGCAGGGGCAGGCGGCCGTGCTGTCGATCTTGCAGATGGCAGGCCGGATCCGAGGGATGTCCGGACTCGATCCGGTGGCGTCCGGCCGTTCGAGCACCACGTCAGAGGCGCTCCGTGTGAAGATCCTCCAAAGCGTCGGGCCCGAGCCGGACGGTGCGGTGGCTGCGTGTTCCGCACCTTGACCCGGCCGGGGCAGTCGGCGCTGATGACTGTCCCTCGACCCGCGATGGTGGGACGAGGTTGGGGAGAAGGGCATCGGATGAGCGCACGTTTCGAGGAGATCGACTGGCGGCCGACGGCCATGGGCGACATCAGCCTGCGTCGTCGGCGCGATCCGCTGTCGGGCGAGGACGTGTACGAGGTGAAGCTCGGTGACGAGTACCTGATGTCGAGTCTCTTCACCACGGGCGAGGTCGAACTGGCCCGGCTCGGCCTGGCGGAGCTGTCCGAGGGCCCGCTCGACGTCGTCGTGGGCGGACTCGGTCTCGGGTACACGGCCAGGACGGCGCTGGACGATCCGCGAGTGCGCTCGCTCATCGTCGTCGACACCCTGGCCGAAGTGATCGACTGGCACCGGCGCGGGCTTGTGCCGCTGGGCACGGGACTGGCGTCGGACCCCCGATGCCGCCTCGTGCGCGGGGACTTCTTCGCGATGACGGCTGGGAGCGTGGCGGACAGACCGTCGTCCGCCGTCGGTGCGGGGGCGGATGCTTCGGAGCCGACGGGGGACAAGGCTGCCGACGGCGCTGGTGCGGCGCCGGGCGGTCTGGACCCCGAGAATCCTGGCCGCCGTTTCCACGCGATCCTGCTGGACGTCGACCATTCGCCGCGTCACGTGCTGCACCCCGACCATGCCGTGCTCTACACACGGGCCGGTCTGGAGGCTCTGGCCGAGCTGCTGTATCCCGGCGGCGTGTTCGCGCTGTGGTCGAACGACCCGCCGGACAAGGAGTTCAGCTCGGTGCTCGCGGAAGTCTTCGCGGAGACCGCCGCGCACGTGGTGGATTTCGACAACCCGCTTCAAGGGGGGACCGCGGCCAACACCGTCTACGTCGCCCGAAGGCGCGATGGCTGACAGCGCCAGGGCGGGATTGCGGCCACGCTGAACAGGACGGGGGGCCGGCCTTCGGCCGCGTCGGGCACGCCGAGCGGCGCTCCTGCCGCCGCCACGAGACCTTGAGTCATGGCCGTCCACGCGGACTCGCAGCGCGGCCGCGTCCCGGACTCGCCGGGCGAAGGCATCAGCTGCGCCCGCCCCACCGATACCGCGTGAGCCGTGTACCCAAGCCGCCGGATCACCGAACCGGGCGAACGGGACGACCGTGGCCGGCTCCCGTGGCCGCCTCAGACTCCACTTTCGTGGAGTGGCTGGAGGCGGGCCAGGTCGTCCTGCGAGAGCCGCAGCCCACCGGCGGCGACGTTCTCGATCAGGTGGTCGGGGTCGCGCGTGCCGGGGATGGCCAGCACATGTGGGCCACGGTGCAGTGTCCACGCCAGCCGGACCTGCGCGGGCGTCGCGCCGTGTGCGCGCGCGACGGCGAGCAGTTCGTCGTGGTGGGTGTCGCTTGCACTCGCCTCGCGCCGGTCGCCTGAGATCGCGAAGTACGGTACGAACGCGATGCCTTGCTCGCCGCAGCTGTCCAGCAAGCCGTTGTCATCCGCGAGTCGGTGGTCGAGTCCGTACCGGTTCTGCACGCAGACCACCGGCGCGATGGCCTGGGCTTCGGCTAGGTGCTCGGGCTTGACGTCGGAGATGCCCAGATGGCGGATGAGGCCGGCGTCGCGCAACTCGGCCAGGGCGCCGAAGTGTTCGGCGATGGAGTCCTGGTTCATCCTGCGGAGGTTGACGACATCGAGATGGTCGCGGCCGAGTTGGCGGAGGTTCTCCTCGACCTGCCCGCGCAGTTGCGCGGGCGTCGCCGGGGCCAGCCACTCACCCGATGGGCTCCGTCCCGGTCCGACCTTGGTGACGATCACCAGGTCATCGGGGTACGGGGCGAGCGCCCGGTTGATCAGCTCGTTGGCGGAGCGTAACGGGGAGAAGTAGAACGCGGCGGTGTCCATGTGGTTCACGCCGAGCTCGACCGCGCGGCGCAGCACCCTGACCGCGAGGTCGCGGTCGGTCGGGGCGCCATCGGCGCTATCGCCCATACCGTTCCCCGTCAGGCGCATCGTGCCGAAGCCGAGACGATCGACTTCCCGGTCACCGAGCTTCCAGGTGCCCGCGGCCGACGCGGTGGTCGTCTCCGAGATCAAGATTGAGGCCTTCCCTGCGATTTTTGAGCGTTCGTAAGGGTGTTGTGATCCTCGGCATGGGCGGGCGACGCTGACCGTCACCGACAAGGGCTACCGCAGTTCGCCGCCTCCGCCGACCTCGGAGTATGGGGTCGTCGGCACGACGAAATGAAGACATGGGCCGAGGGGGAAGAGTCACACGCAGTACTGGAACGCGTCGGCGTCGTGCCGCGTTGGAAGATATGTGAACGCCGTCGGCCTGAGCCTGCGGCCCCGGCCACGGCGCTCCGCCCGCCACCGCGCGACGGGGCCGCCCCGCGCGGAGGAGCGCCGTCGACGTGTCGGTGTGAGTCGACGACCGCTCGCGTCCGTCGACCGAGATGACGGACTCGCCGGTGCGGCAGGGCAGGCCCGCCGATCCGCGGTGAGGAGAACGCCGAACTGCGCCGCGTGATGCTGGAGTACTACGGCTACGACCGTTACCTGGACGAGTCGGGGGCGGTTCCCGTCCACCGTGACGAGACGGGAGTGCTGTGGCGGGTCGAACTGATCGGGGACGAGGACGTGGTGATGGTGGAGGTCGTCAATTCCACACCGGAGCCCGACGGCACGAGCCGTACGTACTGGCTGCGCGTCCCGCCGACGACCCGTACGGCCCGTGAGGGAGTGGCGTGGACGTTCGGGCCCCGTGGCTGAGACGTACGAGCCGTCTCGGCAGACGTGAGGACGACCGACGGCCTCCCACGATCCTGTCGTGGGGAGAAGTCCCTGCGCATCCACGGCACGTATGTCCGGGACCAGGTCACCGGCCGCCGGGTGGGGGAGTCTGTCCTCGGACCCGGTTTCGTGGTCGCCGCGACGTGCGCGTCGCGGCGCGCAACCGGCCGTTCGGCGATGCCGGTCGCTGTCCACGGCTCAGGGGCGCTGCCCCCAGGCCATCATGAGGCCGGGCCCGAGCTCGGCGAGCCGGGGTGAGTCCAGGTAGGCGAGTGCGTCGTCGATCGTGGCGGAGTCCACACGTCCGGATTCCTCCAGGGCGGGCCGCATCCGGATCCACGTCTCGGACCAGAATCGAGCCAGCGGACCACCCGCGACCAGTGGCGGGCAGAAGAGCTCGCCGGCGACGTTCTGGAGGCCTTCCTCTCTCAGGAAGTGCGGATATGCCGGGACGCCCGACGTGTCGGTGCCGATGGTCGACCGCAGTGCCTGCCACATGGCGTCCATGGTCCGCCGGTAGGACGACGAGGTGTCCAGGGCGTTCGGCACCTCCACGGCATCGCCGAGCACCAGCCAGCCGCCCGGGTTCAGCCAGCGCGCGAGACGCGAGACGAGCCGACGACGTTCGGGCAGGTGCATGAGAACGAACCTGGCATGAATCAGGTCGAAGGCGCCCAGGTCCAGGCTCTCGTCCCTCAGATCGGCGGTGACCACCCGCACCCGCGGCCCCGCGAGGTCGTCCAGGCCGCCGGTGTCCCGGTCCAGTGCGACCACCTCGGCGGCGCCCGCCTCCTCCAGCAGCCAGCGGACCACGGTCCCGGTTCCGGCCCCCACTTCCAGGCAGCGGTTGCCCGGCCCTGCGGACAGAGCGCGCAGACGACCTGTGGTGACAGGGTCGTAGACCAGCGCCGCCGCGTCGATGCGCTCGGCTTCCTGCGGGTGCTCCGGCTCGAACAGGTCCTGTCCGTAGTGGCCGCCGGAGGCTGGAGATCCGGTCATGATCGGACCTCCAGCCACGGTCCTCCTGTACCGCTCCTGCCTGTCCGCGCCACGTAAACTCCTCAGCATTGAAGATCGGGTTACGCCAGAGTGACAGCTTTCGGGCCGCACGGCAGATCCTTGATCACAGGATCGGCTTACCTTTGCACCGCCTGTGACCCTTGAAACCCGCCCGTAACGCTCATAGCATGATCGAACTCACGACGATTGCCCTGATCGTCCGTCCTTCACTAGAAGAACACGCCGTCTAGCGCGAAGGGTGAGCCACTTGACCAACATCTAACAAATCGGCCAAATAGTTGATATCTATAGCATCGCGAGTGTTTTCGCGAATAAACAATAGAATTGCGTTGGTTGCGCGACGTCAACCGCTGGCGATGCTCTGGGTCGCGGCGGGTGTCGTGACCTTCGCGTTCCTCGTCACGATGGAGATCGTCGCGCGCCACTACGGCCTGCCCGGGCCGATGACCAACCAGGCGCGCGAGGTGGTATTCGGCCCCGCCTCGGGTCCGCTGTTGTACGCCGGCCTGGCGTTGATGATGGTGGTGCTCACCTGGCGGCAACGCGCCATCGCCGTGGGTGTGGCGATCGGTATCGACGTCGTCTTCCTGCTGGTGCGGTGGGCGGTCGATGCCAGACTGACCTTCGGCAACGGCGCGCTGTGGGTGATTCTGGCCTATGCGTTCATCGCCGTCACGCGTCGCACCGGCCAGGAACGTGTCCTGCTGCTGAAGGGTGTCGGGCTGGGCCTGCTCCTGGTGGCCGGCCACAAGACGGGCGACACCTGGCTGCTCATCACGTCGAAGACCCGCCCGGCCGTCCTCGACGCGTATGTGGCGACAGCCGATCACGCGCTGGGCAACCCGTCATGGGTGGCAGGCCGGATCGTCGCGGCGACCGGCCCGATAGGCATGCACGCTCTCCATCTGGTCTACGGTCAGCTTCCGCTGGCGGCGGCCGTCTTCGCGCTGTACCAGCTGCGGAACGTGGCGGTCGAGCGCCGATTCCCGGGTCACCATCTGGTACGCACCTTTCTGGCCATCGGCTTGCTCGGGCCCGTCATCTATATGATCTTCCCGGTGGCCGGACCGGTCTTCGCCTACGGTGCCGAGGGCGGGCAGTGGGCGGCGGCCAACCTGTGGCCGCACACGCCGCCACCGATCCATGCCCCACACAAGATGCTGTTCGACCAGGTCACCCCTCGCAACTGCATGCCCAGTCTGCACACGGCCTGGGCCACCACGCTCTTCATCCATACCCGACAGGCCTCACGGCCTCTGCGGTTCGCGGGGATGTTCTGGCTGGTCGGCACACTCACCGCAACCCTGGGCTTCGGCTACCACTACGGCGCGGATCTCGTCGCCGGCGTGGTGTTCGCGCTCACGGTCGAGGCGGCGATGCGCTCGTTCGACCGCGGCTGGGACCGGTCGGGAATCCGGCTGGTCGGCTACGGTGCCACTGTTTTCCTCGTACTCCTGGTGTCGTACCGCTACCTGCCGTTGGAGATGGCCAGACATCCCTGGGCGTTCGGACCGAGCCTTCTTCTGGCGATGTCCACGGTGGTGTACGGCTACGTACGGACCACCAAGCAGTGGAATCCGGAGGCGGCGCCGGTGCAGCAACCGGAACCGCAACTCGTACAGGTGTGACCGGCGCCCGCCCACAACCCGTCGGGCGGCCTGGCCATACCGGCGGGAGTCGCCTTCGGTGCGCCTTGGACCGGCCCCCCGGAGGTCTTCTGGGCGGCGGGCGGAGGCTGGGGCCGGTCCCGGGGCCGGAGCCGGTGCCGGGCCGCGCCAGGGAAGCCCGGAGTTGCCTTGGAGCCCACTCGAAGGTGTTGGGTGGTGGAAGAGGCATCGCGCCGCGACGTGGTGACCGAGTGGACGACGGGTTTCATGAGGAGCACTCCATGACACAGAAGATCTGGTTCATCACCGGCGCCTCGCGCGGCTTCGGGCGTGAATGGGCGATCGCCGCACTGGAACGAGGCGACTCGGTGGCCGCCACGGCGCGTGACCTGTCCACCTTGGGGGATCTTCGCGAGACCTACGGAGAGCGGCTGCTGCCCCTGCAGCTCGACGTCACGGACCGCGACGCCGACTTCGCCGCCGTACGGCTGGCGCACGAACGGTTCGGACGGCTCGACGTTGTCGTCAACAACGCGGGCTACGGCCACTTCGGGATGGTCGAGGAACTCACCGAGGCGGAGGCCCGCGCGCAGCTGGAGACCAACCTGTTCGGGGCGCTGTGGGTCACTCAGGCGGCACTGCCGTTCCTGCGTGAACAGGGCAGCGGCCACATTCTGCAGGTTTCCTCCATCGGAGGTATCAGCGCTTTCCCGCTGGTCGGCATCTACCACGCCTCGAAATGGGCGCTCGAAGGAATGAGCCAGGCGTTGGCACAGGAGGTGGCGCCCTTCGGTATCAAGGTCACCCTGATCGAGCCCGGCGGGTTCGCCACCGACTGGGCCGGATCCTCGTCGAGCACATCCCAGCAGTTGCCCGCGTACGCCGACTTCCACAAGGAAGTACAGGAACAGCGGCGCAAGCGCGTCGGTACCCCGGGTGACCCGCGAGCGTCGGCCGCGGCGGTGCTGGAGATCGTGGACGCCGACGAGCCGCCCCTGCGCTGTTTCTTCGGGTCGGCGCCGCTGGGTATCGCCAAGGCCGACTACGAGCAGCGTCTGGCGTCATGGGAGAAGTGGCAGCCGGTGGCGGAGTTGGCCCAGGGCTGAGCGGCGGCCGGCCTCGGCCCTGAGCGAAGGACCGGGCCCTGTCCAGGACACGCGAAGGGGCGGCCGACGGGAGTGTCCGCGGTTGCCCCACCGGCCGCCCGTCAAGTTGCCCCACCGGCCGCCCGTCGGGTCGCCCCGCCGACCGCCCGGTGCCGGGAGGTCAGGCGCGGTGGCTCTGGTAGTAGCCGCCGACCTGCTGGTGGTAGTCGGCGTCGCCGACGTGCTTGGCACTGTCGAACGAGGGCGACTCCCTGACCTGTTCCTGGGTGAGCGCGACGTAGATCTTCCGCTCGGCCCGGTCGACCCTCTTCACGGTGCCGGCGGGCAGCAGGACATGCCTGCCGAAGATCCACACGCCGAGGTCGACGACGAGGAACGACGAGCCGACGTCGTCCGCGTGCTTGTCGACCTTCCCGATGGCGCCGTCGGTGGCCTCGACCTTGTACCCGATCAGATCGGTGCCCACGATGTGCCCGGAGGCCGGGTGGTAGCCCCAGATGTCGTCACTCATGACCGGCTCCCTCATCGAAATTCCGCGCTCTTCCTCGGCGGAACCGGGGAATCGCGCAGGCGTCATCCAGATTAGACGGCCCATTCGCGGAACGTCGCTCGCCTCGCCTTCCGGAAGTCGCCGTCACGCATTCGCGCCGAGGGAATTCGAAACCCGTATTCCCCGCCGCACGCCTCGGCGGAGGAACGGCAGGGCTCGGCATGGGCTCGCCATGGGCTCGGCAGGGACTCCGGTGACGAAGTCCCTGCCGAGGGATCCATGAGGAGCGTGCGCCGATCGGTGCCGGGTACGGTTCGCGCTGTGAGCGCGGACGTGGACGTGGAGGGGTGGGAGTCGGGGCACCAGGTCGCCTACGGCTGCGGGGCGTGGGAGCGGGCCTGTCACCAGGCACGCCTGCTGGTCGCCTGGCACGAGGAGTGCGATCGCGGCTTCGGCGCGCCGGTACCCCGGCGGTTCTACGCGGATCCCGGTCCGCGGGTGAAATGGCCGTGGGGGGCCGCCAGACACACCACGGTGGGCCTGCTGCTGTGGCGGACCGCCTTCGAGGCCGGGGTCCTCGTCGACGAGGTCGTCCTGGCCGACGCCCTGCGCCACTGCGTCCAGGGGGCCGACGCGTTGGACGCGGGTCCGCTGCCCGACGGTGCCCACGGAGCCGGCATCGGAGTCGGCAGCGCCGCGTCGGTGGCCGGGATCGGGCACGTACTGCGGGCCCATGCCGAGGCCGACCCTCCGCGGGCGCGCCCCAGCGGGGTGCGCCTGACACTCGGCTACCGTGTCAGGGAGTTGCGGGCGACGCCCGACTGGGAGCTCGGCGACTGGCCCGCGGCCCTTGCCCTGGCTCGGCAGGCCATGGGGCGGGCGGACGATCTGCGGGAGCAGGGCACATGGCAGCCCACCGACCAGGAACGTTCTGTCGCCGCACGGATCTGCCGGGACTTGGAACCACCGCCCGGCACGAGCGGCGCCCTCGGGCGCCCGGCAACGAGTTGGCTGGAGCGGGCATCGCGTCTGGCCGAGACCGCCGCCGTCCTGTCCAGCACGGCCGACGCACTGCCGAGGGATGCCCGGGGCAGCGCGGGCCCGCTGGCCCAGGTCCTCGGTGGCACGGCCGACGCGTGCGCCAGGTTGGCGGTCAGCACCGAGGAGATCGGTCGCCTGTGGGCGGCGGAGCCGCACGAACCCGCGGACCCGGCTTCCTGGGAACCGTCCCACGTACCGGGCGCACTGGTGACCCAGACCGAGGAGACGGAACACCTGGTGCGTGCGGTCGCCGTCTTCTCGTGGGTGCTGGTGTGCAGTTGATCGGTCGGAGAACGTCCAACGGGAGCTTCAGCAGGAAACGGGAGCTTCAGTAGAAGTCGTCACGGCGCTGTGCCGGGTTGACGGCATCACGCCGCTGCTGCTGCAGGCGGGCCGTCCTGACCGCGGTTATCTCCCTCAGGTGCGCCTGACTCTGGAGCATCATCATCGAGCCCAGTGAGTGGCGCTCGGTCCTCGGGTTGTCCACACAGGACTGGTACATCACAGCGGCTCGTTCGCTGTCCTGGTAGAGGGTGCGGTAGACCTCCGCCGCACGGTACTGGCCGTAGGGGTGGTTGCGTGCGGCCGCCGCCAGGAATTGCTCCAGGGCATGTTCTGCCGGGGCCCGGGTGAGAGGCAGCAGCCGCTCCAGGTACAGGTCGCCCAGGGCGAGCATCGCTTCGGGTTCGCCCAGTTCGGCCGAGGCGTGATACCAGCGGGCTGCCTCGTCCAACGACTGCACGATGCCCGCCTGGGGGCAACCCTGGTGGTAGAGCGAGGCGAGGTAGTAGGCCGCTCGCGGCGAGCCGCTGCTGCGCCGCAGCCGCGGTACCGCGCTCGCATACCGTCCCTGCGCGTAGTCGATGTGACCCAGCAGCTCGATCGCGGCACTGTGCCCGGTGGACGCCGCGGCTTCCAGGAAGTAGACGTCCGCACCGTGGTGCTGCGCGGTGTTCCAGCAGTGCAGGCCGATCTGGTAGTACTCCTCGGCGCTGGTCGGCTCGTGGCCGTCCACGGTGAAGTTGGTCCCCTGCCACTGCACCACGTCGCTGCCTTTCGCGTCTTGGCCTGCCTCGGCGGGCACGTGCCGCTCGTTCCTCCACAGCCTCGCGAGGAGGCCCGATCGGCGTCGAGGGTCACGCCAGTTGTTCCCGTACGTCGTCCCGGTGTCTCGGGGCCTCAACAGATGGTATGGCTTGTCTGTCGACACAATCGTAGGCTCGGTCCCCGGAAAGCCCAGTCGTCGTGCGACGCCGAACGCCACCGTGGCCCGTTTCCAGTGGCCGCGGCGGCGAGGCGACGGACACCGGCCGTCGCGGGGTCCGCTCCCCACGATCCCGTCCGGGGCGCCCGCAAAGTCCCCGCGTGCCAGCGGGTTTACAGCCTCGTAGCACTTCGCTCGTGCGCCACTGAGCACCGGGTTCACCGCGAGTGGAACACGCCGTCGGACCCGGTGCCGGCTGGCCGAAGACGCGCGGGTACCGAAGATCTACGTCGCGCTCGACAGGCCCGTGACGCAGGACTCCCACGCGCTCTTCGCCCAACCCCGGTGCCCCGCCGACGAGCCGGGCTCGGGTCCGGGGCGCCGGGCTTGGACCCGACCGGCCGGGCCTGGGGTCCGACCGGCCCGGGCATTCGGACAGGAGACGACGGGGTCATCGCCTACCGGGGACCAAGGTGACCTTTCGCAGGCCTCATCCGGGGACTTCGTGCGTCCGCGTCACAGGACTTCGTGTCGCGTCGCGGACGCGTACCGGTCGTCCGGGCCGGGGCCGGGGGATCCGTGGTCGCGGAGTGGACCGACCTCGTACCCTCGCTCCTCGCAGGTGTCGAGAACGCGGGGCAGAGCGCCCAGGGCGGACCGCCAGGCGCCGGGTGCGGAGGTGCAGTCCGAGTCGTGGAGCAATATGGTGCCTCCGCCGTACAGGTCGGTGACCACGGTGCGGTGGACCGACTCCGGTGTGGCCTTGGCGGTCCAGTCCTCGCCCCAGCAGGTCCACAGCACGGGCGTGAGTCCGAGTCGGCGGGCCGCCATATGGGCCGATCCCGACATGACGCCGTACGGGGGCCGGAAGAGCGTGGGCCGCCTGCCCGTGATCTCGGCGACGGTGTCGCGTGCGCGGGCGAGATCGGCGTAGGTCGCGCGTGGGCCGCGCAGCAGCAACGGGCGGTGCAACCAGCCGTGAACCCCGATCTCGTGGCCTGCCGCGGCGATCTCGCGGACCAGCTCCGGGGAGCGGTGTGCCTCGCTTCCGAGGAGGAAGAAGGTGGCCCGCACGCGCCGCACGGCGAGGAGTCGCAGGAACGACGGCGTCGACTTGGGGTCCGGTCCGTCGTCGAAGGTGAGAGCGACGTGATCCGCGCGCCCCTTCCCCGCGAGGCGTGGCATCACGCGGTTGCGCAAAGGACCGAAGGTGGAGACGACCGGAGCGCAGTGGGCGGTGGCCAGAACGGCCGGCAAGGCTGTCGCGGCGGCTGTGAGCAGGGATGTCCCGCTGAACGGTCTCGTCATGGCCGGTGCCCTTCCGGGCCGTGGCCGGAGACGAGGTCCAGGTCGAGACCATGGCTCAGTGTGTGCATCAGGGTGGTGCCCTCAAAGCTCGTGGCGACCCCGGTGGCGACGGCGCACGCCCACACGGCGCAGGCCACCGCGGTCGTGGCGGTGAGCCGTCGGGCCCGGGTGCGTCGCCGGGGGGCGGGTGGCGCGACGACGGGCGGCTGCCCGGAGCAAAGAACGCGGGCTATCTCCGCCGCCGGGCCACGGTCCGGGGAATCCGCGAACAACGCGAGCCCCTCCGTGCGCTGACGCAGGCCGAGCGGCCCGTCGACCAGGTCGTCGAGGACGCTCTTGAGCTGGGCCGGGTCGCGTATCCAGACCGCCACGCCGGCCTCGTCCAGGGCGTCGGCGTTGGTCAGGCCATGGCCGGGTATGCAGCCGTGGCTGGCCACGGGCAGCCCCGCGGAGAACGCCTCAAGGGTGGTCAGGCCGCCCGCGTTCTGGACGAGGACGTCGGCCGCGTGCATCAGGGCGGGCATGTCGTCGACCCAGCCGTGGACGTGCTCGATGCCGTCGGCTCGCAACTGTGCGGCCAGTGCTTCGTTACGGCCGCACACCACGACCGGGACGACGGCGCGGCAGTCGCGCAGCTCCTGGGCGACCTGCCGGACGGGACCGACGCCCCACGATCCGGCCACCAGCAGAGCCAGCGGGGCCGTGGCCGGCAGTCCGAACCTCGTCCGCGCCAGGCCGCGCCGCTCCGCGTCGCAG
This sequence comes from Streptomyces sp. NPDC002742, assembly GCF_042888885.1. Lineage (NCBI taxonomy): Bacteria > Bacillati > Actinomycetota > Actinomycetes > Kitasatosporales > Streptomycetaceae > Streptomyces > Streptomyces sp. NPDC002742. Next base: position 570,206 of record NZ_JBIAQF010000001.1, read on the forward strand.
GGGTGGAACCGAGGATCGGCCAAGGGCCCGCAGACCCGCACGTCCTGTGCTCCCGCCGCCCGCGCCTGGGCGGCGGGTATGGCGTGGGCGGCGAGATGGACGTCCACGCCGGCCGCCACCCACAGGGGGTGCACGGAGAAGTCGGTCAGGTAGGTGAGGACGGGGATGCGCAGGCGTCCGTCGAGCCGAAGGTTCCCCAGGACGCGACTCGCTCCCGGGTAGGTGGAGACGACGGCGCCGGTGTCCGGGTGCAGGGCCTTCAGGAGGCGGTTCTCGGCGGACCTCAGCAGGGCGCGCGCGCCGCGGCCACCGCCTCCCGCGCGTTCGGTGCTGGAGTAGATCTTCTGGTAGAGCCAGGGCGCACGGACGAGCATCAAGTGGTAGGCGTCCCTGGCGGCCCGGCCGAGACGAGCGGGCAGAAGGTCCAGCAGGTCGAACCGGTCGACGACGAGTCCGTCCGACGTGAGGCGGCGCTCGAGCTCGGTGGCGGCACCGTCGTGCCCGGCGCCCACACTCGCCGAGATGACCGCGACGCGGCCCGGGCGTGCCGCCGCCACCCAGGTCGGCGGCACACCCGTGACCGCTGGTGCCGGGTGTGTTCGTCCGCGTTTGGCCATGGGCTTTCCTCTGCATAGTGGGAGGCCGCACAACTACAAGATGTAGTAGATCGTGGTTGGGACGGGAGCATACCTCCTACATCTAGTAGGAGGTCGCCGGGTATTCTTACTTGACGGCGCAGCGACGGAAGGGTGAACGGTGAACGACCTCAAGGGCGGGGGAGTCAATGGCTCGTCCGGCAGGCGCGCCCGCGGGGAACTCGAGGGTTCCGTGCTCGCCGCGCTCTGGTCGGCCGAGGGTCCGTTGACCGCCCGTCAGGTGCTTCAGCGGCTACCGGGCGGCCTGGCCTACACGACGGTCCTGACGATCCTGTCCCGGCTGTACGACAAGGGCATGCTCGTCCGGCACCGAGAGGGCCGCGGATACGCCTACGGTCCGGTTCGCGACGAGGCGTCGCACACGGCACAGCGCATGAGATCGCTGCTGGAAGAGGGCTCCGACCGAGAGGCGGTGCTGAGCCGCTTCGTCTCCGAACTGTCCGAACAGGACGAGCAGTTGCTGCACGATCTGCTGTCCGCCCACGAGGGTCACCACGGTGCCGGCACCGGAGACGGCAGGAAGTGAACCGGTGCTGATCAGCGTCTACGTTCCGCTCGTCGTCACAGCCGTACTGACCGTGCTCGCGCCACGGGTGGCCCACCTGCTCGCTCCTCGTCCCGCGGTCTGGGCCCTGGCCTGCGCGGCCTTGGTGACAACGGTCGGCTGGATGGGATCGATGGCCCTGCTCGCGTTCACCGCGGTCGCGCAGATCCCGCAGGTGGCCGCCGAGGGACGCTGGTCCGTACCCGCGCTGCGTGCCGAGGACCCGGTCCACCTGACCGTCGCGGTGGTCAGCGCCCTCATCCTGACGGGTGAAGTCGTCTCCCTGGGGCTGGCGCTGATACGGCGCACTCGCCACATCTTGTGGGCGCGGCGCGAGTGCGCCTGCATGCCCCACGAGAACGAGTTGTCCGTCATCGACGACGACAGGCCGCAGGCGTTCGCCCTCCCCGGTTCGCCCGGCCGGATCGTCGTCTCCCGTGGAATGCTCCAGTGCCTCGCCTCGGACGAACGTGAGGCACTGCTCGCACACGAAAGGGCCCATCTGCGCCACCGTCACCACCACTTCCAGACCCTGTGGCAGCTCACGGCCGCCGCCAACCCGATGTTGCGGCCACTCGCCGACGCCGGCGGCTTCGCCCTGGAACGCTGGGCCGACGAGGACGCGGCGGCCGTGGTCGGCGACCGCGGTGTGGTGGCACGGGCGGTGGGACGCGCGGCGCTCGCGTCCACCTCCCGCGCGACGACCACCGGGGCGCTCGCCGCCACCGGCGGTGCCGTTCCCCAGCGGGTGCGGGCCCTGCTGGCGCCGCCCCCGCCCCGCCGCGTGCTCCCCATCGCCGCCGGAGCCCTGCTGCTGCTCATGTGCTGTGCCGGTCTGGCCAATGCCGCGGCCGACAGTGACGACATGCTCGACGACGCCCAACGTGCGCAGTGCGCGGTGTCCGTGTCGCACTCGGGCGGACCGCGGTGTGAATGTCCCGGACACCGGCCGTAGTAGATCCCTTCGTCCTGCGTCCGCCCGTCCCTCGTCCAGGTCCCCGCATGGGGTTCGAGCCGGGATCCGTGGCTCCGCGGCGTGGTGATGCCCGGCAGCCGGAGCGCGGTGCCGGCCGAGGCATCGGCGAGCCGACGGCGCAGGCCCGCCATCGTGACGTCGAGGGTCTTCGTGGAGCCGAACCAGTTCTCGTCCCAGACCTCGGACTTGAGCGTCTCGCGGGACACGGCCTCTCCCACGTGCTGGGCCGGCACGACCGGCAGCTCGAACTCCTTTGGTCGCAGGGCGACTTCGCCGTCGAGGAGCAGGCAGTGGTGAGGACCATGCCGCGCAACTGACGCCGTGTCGCGCCGCGGACGGTGGCGATGGCGAACGTGTGGCGCCGTTCCGCCGGACCGAGGGCCGGCACGAGTCCGCCCGCCCCGGCTGCGAGGAGCGCGGCGAAGGCCGGCTCGATACGGGTGAGTCCGGCCAGGTCCACGGAGGTGAGGCTGGTTCCGACGGTGCCGCGGGTCTGGGTGAGGTTGCTGACGCCGGCGCCGGTGCCCAACTTCCTTTGCGGATCGGCAGCGACGGTCCTCTGACCGGTGCCGCCGGTGTCGCTCAGGAACGCGCAGACCGCGGCACTGCCGGTGGCCCCGGCCAGGTTGGAGGCGGGCGGGCCGGTCGCGTCAGCACGCTCCGGCCGTGCGACAACGTGAGCAGCGTCAGCCGCCACAGCGGCAGCGCCGGACCCAGCCGCAGCGGGGCGGGGCAGAGGAACGTGCAGTACGACACGGAGCTGCCCGGCGCCCGCGAGGCCTGACGAGCCGGCGGCCTGTGAGTTGTCTCACCCACCGCGGTCGGCTCGCGCGAGCAAACGGCCTGGCCAGCGGGCTCTCCCGCCCATACGGCGAAGGCCCGTTGGCCGGATGCGTCAGTAATCTGTCATTGCGGTCGGTGTGATGATCGATACAGGCTGTGACCGTGGCAGAGCGACGTGTTGTTGTGGTGGTGTACGCGGGCGCCATGGCGCTGGACATCACCGGACCGATTGAAGTGTTCGATGTCGCCAACCGGCTCCTTGCCCCGGCGGCCACCCCCTATCGGATCGACCTGGTCTCCGCCGACGCGCCACTGGTGCGTACGAGTTCAGGAGTGTGCGTCGGGGCCTTGCCGCTGGAGGCGGGGAACGGCCCCGTCGACACCCTTCTCGTGCCAGGTGGATGGAGTGTCGGAGAGGCGCTTCGGGACCGGGCGCTGGTGTCGTGGATCGGCGCGGCGGCGGCCCGGTCCCGCAGGGTCGCCTCCGTGTGCGGCGGATCTTTTCTGCTGGCCGAGGCGGGCCTTCTGGACGGCAGACGTGCCACCACGCACTGGGCGTACACCGAGGCGATGGCCTGCCGCTATCCGGCCGTGACGGTGGACGCCGAGCCGATCTTCGTCTGGGACGGCCCCTTCGTGACCTCGGCGGGCGTGTCGACCGGTATCGACATGGCGCTGGCCCTGGTGGAGGCCGATCACGGTGCGGCACTCGCGCTGGAGACGGCACGGTTTCTGGTGCTCTTCCTCAAGCGGCACGGAGGGCAGTCCCAGTTCAGCGCGATGCTCGACGCCCAGCTGGCCGACGATCCGCCGATCCGGACCGCGCAGGAGTGGATTCTGGAGAACCTGCACAACCCGTTACCCGTGGCCGAGATGGCCCAGCGCGCGAACATGAGCCTGCGCAATTTCGCCCGGGTCTTCAGGCGAGAGGTGGGCACGACCCCAGGCCAGTACGTCCAACGCACGCGGATCGCCCGCGCGCGGGAGCTGCTGGAGACCACTGATCTGTCGATCGGTCAAATAGCGGGCCGCTGCGGTTTCGGCGCTCCCGAGACCTTCTTCCGTTCCTTCGGACGAACCCTGGGACTCACCCCGAAGGAGTACCGGCACCGCTTTCAGGTCATCACGCCGTCCGGCCTCGTCGACCGGCGCCACGAGACGCACAGGAGCCACGCATGACCACTACCTCGGACGAACCCGAGGCAGGGACGGTACGCCTGGTCGACCATGTGGCCGGCGAACTCGCCAGGGCCGGTGTCACCCACGTGTTCGGCGTCGGCGGCGCGAACATCGAGGACCTCTATGACGCCGTTCACCGTGGCGGCACCGTCCGCGGCGTCGTCGCCAAACACGAGTTCTCGGCCGTCACGATGGCCGACGGCTACGCCCGGACCACCGGGCGTCTCGGCGTCGTCGCCGCCACCTCGGGCGGCGGTGCGATGAACCTGGTGCCGGGACTGGCGGAGGCGTACGCCTCCCGGGTGCCCGTGCTGGCCCTGGTCGGCCAGCCGCCGACCGGCCAGGACGGCAGGGGAGCGTTCCAGGACACCAGCGGCAAGGGGGATTCCTTCGACGCCCGGGAGGTCTTCGGGCCGATCTCCAGGTTCTGCGCCCGGGTCGAGGACGCGGACTCGCTCATGGAGCTGCTGCCGCGGGCGCTGGCGGCGGCACAGGCCGATCCGCGCGGGCCGGCGGTGCTGTTGCTCCCCAAGGACGTACAGCAGGCACGGATCCGGCTGCCCGGCCGCGCCCCGGCACCGGGCGAGCCGACGTCGCCACCGGCACCGGCATCGGATGGGCCGGCATCGGCACCGGATGGGCGGACATCGGCACCGGGCGGGCCGATACCGGCGCCCGCACACGAGTCGCCGAAACCGGAGTGGGCGGAACCGTCGATACCAGCTTCGGCGGAATCGACGGCACGGCTCGACGGCGCCGCTCTCGCAAACGTGTCGGACATCCTTCGTCGGGCGGACAGGATCCTCGTCATCGCCGGCGAGGGCGTCGCCGCCGCGGACGCGCGGACGGAGCTCGCCGAACTGGCCCGGAACCTCGGGGCATGGGTTGCGGTCACCCCGGACGCCAAGGACGTGTTCGACAACCGCGATCCCCGGTTCGCGGGCGTGGCCGGGGTGATGGGCCACGCCAACGTCGAGGACTGTCTGCGGCGGGCCGACGTATGCCTGCTCGTCGGCACCCGGTTGCCGCTCCTGGCGCGCGGCGGCCTCGAGCGGGCGCTGGCCGCCACCGAGGTCGTATGCCTGGACCCCGAACGGCCCTTCGTGTCCGCCGCGGCGCTGGGCGGGCACCTGCGGGACGCGCTGCGCGCGGTGACCGCTCGGCTTCCGAAACGCCCGCACGACTGCCCCGAGCATGCCGGTCCCCTTCCCACCGTCATGGCGGGCCCGGCCTCCTCGACCGCCCGGGAGCGAACCGTCCCCTACCCCCAGGCCGTCGCCGCGGTGGCGGCGGCGCTCCCTCAGGACGCGCACGTCTTCGTGGACGCCGGCAACGCGGGCGCCGCCGCGATCCATCTCCTCCCGGCACCCCGCCACGGCCGTTTCGTGGTGGCGCTCGGTATGGGGGGCATGGGCTACACCTTCGGTGCCGGCATCGGCGCCGCCCTCGCCACCGGGCGACGGACCTACGTACTCGCCGGTGACGGTTCCTTCTTCATGCACGGGATGGAAGTGCACACCGCCGTGGAGTACGCCGCACCCGTGACCTTCGTCATCTTCAACAACAACGCCCACGCCATGTGCGCGATGCGCGAGGAGTTCCTCCAGGGCGGCGTCCGCGTCGACGACCTGTTCGGCCGGACGGACATCGCCGCCGGGGTGGCCGCCGCCTTCCCGTCCCTCGACGTCACCGGTGCGGAGAACGCGACGCAGTTGCGCGACGCGCTGCTGCGAGGCAACACGGGCATCGGCCCGGCATTCGTCGCGCTGGACTGCGATCCACAGGAGGTCCCTCCGTTCGTCCCCTTCCAGCCTTTCACCGAAGCCACCGGCAGCCCCCGAAACGCCGACAGCAAGGAGAATTCAGATGAGCGACGAGTCGTCCACGTTGGCTGACATCCCCGGCCTGATGAGGATCGAGAACCCCGGCAGGGACGAGCTGACCGCCCACTGCATGGAGCTCACCCACGCCGTCTACCCCCATCACCAGGTCTACGGGCAGTACTGCACCATCCACGAGTACGTCGACTGCCCCCCGGAACTGGCCTACGACTACCTGCGCCAAGGCCACCACCTGGAGGAGTGGACCTGCAGCCTGCGGGACTTCACCCCCTCCGGAACACCCGGGCTGTGGGTCGGCCACGACCGGCTAGAGGACGACACCACGATCTACTGCGAGGTGGTCGCCAACCCCGAGGCGATGACCGTGGACTACCACTGCTCCTGGGACCAGGGCGACAAGCTGTGGATGATCTACCTGATGCGCGTCGTACCGGCCCGCCGGGTGCTCGACAAGCCGGGCTCGGTGATCACCTGGACCAACTGCCGCCATCCCTATTACGACAACAACCCGCACCCCGGCCTGGCTCCCCGCCCGGACCGGCCCTGGGTGGGCGACTACTGGGACCTCTTCTACGCGGGGCACACCGTGGAGATGAACAACCTCAAGGCGATCCTGGAACACCGCCACCGCAACGGACTTCCGGTCAGCGTGGCTCCGACGAGGGCGGTGGCACAGTGACCACGGTCAGCCTCACCGACGTCGCGAGCTACCTTCCCGGCGAACCGGTTCCCGCGGAGTTCTACACCGACTACCCCGGAGCGGAGGACAAGCTCCGCGGCCACCCCATGTTCAAGGTCCCCCCGGCACGGCACCACGTGGCCGCCGACGAGACCAACGCGGACATGGTCGAGCGCGCGGTGCAGCCCCTGATCGAACGGCACGGCAGGGACGCGATCCGGGGCGTCGACGTGCTTCTGGTGCACAGCCAGCTCCCGGACCTGCCGTTCGTCGGCGCCGGCACCGAGGTGGCACGCCGACTGGGGCTGAACCCGGAGTGGCTCATCGATGTGGCCAACGCCGGCTGCGCTTCCTTCGTGTACATGTTGAAGCTGGCCCGGCAGATCCTCAGTACCACCGACGCGAAGACCGCCCTGATCTGCAACGCGCAGAGCGCCGCGGGGCAGTGTTTCACCCAGTCCGAGGTGCGAAGGCTCGCGCAGGCCGCGATCCCGGGTGACGGCTGCGGCGTGGGATGGGTGACGACATCCGCCGGCGCCCCGGTGCTCGACGTCGAGACCCGGCACATCGGCGACTACGCCGGGGACATGACCGTGGCCCTCGACGACGGGCGCAAGTACTGGGAGCCGGGGACGTCACAGTTGCGGATCGGATTCACCGACGCCAGCGTCGCCAAGGTCCTGGCACGCGGCAACCGCCTCGTTCCCGAGGTGATCACGGACCTCTGCCGACGGCTCGGCGTGGCGACCGGCGACATCGACGTCCTCGTCACCAACCAGCCGAACCGCACCTTCCTGCGGAACTGGCGGGAGGCGCTGCAACTGCCCGCCGAGCGGCACCTGAACACTTTCGACCAGTACGGGAACCTCTTCGGAGCGGCGATCCCGGTCACCCTGGACCACGCGATCCGCTCGGGTCGGGTGAAGGACGGTGACCTGGTGGTACTGGGGGGATTCGCGCACGCCGGCGACTTCGCCGGCGGCGCCGCAGTCCGCTGGCACGGCGGGCGGGGCGAGTCCTGAACGAGGGCGCCCTCGGGTCTGAACGAGGCGCGCGCGGGGGCGAACTTTCACGGCGTGGGTAGGAGAGCGGGTCGCCTTCGTCCAGCGAAGCGTCGCACCCGCCGAGGACGGTGGCGTAGCCACAGCGGCTATCCTTCTCACCGGCCGGGGCCGACCGCCACAGCCTGGGGGAGGGTCCGCCCGATGCAGCGAGCAAGCCGCGGGTCGATCTTGGAATGTACGACCCTTCGGCATTGCTGCACTCGCCATGGGCGCGCCCTGTCCCGGGGGTGCTCCGGGAGAGGGTGCTCGGCACGACCGGACACGAGAACCGCCAACGATCTCGGTCCTGTCCGTTCCCTGCCCCTGGCCCGCTGTCTTCGAAAGGTTTTCCCGCACCATGCCCTTGGCTCTGCTGGCCCTGGCGGTCGTCGCGTTCGGTATCGGCACGACGGAGTTCGCCACGATGGGGCTGCTGCCCCAGATCGCGCACGGGATCGGCGTGTCCGTGCCGCACGCCGGCAACGTCGTATCCGCCTACGCGCTCGGTGTCGTCGTCGGCGCGCCGTTGCTGACAGGCATCGGTGCGCGTGTCCCGCACAAGCGCCTCCTGCTGCTCCTGACCGGGCTGTTCGTGGTCGGCAACATAGCGTCCGCGTTCGCCCCCGACTTCGGCACGCTCTTCGCAGCACGCTTCCTGGCAGGTCTGCCGCACGGCGCCCTGTTCGGCGTGGGCGCCGTCGTCGCCTCACGACTGGTCGCCCCGGAGAGAGCGGCACGTGCCGTATCGAAGATGTTCCTCGGTCTCACCATCGCCAACATCGTCGGTGTTCCGGCCTGCACGGCCCTCGGGCAGCAGCTGGGCTGGCGGTCCGCCTACGGCGCCGTCGCTGTCCTCGGCCTCGTCGCCCTGGCCGGAGTGGCAGCCTTCGTCCCGCACCAGCCTCGCGGGCAGCAGTCAGGCATCCGGCACGAACTGCGGGCCATGGGCAACAAGCAGGTCGCCATAGGCCTGGCCACGGCCGTCATCGGGTTCGGCGGATTCTTCGCCGTCTACAGCTATCTCGTGCCCATGCTCACGCACCTGACCGGAATCGCCGACACCTCGACCACCTGGGTCCTCGCGCTCTACGGCGTAGGCATGACGCTCGGAACCCTGCTCGCCGGACCGCTCACGGACCGCGCACTGCGCCCGACGATGTACTGGGGGCTCGTCCTGCTCGCCGCGGCGCTCACGACCTTCTACTTCACCGTCCACAGCACCGTGCCCGCCCTGGTCACGATCACGTTCATCGGTGCGATGGGATCCCTCATCACCACGCCGGTCCAGATGCTCCTCATGGCCAAGGCGAAGAACGCCCCGACGATGGCGGCGGCCTCCAACCACTCCGCCTTCAACCTGGCCAACGCCGGTGGAGCCTGGCTCGGCGGCCTGGTCATCTCGGCGGGCTGGGGCTGGGCCTCCCCCGACCTGGTCGGCGCGGCTCTCGCCCTGGCCGGTCTCGGCCTCGCCTTCACGGGCGGCCTCATGGAACGGGGGCACCGACGCTCCGAAGTGATCGTGCAGGCATCGCCCGCGGTCGAACCGGCGACGCGAGTCGGCACGGCGGACTGACGCGTCTTCCCCCGGCCGCCCTTCGACAGGGCGCTGGGACGGCTCGGACGAGGGCGCTGGGACGGCTCGGACGACGGGCCGGCGGGCCGTCCGGCGGGACTGCTCGGGCGAAAGGCCGACGGGCCTACTCGGACCTGATGACACCTTCCGTGGACGGGCCGGCGGACCGCATCGGCCCGGCGTGGTCCGTGACACCGACGTGTTGCGGCGGGGCGGTGAACCCGCAGGGCGCGCATCCGGATGCCCGCTCCGGGCTCAGCGGCACGCCATTGCCACGCAGCACGTCGCGGAGGTCCAGGATGAGCGGGAACACCTCGTGGTTGCGGTCCTCGCCCTGTTCGTCCCAGGCGCGCTGTTCGGCCTCGACCGCCGTGCGGTCCTGGGTGAAGACCCGCTCGGTGAAGCGGCGGATGAGCGGCCAGGCGAGGTGCAGCGCCCCGGGAACCGGCGGTTTCGCGATCGTCAGCAGACCGTAGGCGTGGTTGACGCGCTGCTCCGCGTCCTCCGGTACGTATGCGGCCCAGAGGGAGAACACCGGGAGGTCGGTGCCTTCCGGGACGTCCCGCAGGGTCTGGTACGGATACTCGGTGCGGATGGTGATGACGTCGGGCCTGTCCCGCCCGCCGATCCCCTCCGCGGACAGCAGGCCCGCGCCCCGGTCCTTGCGCCCTCCGGCGGGGACGAAGAGGTACCGGGCCTCGACGTGACGCGGGCCCGTCTCGTAACCGAGCAGCTCGGGCCGGATCCTGCCGAGCACGCTTCGGTGCAGGAACTGGTGGTTCATGTCGAGCAGGTTCTCGTGCATGAAGGAGTAGTGGCACCGCACCGTCCGGGAGAACGTCATGGTGCGATGGGCGGCCGAATGGTATTCGGGCAGCAACGGGAACGGCGCCGTCGCGGCCAGAGCCGGGTCTCCGGGAAACACGAACACCAGACCGTAGGCTTCTCGGACCGGGTAGGAACGTACCCCGCGCGGCGGGCGCACGCAGCCCTTGGGCAGGTAGGGGATCTGCGAGATGCGGCCGTCGCCGCGGTAGGCCCAGGCGTGGTAGCAGCAGCGCAGAATGTCGCCCTCCACCACACCCATGCTCAGTGGTACCTGACGGTGCGCGCAGCGGTCCTCCAACGCGTGGACCGTGCCGCTGCGCCCCCGGTACAGCGCGATCCGCTCGCCGGCGAACACGGCCGCGAACGTCCGGTTGCGCCGTACGCTCCGGGAGGTCGCCACCGGATACCAGTGGTCCGGGGAGATACCGGTCCGCCGCAGATCGGGTACCGGACCGGGCAGGTCACCGAGGCGGCCGTCCAGGCGATGGGGCGGATACGCCAGTGGGCCGGTCGCGGACGACGGGTCCTGCCGGTCTGTTCCGGAGCGGTCGGGTCGGGCCTCGGTCATGGCTGGGGTCCTTTGCGCTCGCGCGGGAGGTCGTGTCGTGCGGTCGGGGATACCGCCCACCCGGTTCACGGTGTCCCGCAACGGCTCCGACGCCACTGCCGGCGGCCGACGCCGACGCGGGTGACCCGCCGCCGACGCAGGGGCTCCACCTCCCTACGGTCGCCGGGGGCACCCCGGTCGTCAACCGCAGAGGCGCGTTGGTGGGGCCTCGGCCCGGCCCGCGCCGAGGCGGCCGGGTCCCGATGCCCCTCGTGAGATTGCCGTCGAGCCGTCGCCCCTCATGAGAGTCAGGCAATGCCGACTCCGGCCCCGGCCACCGGTGCGGACGGCATGGCTCGCTGGGCCGCTTCTCGTCTTTTCAGCATCGGTCCCGGTCACGGCAGTCCGTACGGCCCGGAGCGAGGGCTCGGCGGTGCCACCCGGCACCCGCGCCGTTCCACGCCGTTCCACATGTGCGGGCCGTCGGCGTTCATGCGACCGCTGCGGAGCATGCTGCTCCAGCATGTTGTCGCACCGCACGACATCCAGTACGAGGTGTTCGGTCCGGACCTGTGGCAGGCGGACCTCGACCGAGGTCGCGCCGTGTCGGCCGCGGCCCGGTCGATCAGGAACCCGCCCGCCTGCCCGGACGGACCGACGGGCGGGACTGATCGGTCACGGTTTGCGGGCCACTCCGCCGTAGCAGCCGGCCTCGGCGTCGGTGATGTCGGCCAGCGGCTGGTCCGGCTCCGGGTGCCAGCGATGCGTTACGGCCAGCCCCGGCGGCAGCAGGTCCAACCCGTCGAAGAAGCGGGCGATTCGAGTCCTGGACCGCAGCTGGATCGGGATGCGGGCACGGACGTACACGTCCTGGGTACGGGCCATGCCCACCGGGTCGAAGTCGGTGGTGCCGTGGCTGAGCGTCAGGAAGCTGCCGGACGGGAGCGCGTCGACGAGTTCCCGCACTATCTCGTACGCGCCGTGCTCGTCGGGCACGAAATGCATCAGGGCACACAGGCTCAGCGCGATCGGCTGGTCGAAGTCGAACGTCGTCCGGGTCTCGTCGGACTCGAGGATGGCCTTCGGTTCTCGCACGTCCGCCTGCACGTAGGCCACCCGGCCCTCGGGGGTACCTTGCAGCAGTGCCCGCGCGTGAGCCAGCACGATCGGATCGTTGTCGGCGTAGACCACCCGGCACTCCGGGGCCTGCGCCTGCGCGATCTGGTGCAGGTTGGGCTCGGTCGGCACGCCGGTGCCGATGTCGAGGAACTGCCGCACTCCGTGATCGCGGGCCAGCACGCGCACGGTCCGGTGCATGAACAGCCGGTTGGCGCGGGCGATGGTGCGGGCGTTCGGGGTGTGGCCGAGTACCTGCTCAGCCGCCTCGGCGTCCACCGGGTAGTGGTCCTTGCCGCCCAGGTAGTAGTCGTACATGCGGGCAGGGTGCGGCTTGCTGGTGTCGATGGGCGCCGGCCCTCGAGCTGACTCGGGTAACAACGTGTTCTCCTCGCTTGTGCATGACGGCCCTTGGCCCTGGATCCACAGCGGTTGTCGAGCCAGGAGAATACAGGTCGGCTTCGAACACGGGGACCTTTGGTTGCCGACTGGAGCTTCGCAGGGCGACTCCGCGAGCGTCAGGGCTCATTTCTCTGCACTGCGGACGCGTTGCACAGCAGGATGGCACTCGTTCCGAAGCTTGTTCAGCCCACCCGGCCCAGGCCGGCACCACGCACGGGAGGCAACATGGCCGACACCAGCCGCGGGTACGTCAGGGACCGGCGCGGATGCCGCCATTGGGGCCCGCACGGTGCCGCGGGGCTGCTCCTGCGCCAGGACGGCCGGTTCCTGCTCCAGCGCCGCTCCTGGAGAGTCCATCATCGCCGCACCTGGAGCATTCCGGGCGGAGCGTTGAAAGCCGGTGAAAGCCCGTGGGACGGCGCCCGGCGGGAGTTCGCGGAGGAACTCGGCGTCGTTCCGGCACTGCGTCACGTCCGCACTGTCGTGGACGACCACGGCGGTTGGGCCTACCACACCCTCGTCATGGACGTCATGGAGCCGTTCTCCCCGCACCGTGGCGACGGCGAGGGCGTCGCCTACCGGTGGTGCACCTCTGCCGAGACCGACTCGCTTCCCCTCCACCCCGGATTCGCCGCCACATGGCCGCAGTTGCTGAGGGACTTGGACGCGGTCTGACCGGGTGGAGCAATCGGCCCAGGTATCCTGCCTGGTCCTGAACAGGCCAGAGAGGTCCGCACCATGAACAGCAGCATGTCGTCCTTTCCCGAGCGGATCGAGCTCTCGGGGGAGGGGCTCGTCCTCCGAGACTGGACCGAGGCGGACCTGACGGCGATGCCGGATCTGTTCGACCACCCCGACATCGCGTACTGGACACCGCTCGTCTCACCGTTCGACGAGGCGGCCGCCCGCGCACGCCTGGAGCGGGACCGGCAGTTGCGGGCGCAGGGCACGGTCATGCTCCTCGCCATCACTGTCGACGGCGGCGCACCGCTCGGAGAGGTCATGCTGCGGCGCGCCCCTGAGGGCACGGAGCTCGGCTATGCGGTCGGCCCGGCGCACCGCGGCCAGGGGCTCGCCGCGCGGGCGGTCCGGGTGATGGCCAACTATGCCTTCGAGCAGCTGGGAGCGAGCCAGGTGATCCTGGAGCTGGAGGCCGAGAACGCCGCCAGCGTCGGCGTGGCCACCAAGGCGGGATTCGGACTGCTCGACGTGCCGCTGATCACAGGTGAGGAGAAGGGGCGGCCTTACGCCCTGCAGACGTGGGGTCTGAACCGCCCCTGATCCCACTCCTACGATCCGGTGTCGAACTCGGGCGGCCGCAGACCTGCCAGGCATCCCGTGTTCGGCGCGGTCGGGCGGTTGAAGAACGAGGTGGTGATCGCCTGGGCACACGGCGACTCGGCGAAGGCGACATGGGCGACGTACGGGACCGTGATCGTGGTGGACCGGCTCAACGTACGAGCCACGTAAGCACCGTTGCTCGGCGCGGTCTGGGCGTCGAACCCGCCTGACATGACGAGGGTCGGGATGTCGCTCCGCGTCACCTCGCGCACCGAGCGCGGTGCCGCCGGGACGTCCCAGGCGCGGCAGTCCGCGTGGAGGAAGGGGAGTTGGGGGGCGTTGGCGAGCACCGAGCGGGGGAACGTGGGGAACGCGCGCCGGCCGCCCCGGATCACATCGGCCTCGCTCTCGAACGGTGTCCATTCGCGGCAGAACACGCCGTAGGCGAGCCCGTGCGCGATCCTGCCCATGGCCTGGGGGCTGAGCTTGCCTCCCGCCCACTGCTCGGCGATGCGCTGCGGGTTGCCGTGGGCCAGCTCGTCGATGGACCGGGGCACTCCGGCCGCCACGTGGGTGGCGGAGGTCAGCCAGTTCACCAGGACTCCGCCGTCCAGTACGACCTTCACCGGGGCCGGTTGACCCGGCACGGTGACGGTGGTGGTGAGCGGTCGGGCTTCGAGCCGGCGGACGAGGCGTTCGAAGGTGTCCGACAGGTTCGGATAGCGGTTGTTGCAGGCGGGCTGCTCGGCGCAGGCCTCGAACAGGCCGTCGAAGCCCTGCCGCGCGGCGCTCCAGGTCACGGCCCCGCCTGCCAGGGACGGCGGCAGGACGCCGTCGATGCCGACCGACCGGATGCCCTTGGGATGGTCACGCATGTACTGGAGAGCCAGGTCGGTGCCGTAGGAGATGCCGAACACGTTCCACTGCTTGATGCCCAGCGCGACGCGCAGGTCGGCGTAGTCGGTGGCGCTCTCGATGCTGTCGTACGCGCTGATGTCGCCGCGGCTCGCCGACCGCTCCCGGCAGGCCCGCGTCGCCGCGACGTGCAGGCGACCGGTGGACGGCGCACCGTAGACGAGGCCGACGGCGCGTGCGTTGAACTCGTCGACGTTGGGACAGGTGAGCACCGGGTCGGCCGAGTAGGTCCCGCGCTGGGACATGAAGATCACGTCCCGGTCGCGGTTCAGGCCTCCGTCGATCGCCAGCTGGGCCTCGGAGACCGCGTCGTCGCCGGGGCCGCCGGCGAACCACACGATCGGATCGCGCGCCGGTCTGCTCGTGGCCGCCGATACGATCGCGACTCCGAGGGTGATCTTCCGTCCCTTGTGGCGTGAACGGTTCTCGGGCACGGTGAGCGTCCCGCAGCGGGCCCCTTCGAGAGCGGGGACCGGGTCCGCCGTCCGCGGGCAGGCGCCCGGCACGAAGCGGGCGTCGCCGACCGTCCGGGCGACCGAGCCCAGCGGCGCTGCGGCGGCACCCTCGGCCCGCGCGGGTGTCACGGCGAGACCGACGGCGAGGACTCCGGCCGTCGCTCCGGCCAGTGCGCCCGGGAACCGTCGCAGGCCGCGTCGGGGGTGGGGCGGGTGGATGGACATCATGAGTTCTCCGGATCGGGGGTGATGGTGAACGGCTTGGGCGCGAGTCCCGCCACGCAGGCGGTGTCGGGCGAGGCCGGACGGATGAGGAAAGAGGTCAGGACGCTTGCCGCGCAGGGCGACTGGGGGACCACCCAGTGGCCGATGCCGGGAATCCGCACGGCGGTCGAGCGGGGCAGGGTACGGCCCGTGTAGGGCCCCCAGCGGGCTCCGGTCTTCGCGTCGAACGTCCCGGAGAGGATGAGCGTCGGCACGTTGCTGACGGTCGCGATCCTCTGGACGGGGGTGCGGTCCGGGACATCCCAGACGCGGCACACGTCGTGCTCGAAGGGCAGCTGGGGTGCCTGTGCCAGGACCGGGTCGGGCCACCCGGGGAACGCCCTGCGCCCCGCCTTCAGCAGGTCGGACGGCGAATATCCCGGTACCCACTCGCTGCACGCCACCGACTGCGTCAGACCGTGCGCGAACTCGCCGATGACGGGATTCGCGCCGGCGGCGCGGGCCTGCGCGAAACGATCGGGGTGTCCGTGGGCGAGTTCGTCGAGGGCCGCGGGGACGTCGACGGCCGGGACGGCGTTGGCGACCAGCAGGTTCACCAGCGCGCCCCCGTCGAGGACGACCTTCACCGGGTCTCCGCCGCCCGGCGGCGGCGCTGTCACCGCCAGGGGGTGCGCCTCCAGCCGCCGTACCTGCTGGGTCAGCGTGCGCGGGAGATCGGGGTAACGGCCCTTGCAGCGCGGCTGGGCCGCGCACGCCGCGAAGATCGCGCCGATTCCTTCCCGGGCGCTGTCCCAGGTCCACGGCAGACTCACGATCTGCGGAGGTACGACGGAGTCGATCGCCACCGAACGAATCCCCTGGGGGTGACGCCGAAGGAAGGTGAGGGCCAGGTCGGTGCCGTAGGAGTACCCGTAGACGTCCCACCGGCGGATGCCCAGCGCTGTACGCAGATCGGCGAAGTCGGCGGCGTTCTCAGTGGTGTTGTAGGCACCCAGCTCGACTCCGTCGGCCGCCAGACGGTCTCTGCACTCCTTCGTCGCGCGCACCAGGAGGCGTCCGGTCGACGGCGCGTCGTAGCGCAGCCCCACGGCATCCGCGTAGAACCGGTCGATCTCCGGGCAGGCGAGGTTCGGCCGCGCATGCAGCGTTCCGCGCTGGGCCATGACGACGAGGTCGCGGTCCCGGTTCACACCGGCGCCGATCAGGAAGGGAATCTCCTCGATCGCGTCGCCTCCGGGACCCCCGGTCATGAACACCACCGGGTCCTTCGCCGGTGTCGCCGACGCGGCCGGAATGACGGCAACCGTCAGCCGGATGGTCCGCCCTCCCCGGTGGGCGCGGTTCTCGGGCACCGACAGAACACCGCATCGCCCGGGGACCGGCTCGGGCGTCCGTGGGCACGGGCCGGGCACGAACCGTGCCGCAGGCCCCGGCCGGGGGCCGGCGCCGAGTGCCGGCACGGCACCGCTCGGTGCCGTGCCGGCCGCGCCCAGGAAGGCCAGAGAGGCCGCGGCGATCGCCGTCGTGGTGCGCGCGCGCCGGGGCCGCCGTCGTGCGTACCGGTGGAGCGCCCACTTTCGTACGGTCCTGCCGCTCCCGCGAGCGGACGGCAGGCAGCCCGAACCGATGCCCTGTTCCGTCATGTGATCCCGCTCTCTGACGACCCCGGCACTCTCGACCGGGACGACGTCGCGTGGCTCGGCCCGCCACCGCGTGGCCGGGGCGGGCACTGCGTACGCCAGCCTCGGTCGGCGGGGAGACGTCCACCACTCGTGGGCTCCACTTGGGGCCTCGGCGTCACCCCGACGCCGGTCACCCCGCGGTGCCTCGCGGTCCCCGGGCCGCTCTCGCCCTCGGCCTCAAGACGCGCGGTCATCCCGGGCTTGAGCCCGAGGCGCTGAGCGGACGGCGTCCTGCTCCGTCCTGCTCGTACGGCACGGTGCGATGAAGGTCGTAGCGTGATTTCGCGGCCGGGAACTCCGTGGTCGGCCATATGGACACCGGGAGAGTGCACATGCTCTGATGCCAGGTGCTGATCTCTGTGGGCGGGGTCCGAGGCGGGTTTCATCCTGTACGCCGCGCTCCCGGAGAAGGCCGCAGTCCGAAGATTGCCCGCCAGAGGGAAGCCCGACTCCGTGTCTCAACCGGCATACGGGGAACGGTTCCCCGCAGCAAGCAGAACGGATGTTGCGCATGACGACTCGTCCGAAGAGGCGACGGCTGAGATCCTTACGGCAGCGGGCAAGCGTCGCCGTTGCCCTCGCCGTGGCTGCCGCCATGACATTGACAGGCGCTGACTCGGCGTCAGCCGGTGGTGCGCACGGCCCTCGAATCCCGACCTTGTCATCGGGGGACGCGCGCTTCGAGATCCTCTCGCCCACGTTGATCCGCACCGAATACGCGGGCGACCGGAAGTTCACCGACGAACCGACGTTCAACGCCGTCGGCCGCGAGGGGTTCGAGCCGGCCGCGTACAGTGCCGACACGTCCAACGGCTGGCTCACCATACGGACGAGCGCGATGAGCCTGCGCTACAAGACCGACTCCGGGCCGTTCAACGCGCAGAACCTCTCGGTGCAGTCGGCGGCGGGTCCCGCTCCCGTGACCGCCGCCCCCTGGCAGCGTCTGACCTGCACGCTCGGCGCACTGTGCGAGGCCGAGAGCGTACGCCTCAACGGGCTTTCCGTGGCCTCCGACCACGGCGGTCACACCGGGACAGGCTTCGTGGCCGGCTTCGAGGGCACAGGCGACTCGGCGTCCGCTGACATCGATGTCAATAGTGACGGGACGTATCAGTTCGATCTGCGGTACGCCAACTCCCGTGGCGGTGACGGCCAGACCCGGACCCGCACCCTGACGCTCTCCGTGGACGGCGGTGCGCCGCAGACGGTGTCCTTACCGGTCACGGCGAACTGGGACACGTGGAACGTCGTCACCGCCGGCGTCCGACTCGGCGCGGGTCACCACACGCTCGCCCTGACCCGGAGCGCCGCGGACTCCGGCAATGTCAATGTCGACAGCCTGGCGCTCGTCCGTCCCGGCGACGCGTACCCGCCCGTCTCCAGCACCGCGATCACGGACTGTCTGTACGGCGTGAGCTGCGAGGCGGAGGCCGGACGCATCGGCGGGACGGCGGTCGACGCGACCGATCACGAGGGATATGCCGGCAGCGGATTCGTGGGTGACCTCCACCAAGGATCGAGCCTGACGACCCATGTGGTCGGTGTGCCCGCCGACGGCGTCTACAGCCTCAGGGTGCGTTACGCCAACGGCGTCGGCGGCGACGGCCTCCACCAGAACCGCACCGCCACGGTATCCGCGGCCGGCACCGACAGCACCTTGTCGTTCGCCGCGACGAAGGACTGGGACGACTGGCAGACGGCCTCCGTGCCCGTGAGGCTCACAGCGGGCACGGACGACGTCACCCTCGGCTGCCCCGACACGGCTGCCTGTCACATCAACGCGGACACCGTCTCGGTGGCCGCTCCCGAGGCGCCCGCGCCCCAGCCGCACATCGCCCTCGGCGGATACCGGCGGGGCCTCGACGGCGTGACCGGCAACGAAGGCGCGCTCGTCACGACGCCCGGCCTGCTCAACCAGGACGGCTGGTATCTGCTGGACGACACGCCGTCAGCGCTGTACGACTCCACGGCGCACAAGGCAGTGCCCCGCCCCGACCACGGTGGCGCGCCCTACCAGGACGGTTACGTCTTCGGCTACGGACACGACTACAAGCAGGGGCTCGGCGATCTGGCGACGCTGACCGGACCGCCCGCACTGC
This sequence comes from Streptomyces sp. NPDC002742, assembly GCF_042888885.1. NCBI lineage: Bacteria > Bacillati > Actinomycetota > Actinomycetes > Kitasatosporales > Streptomycetaceae > Streptomyces > Streptomyces sp. NPDC002742. The sequence continues at coordinate 589,030 of NZ_JBIAQF010000001.1, forward strand.
TGCCTCAATGGGCCTACGGCGTCTGGTACTCGGAGTACATCGACCGCACCGCGGCGGACTACCAGAACGCCATCCTCCCGGCGTTCAAGTCCGAAGGCACCCCGCTGGACGTCCTGGTGACCGACACGGACTTCAAAGCCGTGAACAATTGGAGCGGTTGGGAGATGGATACCGCGAAGTTCCCCGACCCCAAGGGCTTCTTCGACTGGTCGGCATCCCAGGGCCTGCACAACACGCTCAATGTGCACCCCAGCATCCTCGCGTCCGACCCCCAGTTCGCCCAGGCGCAGGCCACGGCCAAGGGCAAGCTGACGAAGGGGGGTTGCGCCTCGGGCGCCAACGTCGAGAACAACTGCTACACCTTCGACTTCGGCGACCCGGACCAGCTCAAGGCGTACATGGACCTCCACCGGACCATGGACCAGCAAGGCAACGACTTCTGGTGGCTCGACTGGTGCTGCGACGCATCGCACTCGTCACTCCAGGGCGTGACCCCGGACGCGTGGATCAACCAGCAGTACGCCACCGCCGCCGCCGCGACCCCCGGCCGCGGATTCGTCCTCTCGCGTGCGTACGGCTCGTTGCAGGCGGCCGGGTACAGCGGCCAGCGGGGCCTGCCGACCGGGCCATGGGCGGACAAGCGCTCCACCGTCCACTTCACCGGCGACACCTCCTCGACCTGGGGCACATTGAAGCTGGAGGTCGGATACACCCCGGGGGAGTCCGCCGCGACCGGGATGGCGGCCATCACCCACGACATCGGGGGCCACAACGACACGACGGGGCTGGCCGGTTCGGAGAAGTACACCGAAGGCGGGCAGACACGAACGACCCACAAACTGCCCGACGACCTGTACGCCCGCTGGGTCCAGTTCGGTGCCTTCCAGCCCATCGACCGCCTGCACAGCAACCACAGCGACCGGCTGCCCTGGCAGTACGGCGCGGCGGCGCGGCAGTCGGCCGACAAGTTCCTCAATCTCCGCGAGAACCTGGTGCCCTACACCTACACGCTCGCCGAGGAGGCGAACCGCACCGGCGTGCCCATCGTCCGCCCCACCTACCTGGAGTACCCCGACGAGCCCCAGGCCTACGCCGCCGCGAACAGCGAGTACTTCTACGGCTCCGACATCCTGGTCGCACCCGTGACCACGCCGGGCACCTCGGCCACCACCTCGGTGTGGTTCCCGCCCGGCCGGTGGACCGACTACTTCACCGGTGAGACCTACACAGGCGGCGGCACCCGGGAGGTGACCACCGACCTGAACTCGATGCCGGTGTTCATCAAGGCGGGCGGAATCCTGCCCACCCGCACGCACAACGTGTCCAGCAACGACCGAAACCCCCTGACCGACGTCACACTCACCGTCGCCGCGGGTTCGTCCGGCTCGTTCCACCTCTACGAGGACAACGGCATGACCGACCACAGGAGCCGGAGCGCCACGACGACCATCCGATACAGGCAGAACGGTTCGCACCACACGGTGTCCATCGGTCCGATGAAGGGTTCGTTCCCCGGCCAGGTCAAGACCCGCCTGTGGACGCTCTCGATCCTGGGGACCCACGCACCCACCGAGGTCTCGGCGACCGGTATGCGGTTGTCCCCGCACGCCTACCACTGGGACAGCACCTCGAAGGTTCTGACCATCACGCTGCCACGCCACAGCGTGCACGCCCCGATCACCGTCACCTACCAGTAGGGAGCCACAAGTAGGGTCCACCCCCGGCCCAGGGCCGGGGGTCGTCCTTCTCGTGTGCCTGTGTGCCCTCGCGCTGCCGTTCCGGTGCGGCGCGAGGGCACACATCGGCATCGAAGAGCAGGGTGACGTTCAGGACCGAGTGGAGTTACCGATGCCGAGGGTCCAGGCCTCGATGTCACGGTAGTGGATCGGTCCGCTGCTACGGCCGAAGTTGCTGCCGACCAGGTGCAGACGTTCGGCGGGCCACCGGTGGCCGGTGAATTCGGCGATCCCTCGGGCGATTTCCGCTGCGGAGGATCGGTCTCCCCTGCGGGCGCGGGCCAACGTCAGATGGGGGCGAAGCGGTCGGTCCTCGAAGGTGACCCCGCAGTTCCTGACGGTGGTACGCACATCGGCGGCGAGCTCGTGCAGTGCGTCGAGCTCTCCGTCGATTCCGCTCCACAGCACGCGGTCGTCGAAGCTGCCGCTGCCGCGCAGTGCCAGGAAGGGTGGTTGGCGGTCCGCCGCGAGGTCCGCGAGAGGCGGTCCGAGAAGAGGAACTGTCGCAACCTGGATTTCTCCCAGGAACGCCAGGGTGATGTGCCAGTCCTCGATGCGGTTCCACCGCACATGAGGATGTGTTTCGTAGGCGGGGCGTAGCTCCCGGGCCAGTTCTTCTTTCGCGTGGTCAGGCGGCGCAAGAGCGATGAACACGCGAACGGTCGAGGGCTGCGTCTGATCGTTCACACCAGAATTCATACCGCACACGCCATGGGTGATGGCGTCCCTCACTGGAGGACCTGAGCGGTACGGGCGGACGAAAGCCACCTGGGAAACTCTTGCAGAAGCCGGCTGTAGAGCAGATCGTCAGGCACTGCGCGCGGATCACGGCCGGCGTGGAAGAAGCCCGCGTTGTCGACGATGCGATGTCTGGGTACGTCCAGATCGTCGAGCCTGCGGAGGAAGGCGAACTCGTTGTCGTCGGGGTCACCGAAACCGATGAACTGCCAGAACAGCGGCAGGCGGGCGGCTTTGCACAGATAGCGCTCCGCGGCGCGCTTGCTGGAGGGTCCACCATCGGTCTGGAAGATCACCAGGGCGGGGGAGCGGTTGCCGGATTCCGCGTAGTGGTGGATCACCTCGTCCATGGCCCAGTGGTAGTTCGTGCGACCCATGCGGCCGAGGTTCTCGTGGAGCTTGTCGATGCGGCCCCGGTGACCTCCGAGCTTGAGGTCGGTGGACCCGTCGACGTCGGTGGAGAAGAACACCACCGGTACCGTGCCGTTGTCATCGAGGTGCGCGGACAGGGAGAGGACCTGCTCACCAAGATGCTGCATGGTGCCGTCCTTGTAGTAGGGCCGCATCGACCCGGAGCGGTCCAGCACGAGATAGACCGCGGCGCGTACCCCCTCAAGACCGTGCGCGCGCACGCTGGACCCGGCGGTCTTGTAGAGGCTGACCAGGTCCGGGGCCTGCGACTGCATCTTGGACAGGCTGATGGCCGGAATACCGGCACCATCCTGAGCATCGACCACGTCCACCACTCCTTTGTCGGGCTACGGTCCTCATCTTGGCGGTCGTGACCATGCCGCGAGTCGAGTTCTGTCCGTCCGGAAGCGGAGGCTCGGCGTCAACGGCGTCAACGGCGTCAACGGCGTCATCGACGGCGAACCGGATCCGTGGGGGCCTCTACGCCGGAGGCCGGTCGTCCCCGCTGACGAAGTCCCCGGGCGGACTCGCGCCGACCGGAAAACGACGACAGCGCCGTTGGCGGCGATGGTGTGGTGCCACGGCGCCCGATCACGGTCCTGGCACCATAGCGGCATGGAACGTGTGCTTGGAATCGGTGGATACTTCATCCGGGCGGCCGACCCCGTGTCCCTGGGAGCGTGGTACCGCGATTGCCTGGGCCTGGACGCCGATGAGAACGGCGTGTGGCGTCAGGAAGCCGGGCCGACGGTGTTCGCGACGTTCGAGTCCGAGAGCGACTATTTCGGGTCCCGCGCCCAGCAGACCATGCTCAACTTCCGTGTCCGCGACCTGGACGCGATGCTCGCCCAGTTGCGCGCCAAGGGAGCGGAGGTGGCGCGGGAGACGCAGGACATGGAGGGTGTCGGCCGATTCGGCTGGGTCGTCGATCCCGAGGGCAACCGGGTCGAACTGTGGCAGCCCGCGTGACCGCTGCTCCACTGAGGCGAGCTCCTCTGAAGCGGTGATGTGAACAGCCCGGCCCGCTCACCGCTCACCCTCGCTCCGCCCCCGCACCGGCGGCTGTTCCCCGGCTTGGCCTGCGCCGGCCGTCAGCCCTCCTCGCGCAGGCCCCACGGGGAGCCGTACTCGGTGAGCAGGTCGAGGAAGGGGCGGGGCGGAAAGGCTTCCGGGCCGAGGACGCCGGCGGCCGACCAGGCTCCGCCCGCGACGAGTTCGAGGGCGATGACGGGGTTGACCGCGGTCTGCCACACCACCGCCTGGGATCCGTACTCGCGCATCGACCATTGATTGTCGACCACGTGGTAGAGGTAGACCTCGCGAGCCGAGCCGTCCTTGGTGCCCTTGACCCAGGTGCCCGCACAGGTCTTGCCGGTCATGCGGTCGCCCAGCGTCGCCGGGTCGGGCAGGCAGGCGGCGACCACGTCACGCGGAGAGACGGCCACGGGCCCGTTCTCCGAGGGGACCGTGACCTTCTGGGTCGCGTCCAGACCCAGCTCGTGGAGGGTCTTCAGCTTGTCGATGAAGTCGTCGCCGAGGCCGTACTTGAACGTCACCCGGCGGGCGTCGACCCAGCGGGGGATCAGCAGGACCTCCTCGTGCTCGACGTTGACACATTCCACCGGGCCGATGCCCTCGGGGAAGTCGAAGACCTCGGGTTCGCTGAAGGGTTCGGTGGTGAACCAGCCGCGATCCTTCTCGTAGACCACCGGCGGATTGAGGCATTCCTCGATGGTCGTCCAGATGCTGAAGGACGGGGCGAAGTCGTAGCCCTCGACCGTCAGGTTGGCGCCGTCACGGACGCCGATCTCCTCGATCTCGTCGAAGAGTTCGTCTGCCGCGTACCGGGCGAACACGTCCGACAGGCCCGGTTCCACACCCATGCCGACCAGGGCCAGCCGCCCGGAACGCTCCCACGGGCCGGCCTGCTCGAACTGCGCGTCGCCGAGCTTCACGCCGCATCGCTCGTAGGGGTGGGTGGCGTGCGGCGCGGACAGGGACATCGCCATGTCGAGATAGTGCGTGCCCGCCGCGAGGGCCGCGTTGAACAGCGGCATCACGAACCGCGGATCGGTCGCGTTGAGCAGGGCGTCACACTTCTCCTCCGTGAGCGCCCGACGGACCGCGTCCTCGTCGGAGGCGTCCAGGCGCCTCGCGCTGAAACGGCCCCCGTGTTCCTTGAGTGCCGCGACGGCCGCCTCGGCCCGCGCGAGGTCGTAGTCCGCGACGACCATGTGGGTCAGGAAGTCGCGACGGGCCGCGATCCGGGTGACGGCCGTGCCGACGCCCCCCGCGCCCACCAGAAGAACTCGCATGTCACACACCTTTCGTTGCCGGAGACGGACGCCTCCGGGGCTGGTCAGATGCAACGGGATGTCCTGGGTTAAGGTCAACGATGTTGGCATAAGGGCCGATGTGCGGCGCGGTTGGCAGGGAGGGTTGGCGTGGCGAAGCAGGTGGTGCCAGAGGCGGCACGGCGCAGGCGCCGGCCGACGAAGCGGGGCACGGTGCTGTCCGAGAAGCTGATCGTGCAGACGGCCTTGCGGATGCTACGGGAGCACGGCAGCGCCGGACTGACGGCACGCAGGCTCGGCGCGGTCCTCGGCGCCGACCCCAGCACCCTCTACCGGTACTTCGCCGGACTGGACGACCTGACCAGGGCCATCGGCGAGGAGCTGATCGGGCGGGCGCTGGACACCTGGAGAGCCTCCGGAGAATGGCGGTCCGACCTGCGGGCCCTCGGCCTGGCCATTCACGCCTCCTACCTCGCCCATCCCCAGGCGGCTGTGCTGACCGCCAGCCGGGTCACGGGCCGGCCCCGGGAGATCGCGGTGGACGAGACGATCCTCGGCATCCTGCGCACCGCGGGCTTCCCGGACGCGGACGCGGTCGTCGCCTACCACGCGTTCATCGACCTCACGCTGGCCTTCGCGGCCCTGGACGCCGGGTCGCTGGCGCTGACGGGTGAGGCCCGTGCGGCGGACGAGGAGATGTGGAACTCCACCTACGCCGAGCTGCCCGCCGACACCCACCCGCACATCGCGGCCACCGCGCGGCTCCTGGCCGGGCGGATGACGCACAGTGCCTACCCGGTCGTCCTCGACACACTGCTGAACAGCGCGGCGGAGCAGCTCGCCTGGGCACGCGCCCGGCGATATCCCCACAGCGCGAGCACGCAAGAGTCCTGAGGCGAACCGGACTCCGAGGGGCTTATGCCAACGGTGATGACATCGCCCCTCCCCGGCACGCTTCCCAGGTACTCACGGGCTCACTCCAGGGCAGTCCGGCGCCGGTGACGCACAGGCCCGCCGCTCAGTCGAGGGGGATGTCCAGCCGGTCGGCCACGGCGGTGAGGGCCGCTCCCAGCGGGAGCGCGATGCGCGTGAGGGCGTGCTGGTCGCCGCGGGTCGGGTCCCGGTTGACGATCAACACCGGCTTCCCGGCCTGGGCGGCCTGGCGGACGAACCGTAGCCCGGACATCACCGTCAGTGAGGAGCCCAGGACCAGCAGCGAGGTCGCCTCCCGGACCAGTCGGCGGCACTGCTCGACCCGCGACTGCGGAACGGCTTCGCCGAAGAACACCACGTCCGGTTTGAGGATGCCGCCGCAGACCGCGCAGGGGACCACGCGGAAGTCTCCGACCTGTTCATCGGTCAGGTCGGCGTCACCGTCCGGGTGGATCGCGGCGGCCACCGGCTCGAACCCTGGATTGGCCGTCTCCAGCTGCCGGGCGAGTTCGCGGCGCGGGCTGAACGCGCCGCAGGCAAGGCAGACGACCCGGTCCAGGCTCCCGTGGAGTTCCACGACCCCCTCGCTGCCGACTGCCTGGTGCAGACCGTCGACGTTCTGGGTGATCACCCCCGAGAGCAGGCCGTGCCGTCCGAACGCGGCCACGGCTCGGTGCCCGTCATTGGGGCGGGCGTGGCCGAAGGTTCGCCAGCCGAGGTGACTGCGCGCCCAGTACCGTCGACGGGCTTGGGCGCTTGCGGTGAAGTCCTGGTAGGTCATCGGGGTGTGCCGGCTCAAGGTCCCGCTCGGGCCTCGATAGTCAGGGATGCCCGATTCCGTGGAGATTCCCGCCCCGCTGAGCACAAGGACACCGCCAGTGCTCAGCGCGTCGGTGACCGGCTCCAGATCCGTGGTGCCGGGCGGCAGGTCCCCGGCAGGGGTCCAACTCAGAGTGGGGCGCATCCGCATATCCCCAGGGTACGGACACGACGACAGGTACGCGGGCCGCGCCGGTACCGGGCCGCATGGCGGACGCGGTGGATCTCCGGTCCGTCGGGGCTGTCCAGTACTCCCCGGCGGCGCACGACGACAGCCACGGCAGTCGGACTCCTCGGTGCTCGCCGGACGCCAGGGCAAAATCCCATCGCTCATGGCTCCTGCACGTCCCTGAGCTCCGATCCGGCTCCTCAAGGGCATCCCCGTCCCTGCCTGGCCCCCTTTCCACCCCTCCCGGCGAGGACCCCGCCGACGAAAGCCGGTCAAGGTCCACGCCGACAAGGCAGTGGGTGCTGGTGCCGGTGGCTCAGGTCGGCAGCCTCCAGTTCTGGGCGTTCGAGCCGTTGCAGCTGTAGAGCTGGAGTTGGGTCCCTGTCGTGGTGGTGGAGTTGGGGTCGTCCAGGCACAGCTTGGACTGGGGGTTGACGAGCGATCCGTTGGCCCCCGTGGTCCATTGCTGGGCGCCGCTGCCGTTGCAGGTCCACAGTTGGATCAGTGTGCCGTTGGTGGTTCCGCTGTGGTCGGCGTCCAGGCACTTGCCGAGAGTCCGGACCGTTCCGTCGCCGGCGATGATCCAGTCCTGGGCGTAGGTGCTGTTGCAGCTCCAGATCTGGACGTGGGTGCCGTCGGTGGTGGAGGAACTCGCGTCGTCCGCGCACAGGTTCGACGCCACCGCGGAGGTGATGGCACCGATCCGGGGCGAGGCCGGGGCCGTGGTGTCACCGGCGTAGGAGGGCGGTGCCGCGGACGCCGCTGTCGCCCAGGAGGTGTTGGCGCTGGTGCCGAGGGTGAAGTCCAGAGTGCCCCCGTCGGTGATCGCCGCGGTGGGAGCGAAAGCGTTGTTCCAGGCGGTGCCGTTCCATGCCGCGGACTGTACGTAGGGGGCGTTGTCGGCGGCGCCGTTGCCGTTGATCGTCAGTGTCCTGCCCGAAGGGAGTGTGACCGCGGCCTGTGTGAACAGGGGGGAGCCCAGGGCGAGGTCGGAGGTGCCGGGGGTCTCGGGGTACATGCCGAGTGCGGACCACACGTACCAGGCGCTCATCGCGCCGAGATCGTCGTTGCCGTCGGCCAGGCCGCCGGGGGTGTTCGCCCAGATCTGGTCCTGGATGGCCCGGACGGTGCCCTGGGTCTTGTAGGGCTGTCCGGTGTAGTCGTACTCCCAAGGCAGTTCGATGCTGGGTTCGTTGCCGACCCATGCGTAGCCCTTGTCACCGGTGTAGCTGCGCAGCACGGTGTCCAGGTAGTGGTTCATCGCTGTGTTGCCGCCCTTGGCGTGTGCCAGGCCGCCGATGTTGAACGGGACCATCCCGGTGTAGATCCAGGAGTCGGCTTCGACCATGTCGGTGCCGCTGGTGGGGTCGAAGCCACCGGTCCAGGAGCCGCCGGCGTTGCGCGGTTCGACGAAACCGGAGGCGGGGTTGAGTACGTTGCGCCAGCCCTGGGCGCGGTCGGCGTACGTCTTTTGGTGGCTGGTGTCGCCAAGTGCCCCGGCCAGTGCAGAGATCGCGAAGTCGGCGGTGTTGTACTCCAGCGTGGTGGCGACCGGGCCGTAGAAGTTGCAGCAGCCGTAGCTGCCGTCGTGCGGCATGTAACCGGGTGAGTTCAGGTAGTTGAGGCCCGGTCGGTCGTTGTTCGCCGTGCTCGCCTGTTTGATCATGTCGGCGAGGGCGGTCGTGGTGTCGAAGTCCTTGGCGCCGAAGGCGTAGTAGTCGGCGAGGATGGCGTCGGCCGGGTCGCCCACCATGACGTAGGACTCGCCGTTGTTCTCCGACCACTTGGGGAAGAGTCCGGTCTGGGCGTAGTCGTCGACCATCGACTGCGCGGTGTCCGAGGCGACCTGGGGGGCGAGCAGGCCTTCGAGTTGGGCCTGTGAGCGATAGATGTCCCAGCCGGAGTAGTTGGCGTACGCCGCCTTGTGGCCGGTGTCCACGGTGTGCGTTTTGCCGTCGAAGCCGAAGTACTGGCCGTTGGTGTCGCTGATGACGTTCGGGTGCAGCAGCGAGTGGTAGAGCGCGGTGTAGAAACTCTGCTGCTGTGCGGCTGTCCCGCCGGCGATCTGTATTTTGCCGAGTGCGCTGTTCCAGGCGTTCTGGGCGGCGGTGCGGGTCGCGTTGAAGTCCCAACCGGTGTTCTCCGTAGCCCGGTTGGCCGTCGCGTTGGCGATCGAGACGTAGGAGATGCCGACCTTGGCCTGCACCACCGGGTTGGTGGTGGTGTTGAAGGTGACGTAGCCGTTCGAGGCGGCGGCGTCCGGGGAGACGCTGCCCTTGGCGGCCTCCGGGGCTGTCGCGGTGGGGGTCTTGCCGTGGAGTACAGGCTTGTTGGGCTTCTCTGCGGCGTTCTTCGACACCGTGCCGGGACTTGAGGGGGTGGTGGCCGACGTCTTCGCGACCGAGGTGCCCTGCGAGGCGAACGGCTGGTCGAAGACCATGTCGAAGTACACGCTGTACGTGTTTCCCGCGCCGCAGAAGTGGCCGCTGGTGACCTGGCCGCTCACCTCGGTGTTCGAGACCTTCGTGAACTGCGTCGAGGTGGCGCCGTTCTGGCTTCCCGTGAGTTTGAAGATCAGGTTGGCCTGGCTGCTCGAGGGGAAGGTGAAGCGCGCCATGCCGCTGCGTGTCGTGGTGGTCAGTTCGGTGGTGACCTGGTTGTTGAGGGCGACCTTGTACGAGCCGGCGGACGCCGACTCGTTGGCGTGCGAGAACGCGTCCGTCGCACCGGTGTTCACGGTGCCGACCGTGGGCAGCACCGGTATGTCGCCGGCCGCACCGCAGCCGGGTCCGGCGATGTGGGTGAGGCTGAAGCCGGTGACGGACGAGTCGTTGTACTCGTATCCGCCCCCGTCGGGCCGCGACGGCGTGTCCGGGCTCCACTGCACCATGCCGAACGGCACGTCGGCTCCGGGGAAGTCGTCAGCCTGGTTCGACGTTCCGATGAACGGGTTGACCACGGTGGCCGGTGACGCGACGAACGCGGCCTTGCCTGCCGCCCAGGCAGGGGTGCACAGCCCGGCCGCGGCCAGTGCCGCAGCGGCGAGTAAGCCGATCGCGGCGGTTCCGGGGGGTCTCGACAGTCGTGTCAGCACGGGGTTTCTCCTCTACTCGTGGGCGGGAGACGGCTTGACAACGTTGTCTTCACGTGAGGGGCGTGGTGCTTGAGCCAGGGCGGAGCTTGACAACGTTGTCTCATCGTCGATATGGGGCGCCTGCGATGAGACGCATTGACGGGGTCCGGGGGCCCCGAGTGCCGGGGGGCGCAGACGAGAACTCTTCGTGAAGCTAGCTACGCGGCAGGGTCATGTCAATGAATCGCGCAAGCCTCGGCCCCGTTGGGTTCTTCCGGGAAGCGGCCGGGGGTCCATCGCCGGTGGGGGACCTCGTCCGCGGGCTGTCCGTTGTCTGGGCCTCCAGGGGCTGATCGTGTCCTCGAAAGCGGTGCGGATGACGAAGCGGATGCGGAAGCGGAGGTGGACGCGGACTCGGAGCGGGCGGCCCTGAGCCGTTCGTCGAGAGTGCGCTTGTCGGTCAGTAGTCGATGATCCAGCGCAAGGGCGGGACAACAAGGCCCTGGCTGTGCAACCATTCGCGTCCCGAGCATGTCTCTCATAGTGAAATCGTCGGTCCCCTTCACCAGAACATCTGGGGGCGTCATGCAAAATCATCCTTCCCGTGCGGCCATTGTCGCGGGTGTCCTTCTCACCGCCGTCGGCGCCACGGTCCCCGCTTCCGCGGCCACGCAGCCGAAGGCGGCTGCGAAGACTTCGCCGCCCGCGCGCGTCGTCAACGCCCGGTGGGCCGGGCACTGCACCTACGACCGGCTCGTCATCGATGTACGGGGCACCGCCCCGCCCGTCACCGTGAAGCCGGTCCAGACGCTTCGCTACGACCCCTCCGGGAAGAAGGTCCCACTCGCCGGGAAGTACTTCCTGGAGATCAGGCTCTCTCCCGCGGTGGCACACGACAGCGCGGGCAGGTCGGTCTACCAGGGTCCCCGACTGGTGAAGATCCAGTTGCCCAAGCTGAAGGGTCTCGCCCTGACCGGAGACTTCGAAGGCGTGGTCACCTTCGCGACCGCGTTCCAGACCAAGCCCACGTACAAGGTCTACAAGCTGCACAGCCCCGAGCGCGTGGTCCTGGACTTCAACCACGCCAATTCGTGCGGGTGAGTGTCGGCCGTCACCGAATCAATCGCCACCGAGCCCAGCCCTTCCAGGGCTGGGCTCGGTGGCGTGGGGCGAGCCCGAATCGCAGTGCCCGCAGGGGCAGTCGGCGTGTGCCGCGTCGCTGGGCGCGGCATCCATCCACCGGTACGGGACGGTGGCGGGCCGCCGGGAGCCGATGAGCCCGCCGAAACAGGGGACGGTGTAGGCGAGGCAGTAGTCGAGGCAGTACTGCCAGGGTGGGAACCCGAGCCGGCAAAGCTGGACCGGCCGAAGGCGTAGGCGACCGGGATCGTCGCCACGACCGCGAACCGGGTCGGGTCCATGGTGATCATGACACGGCGCCTGCGCCGAAACTCCACCCCCGGCGCGAGGGGCAGAGCGATCAGCGCGCTCACCTCGGCGGGGACGGCGTGCAACGCCGGCACGGGGATCAACGGGAACCGCCACCCCGCGCCGGCGTCGGACGCGACGTACTCGTCGGGCTCAGCCGACGCACACGTTCTTGTCGGCGTGTGACTGAGGGATGTCGACAGGGGGCTTGTCCGGGTCGGTGAGCGGCACTCCGGGCCCCTGGTAGTCGCGCCCGAGAGTGAGTGTCATGTCGCTGCCGGATCCCAGGTCCTTCGTACCGGGGTGGAGTGCCGAGGCGGTCAGGCCCATCATGGCGGCGAGGGCCCTGGCCTGGTCGGCCTGGTCGGGACCGTAGGTGAGGGTCGTGCGGTCCTGCTTCGCGCCGGAGGCGTTGCCGCCGTTGGTGGAGTGGGGGACGCCCTTGGTGTTCTGCAGCCACTGCAGGGTGGTCTGCGCCGCGCCCGGGGGACCACCGCCGTTGTAGACGACGACCCGGACCTGAGACGGGTCCGCCTTGGAGCCGCGGAGCTTGGCGTCGGCGGCTTTGGGCTTCTTGCCGACCTCGGTCAGCGAGACGTCGTTCTTGATCGCCGCGAAGAGCGCGGGCGCCCTGGTCTCGTCGACCACGACGGTCTTGTGGATCTTCCCCTCGGCCGGATTGTCGACGACGGGGAACGTCGTGAAGGTGATGTGCTCGGAATCGACCCGATTGAGGTCCTTGGCGAGGTCGGTGAGCTTCCCGACGCCGCCGATACCGGTGTCCACGGTGAGCGACTTGGTGGCCGCGTTCGCCAGTTTGAAGAGCTTCCGGGGATCGGAGAGGGTGTCACCGGACTTCATCTGACGGATCATCGAACCCAGGAACTGCTTCTGCAGGTCGATGCGGTCCAGGTCGCTGCCGTTCTTCAGCGAGTGACGCGTCCTGACGAACTGCAGGGCCTGTTCGCCCTGGACGGTGTGCGGGCCGCGGGACAGGTGCAGATGGGAGCCCTGGCCATTGGGGTCCGTGTCGTCGATGGCATGGGTGAGGCAGATCGGCACGCCGCCGACAGCCGTGGACAGGGTCTTCACGGCCTCGAAGTTGACCAGGATGAAGTGGTCGATCGGCAGGCCGGTGATCTTCGTGACGGTCCGCATGGTGCAGCCCGGGTCGCGGCCCTTCTGGCCGAGGCTCTCGTTGAAGCGCGGGCTGAACGTCGCTTTGGGCGTCCCCGAGATCGTCCTGGAGGAGCCGTCCTTCTGCTTGGTGGGGCAGTCCGGGATGCCGGTGACCATGTCGCGGGGGATGCTCATCGCCGTCGCGTTCGACCGGTCCTTCGCCACGTGGAAGAGGATCGTGGTGTCGGCGTGGCCGACGCTGCCCGCGTCCCCGTACTTCCCACCCAGGCCTATTCGGCTGTCGGTGCCGATGACCAGGATGTTCACCGCGTCCTTGCTGGTCGCGTTCTTGCTGCCCGCCGTGCCGACGTCCACCGTGCTGATGTTGCCGTCGAGGTGCCGGTACAGCAGGTAGGCCCCGGTGCTGCCCGCCAGCAGCACGAAACCCAGCGTCCCCGCGGTCCAGATCAGGGCCTTCCGCTTCTTGGACCGCTTGGCCTTCCGTGACTTCGCCGTCCCGTTACGGCGGTGGCCCTCGCGCGGCTCCGGGACGGGCCGCCGCTCCCCCTCGCGGCGCGCGCGACGACCTCCCTGCGGTGGCACCGTGGGGGCCGGGGCGTCGCCGGCGTCGCTCCGCGGCCGGTAGTCACCGGTCTCCGGGTCGAGGACCCACTGGTCCGCGGGGTCGATGTTCCTGCCGCCTTGCGTGTCCACGGTCCTCCGTCTGTGCCTGCGCCGCCCTCACGGCGTCCGGTCGTCCAGCCCCTGCCGGATCCGCCCGTGACCGAGCACGGGACACCTGTTCAGACATCCGATTACGGCTGATGGTTGTCCTCAAGTGACGTGCAACAGTTCGACAGTTCGGCTTTGTGAGGGGTTTTCCTTTTTTTGGGGGAGGAACCTCTGGTGACGGCGGAACAACACACGAGCTTCCGCTCAAGGTGTGCCGCCGGCTTGGCGACGGACGAAGGCGAGGCGTCCGACCTGCCGAAGCCCGATCCCGGCACCGCATCGGACGGGGAACGGCGGTCGAGAGCCTGGTACTTACGCTCGATGCGGGTGGGCGAGGCGTTCGGCCAGGAACTCGCGCTCGGCGTCGTTTCCGGTCAACTCCAGGGCCTGACGGTAGGCGATCGAGGACTCCTCCGGGCGGCCCAGCCGACGCAGCAGGTCCGCCTTGATCGCCGGTAGGTACTGGTATTTCGCAAGCCGCCCGTCCTTCTCCAACTCCGCAACCTCCGCCAGCGCCTGTGCCGGACCGGAGGCCATCGACACCGCCACCGTCCGGTTCAACGCCACCACCGGTGAGGGCCACACCGACAGCAACTCGTCGTACAGGGTCACGATCTGTGGCCAGTCGGTACGGTCGTAGGACGGCGCCTCGGCGTAGAGCGAGGCGATAGCAGCCTGAAGAACGTAGCGGCCCGGTCTGCCGCCGCGCAGCCCTTCCACGATCAGGTCGTGCGCCTCGGCCATCGCGGAGCGGTCCCAGAGCGATCGATCCTGGTTCTCCAGCCGCAGCAAGCGACCGTCGGTGTCGACCCGGGTGGCGCGCCGGGCGTCGGTGACCAGCAGCAGGGCGAGCAGCCCCCGCACCTCCCGCTCGTCGGGCATCAGCTCCCCCAGCGTCCGGGCCAGCCGCAGCGACTCGTCCACCAGGTCCGTACGCACCAGCGATGCTCCGGACGGCGCGGTGTGGCCGGCGGTGAACAGCAGATGGATCACGCCGAGCACCGCGCGCAGCCGATCCGGCAGCTCACTTGCTCCCGGGAGCCGGAAGGGGATCCGCGCAGCCGAGATCTTCTTCTTCGCCCGGGTCATCCGGGCGGCCATCGTCGGCTCCGAGACCAGAAGCGCCCGCGCGATGTCGGTGACCGCCACACCGCACACCAGCCGCAGTGTGAGTGCCAACTGGGCCTCCTGGGCCAACGCCGGATGGCAGCACATGAAGATCAGCCGCAATCGGTCGTCCGGCACCACGTCCTCCCGCGCCAGGCGTTCCGGATCGACAGCGGCCCGTTCGTCGTCAGGCTCCTCGACCTCTGTCTCCTCGGGCTCCACCAGCAGCGGGAGTTTTGAGCGGAAGGTCCGCTCGCGTCGCACCGCGTCCATCGCGCGGCGCTTGGCCGCGGTGGTGAGCCAGGCCGCCGGCCGGTTCGGGATCCCGTCGCGGGCCCAGCTCGCCAGGGCCGCGGCGTACGCCTCCTGCACGCACTCCTCGGCCAGGTCCAGGTCGCGCGCGACGCGCGCCGTCGCGGCGAGCACCAGGGCCCACCCGCGCCGGTGCGCGTCCGCGACCGCCGTCTCGACGTCGGACGGGGGAGTCATACCGTGGTGGACCCGTCCGCGATGAAACCGCCGTCGACGGGCCGCACCTCGACACCGCCACCCTGCTGGGTGGCGGGATTGGCGCGGGCGATCCTCAGAGCGGCGTCCAGGTCGGGCGCCTCGATGACGGCGAAGCCGGCGATGACCTCCTTGGCGTCGATGAAGGGGCCGTCCGTCACCACGTCGCCGTGGATCGAAGTCGCCGTGTCCGCGGCGGGTTGCAGTGCGAATGCCGCGACCAGGGACCCGGACTTCACCATGTCCTCGAAGTGGCGGTCATGGGCCTCCCGCGCCCCGGGGATGGCCTCGGCCTCGTCGGCGTGGGCCTTCGCGTAGATCAGGATCGCGTACTGAGCCATGGCGGCTGTCCTTTCATGGGGTTGTTGTTGCCTCACGCCTCTACGTCGAACGGTCGGCACGGATTCGACAGTTCCCCTCGAAAGTTCAAACCGGAGTTCGCGGAACGGTCGAGGCTGCCGGGCGGCGACGGGGCCGCGATCCCGTTCTTGCGATGCCTGTCCGAAGCCCACTCGGTGCACGAGTTGCGTCACCTGTCCGAGCGTCTCAGCCACTCGGTGCACGAGTCGGGACGGCGCTGCACGAGCGGGTGCGAGATTGTGCCCCGCGGCGGCTCGACCAGGAGCGCGGGCGGCCCGGCCCCGTCGGAGCGAAACGGGACCGGGCTACGGCTGAGAACCCTTGACCGGTGGCAGGCGGCCGGGCGGGGTCTCAAGAACTCCTACGCGATACGGAGCCGTCTAGGCATCCGTCAGTGCGCCGTCGTCCATCGTGGGAGGTGGTCAGCACCAGCCTCCTCCGAGGTAGGAGAACGCCTTCCAGGCGGCCTTGGTCTTGGTTCCGGCGACGCCGTCGATGCCGCCGGTGTCATAGCCGACGTAGACGAGGAAGCGCTGGAGGCCGCGGATGGTGTTGGGACCGACCACACCATCGACGGTTCCGGCGTTGAAACCGGCAGCGTTGAGGAAACCCTGCCAGGCTTTCCAGCTGTTGGAGCCGAGCTGCCCGTCGATCGCGCCGGGGCTGAATCCGGCGTCGCGAACGTAGCACTGGACGCTCTTGGCTTCGGAGGTGGTGAGGCCGAGATTGTTGACGGCTTGAATGGTGACGCTCTGGGTGCTCACCGCGGCTGCGGCGCCCGACTGGGGTGCCGCGAAGGCGGCGCTCGCGCCTGTCAGGCTCCCCACGGCGATCCCGACGACAGCGGTGGCACTCACGAGTGCCCTGGTTACAGCACGCATTGTCTCCTCTATCCTGTCGCGTTCGTTCGGTCGCGGTCATGTACCGACCGCGCTGCCCCAGCCTTGTCGGGGTGGACATCGAATGCTTGCACGAATGCGACCTGTGGCCCGGGGTGCCTGATATCGGCCAACGCTGCCTGATATCGGCCAAGTTCGGGACGATCAGGTCTCAGAACGCCCGGCACTTCTAGGGTTGCCGTGTCCGCGTTGACCGATGGGGGGTCGGCACGTGCACGAACTGCATTTACGGGCAGCTGCCTTGGACCTGCGCGATCGGGTTCTGGGGTACCGCGGCTTCCGCTTCTCCGTGACCGGGAGGCGGCGCAGGTTGCTGATCCCCGACGCCGTGGTGAAGGTGATGCTGGGCTTCGGCGACCCGGTGCGCGTACAGGACTGCGGTGACCCGACCCGCTACGTCAGCGGGGTCAGCCTCGCCAACGGGGCCCGCACGACGTCAGCGATCGGCGAGCACACCGGCCTCATCCACGGAGTGACCATTCTGCTCACTCCGCTCGCCGGCTACCGGCTGTTCGGGGTGCCCATGTCCGAGTGGGCCCAGCAGTGCGTGCCCCCCGAGGACCTGAGCTCCTCTCCCTGGGCCGACTTGCCCGCCCGACTGGCCCACGTCCCTGACTGGGCCCGCCGTTTCGCCCTGCTGGACCACGTCCTGCGTCGCGCGCTCGACACGGGTCCCGCCGTCAGCCCCGAGGTGGCCTGGGCCTGGTGTTGCATTCAGGGTACGAGCGGGAGGATCCGGGTCGAGGAACTCGCGGCGCGCACGGGCTGGAGCCGCCGACACCTGGAGCGCCGCTTCCGCTGCCAGATCGGGCTGACCCCGAAAGGGGCGGCGCAGGTGATGAGGCTGCAGGCGGCCCTGCGGGGCAAAGAGGCCGGTGCCACCTGGGCGGATGCGGCGGCCCAGGCCGGGTACCACGACCAGCCGCACTTCGACCGGGTGTTCAAGGGCATGACGGGCCGCACCCCCACCGCCTTCAGCGCCCACCGCTCCGGCGCGTCCTTGCGCGACGCGCAGGACTTCGTCCCGGGGCACGTGACGAGCGCGATGCTCGGGCACCCCGACTGAGCGCCATCGCAGTGCCCACGGCGGAGCGGAAGCGGACCGCCGTGGGCGTCGATGGGCACCGCAGCACGGCTTCGGCCTTGGCCGACACGCAGTCATCGTCCTCGACTCCCGTCGAGGCCAAGCGCCGTCGTGAGGACGAAACGGGGTGCTTCAGAAGGCGGAGTCGGCGAACCAGTGGGCCAGCAAGGGCTCGTCGCCTTCGTGGGTGAAGGCCCCCGCCGTGTGGGGGAGGCGGCCGTAGACGAGCAGGAGCAGGTCGGCCGCGGTTCCTCGGACGGTCGCGTCGGCGGTGTCCGTGGCGGGGCGGTTCGTGTCGAGTCCGAAGCCGTCGGGCCGCAGGCGGACGAGCCAGGCGTCGTCCGCGTCGGTCGTGTGGAAGCCGATGGTCCTGTCGGGTCCGCGCAGGTCGGCCACCTTGGGGGCGAAGGACGTGGCGTGGGGCAGATTGACGAGAAACTCCTCGATCCCGTCGGCCGCGACCGCTCGGTCGATCGCGGGTTCCAGGCCGAGTGCGAGTTCGGCGTCGGCCCGGTGGAGCACGGTCTCGAAGAGCATCCGGCGCGCCCAGAAGCGCGCGTGCTGGTCGGCTCCCCATGCCCACATCGGCAGGTTCGGGTCGGTGGTCGCGAATGCCTCGGCGGCCACGGTCGCACTCTCGTCCAGCCACTCGGCGTATCCGCTCTCCTGGTCCGGGAGCCGCAGATCCACTTCACGTGTGCGCGGTGGTTCCTGGACGCGCGCCCGCAGGAGTGCCGAGAACCAGCGCTGGACGCTGCCGGTGTGCTTGACCAGGTCGGCCAGGGTCCAGCCGGGGCAGGTGGGCACCGGTGTGGTCAGGTCGGAGTTCTTGACCGCGGCGACGAACCGGGCGGTCTCCGCCGCGACCGCCGCGGGGTGGTCGACCGGGTCGTGGCCGCGGGCGTGGCCGGCGTGGTCCGGGGTCGTCATGGATGAGCTGCCTTTCGGAGAAGGTGCGGGGAGTCCTGGCGCGCGCCGGGCACCGGCGGCCGCCGGCGATCAGGCGATCTCGGCCCGGGGTTCGGCTTCGGCGAGCGGTGAGGTCCCGGAATCCGTGACCTTCCTCGGTACGGTCGTACGAGGCGCGTGCACCGCTTTGATCCCGAACAGGGCGACGACCACAACCAGCAGGAACGCTACTCCCGCGATCACGAAACTCAACGTGAACTGGCTTTCCCGCGGCAGTGCCGGCATCCCCTGCGGCAGGGGAATGGTCCTGGACGCCAGCAGCGAGGTGATCACCGCGCTCGCGATGGCACTTCCGACCGAGCGGGAGATGGAGTTGATGCCGTTGGCGATGCCGGTCTGGTGGGCCGGGACACTGGCGACGATGAGCGCGGGCATGGAGGCGTAGCCGAAACTGATCGCCAGGCCGATGACCATGCCCGCGCCGATCACCGAGGCGGTGGTGTCGTGCGCGGCGCTCAGCCAGGTGAAGCCGAGCACGCCGAAGCAGCCACCGGCGGCCAATGTGCCGCGTGCGCCGAGCCGGCGCACCAGTACACCGCCGAGCTGGGCGCCCACGAGCGACACGAGGGTGGTCGGCAGCAGGTACACGACGGAGGCTCGGAGTACGGAGGCGCCGAAGCCGTAGCCGGTGATTTCCTCAGGCATCTGGACGAGGTACGAGACACCGATGAACTGGGCGAACATCGCGAAGCCCAGCAGCAGCCCGGCGAGGTTGGTGAAGAGGACCGGACGGTGGGCGAACATCTTCATGTCCACCATCGGTTCCTTGACCCGGCGCTCGGTGATGACCCAGCCGACCGCCATCGCGACCGCGCCGGCGAAGGACGCGAGCGTGCGGCCGGACGTCCATCCCCAGGCGTGCCCTTGCGAGATGGGCACCAGGAGCAGCACCAGCAGCACCGCCAGATTGACCGCGCCCAGCCAGTCCGTACGCCCTCCGGTCTTCGCGCGGGACGCGGGGACCGCCAGCAGCACGCCTGCCAGGGCCGCCACCGCGAGCACCACGGCGAGCCAGAAGACCCGGTGGTAGTCGGGGGAGGGGCCCCGGGTCAGCAGCCCCGCACCGACCAGTGCGAGCCCACTGCCGAACGCGAGAGTGCCACTGACCAGGGCCATGGCGCCGTGCAGCTTCTCCGGCCTGATCTCCTCGCGCAGGATGGAGAGGGCGAGCGGAAAGATCGCGGTTGCCGCTCCCTGCATCACCCTGCCGACGATCAGCCAGGTCAGTGACGTGGTGGTGGCGGCGAGCACCGATCCCGCGATCATCACGAGCAGCACGCCCACGAGGGTCGGCTTCTTGCCGTGCTGGTCGCCGAACCGGCCCAGCAAGGGGGTGAAGACGGCGGCCGACAGAAGCGTGGCCGTGGTCACCCAGCTGACGTTCGCCGTCGTGGTGGTGAGGTCGTTCTGGATGATCCCCAGGATCGGGACGACCAGGGTCTGCATCATCGAGACGACCATGGCGGCAAGCCCGAGCACCAGGACGACCGCGGTGTCGCCGCCATGTCGCCGGGTGACCGTGTGCTGTTGATGGGACACGGAGAGTCGTTCCTGTCTTGAGAGCTGAAGGAAGTACTTGAGAACGTCGATGCTTGAGAACGTCAAGCAATAGCGTGACCGTAGCCATCAATATTTGAGATCGTCAAGTTTCCTGGCGTAGGCTGACGAGCGTGACTGGTACTCCCCGCAGCGACCCGGCCCAGCTCATGGAGCTGCTCTCGGTCTCCCTGGCCGCCTACTACGGCGACTTCACGGCCGCCGCCGCGAGCGAGAACCTCACCGCCAGCCAGGGCAAGACACTCAATGTGCTGCGCCGGGGACCTGCCTCCATGAGCTCGTTGGCCACCACGCTGACCTGCGACGCCTCCAACATGACCGGGATCATCGACCGGCTGGAGAAGCGCGCCTTGGTTCGTCGCGAGCCGAGGCCCTCCGATCGCCGGGTGAAGGACGTCGTCCTGACGGCGGAGGGGGAGCGGGTCATCGACGTGATCCGCGGGAAGATGCACACCACCCAAGCGGGCCTGAACAGACTCGACGAGCGGGAGCGGGACACCCTGTACGCCCTGCTGGAGCGCGCCTTCACCGCCCAGGACACTGCCGCCCGGCCCTGAGACGGGCCGCGGGCGGGCGGGGCGGGGGCCGTCGGATCCTCGCCGCGACTCCCGTCGGCGCACGGTCGGACGGTGCCGCGTCTCGGCGCGGCGCCGGACTTGGCGGGCCTTGACCGTCGAACACCGATTCCTCATGCGGTCCGTCCAACCGCGACAGCGTGGGGCGTGCGGAGCCCGATCCCGTCGCAGGGTTACCTGCGCTCAGCGGTTCGGTCAGACCCGGCGCATGGGAGACGGCGCCCCGTGGGCGCTGGACGATGACCGGGACCGGGCTGCCGTCACATGTCGAGGACGAGATCGGTGCCGGGACGGGCACAGCAGATCAGCGCCTCCCCCGCGGCGGGAGCGTCGAGCGGGGGCGAGGTGTAAGAGATCTCGCCGGACAGGAGAGGCGTGACGCAGGTGTGGCACACCCCGGTGCGGCAGCTCCAGCGGACGGGAACGTCGCATGCCTCGGCGAGTTCGAGCAGACTGTTTCGCCCGTCCGGGAACGGTGTGGAGATACCGCTGCGGGCGAAGGTCACCACCGGACCGGTGCCGGGCGGGCCGGGCGGTCGGTGCGGCCGCGGACCGCTCTGTCCGGTGAGGCCGGGGGTGATGGAGGGCAGCGCACCGAAGAGCTCGGAACGGACGGCGCCAGGATCGACCCCGGCGGAGGTGAGCGCATCCTTGACGGCGGTCATGAACGAGGCCGGCCCGCAGACGTAGGCGGTCGCGTCCGCCGGGATACCGAGAGCGATCAAGGAGTCCTTGGTGAGGCGCCCTGGCCGGGCCTGGGCGCGGCTGTACTCGCCGGGCCGGGCGGCGCTGTAGAACACGTACTCACAGGAGTGCGGCAGCGCGGTGAGCAGGGCGCGTGCCTCTGCGGCCAGGGGGTGTTCCCGCGGGCCGCGGGCGCCGTGGATCCACCAGACCTCGCGGCCGCTGGACGAGGCCGCAAGCTCGTGCAGCATGGCCAGCACCGGAGTCAGGCCGATGCCGGCGGAGATGAGAAGAACCGGGCCGGTGCCCTCCTGGAGGACGAAGTCGCCTCGGGGTGCCGCGGCATCGAGCAGCGCACCCGGCTGCACCTTCGTGGTCAGATACGCGCTGACTGTGCCGTGCGGTTCGTGTTTGACGCTGATCCGGTAACGGCCGGCGTCGGGGGCCGAGGACAGCGAGTAGCTGCGCACCGGGGCGGGTTGTCCGGCTCCGGGCACGCGCAGTGTCAGGTACTGGCCCGCGCGGGCGGGAGGGAGACGGGACCCGTCCGGGGCGACCAGGTGGATGGAGGAGACCGTCGCGCTCTCGGGAATCACGTCAGCTACGCGCAGAGCCCTGAAACCGTCCCATGCCGACGCCGCGCCGCCCGCGGCAGCAGTTCCCGGGTCCCCTGCCGCCCTGAGCAGTTCACGGAACGAACCCTGCCAACCGGGGCTCAGAGCGGGGATGCTCACCGCCAGGCGCAGTTTCTCGGGGTCCCGGTCAGGGAGGTAGAGCAGTGCGTCGGTGTCGGCCACACTCAGCGTGCCCGGCCCGGACCCGGTCTTGACGATCTCGTCGCCTGACTGGACGTGCCCTTCCCGCAGGACCCTCATGTAGAAGCCGGGGCGGTGGTGGCTGACCAGCAGAGCGGGCAGCCGGGGTTCACCGAGGCGCATACCCACGCGGTAGCAGGTGACCCGCGGCTGGGTCACCTCGAACTCGGCCTCGCCGATGCGGTACCGGTCACCGATGCACACCTCGGTGTCCGAAAGGCCGTCGACGGTGAGGTTCTCCCCGAACTGACCGTGGCCGAGGTCGTCGCGGCCGAAGTGCTGTCTCCAGTGCCGGTACGACTCGATCTGGTAGACCAGCACGGCGCGCTGCTCACCGCCGTGGCCGGCCGTGTCCCCCTGCCCGTCGCCGTCGATGTTGAGGCGCCGCACCATCACAGGTCCGTTCACCGGGTACTTCCACACGCCCGTGAAGACGGTCCGGCCCTGCCAGGGCACGTTCTTCGGCATACCGACATTCACCGAAAGCAACGACGGCATCTGGTCCTCCCTCGCGCGGTACCTCTCGTACGGATACGGCGGCAGTGGTCGAGTCCGTTGATCACGGGGCGCTCCGTCGAGGCAGAGGTAGAGGTCGAGGTCAGGTCGGGTAGGGTCGGGTCAGGTCGAGGTTGCGGTCCGCTCGCTGAGAGACGACGTGCTGCCCGGGTTCCAGACTCCGCCGCACACCGTCGAGGTGCACCTCGAACTCGTCCGGTTCCGGCATGGCCGCCACTGCGGAAACCAGAGCGGCATCACGTCATACGGGTGAAACCGGGCGGCGCCGCCCGGTCATGGCCCCAACGGGCCGGCCGAGGCCGTCGGAGCAGCCTCGGCCACCCCGACGGTCGGGGCCACTCCCGGCGTGGCAGAGTATGCGTGTGCCGACCACTGATCCCGCCCGTACCTCCGATGTCGCCGATGCCTCACCTGCAGTGCGTGCGAGCGATGCCTCCCCCGAGGAGTCCGGTCACCTCGTCGATCTGCGCAGTGACACCGTCACCCGGCCAGGCGACGCGATGCGCCGGGCGATGGCCGAGGCCGAGGTGGGAGACGACGTTTTCGGTGATGATCCCACCGTCAACGCGCTGCAGGAGCGGATCGCCGGACTGCTCGGATTCGAGTCCGCGATGTTCGTCTCCTCGGGGACACAGAGCAATCTGTGCGCCCTGCTGACCCACTGTGGCCGCGGGGACGAGTACATCGCCGGCCAGATGGCCCACATGTACCGTTGGGAGGGCGGTGGCGCCGCCGTACTCGGAGGCATTCAGCCCCAGCCGCTGGCGCATCGGGCCGACGGGACGATGGACCCGCTGGACATCGCGGCGGCCGTGAAGCCGGACGACCCGCACTTCGCACGCACACGGCTGCTCTGCCTGGAGAACACCATCGGTGGCCGGGCCGTGTCGATGGACTACCTGAAGACGGCCACCCGGATCGCCCGCGACCACGGACTCGCCACGCACCTTGACGGGGCGCGGCTGTTCAACGCGGCGGTGGCCGCCGGGGGCGACCCGTACGGTCAGGCACGGCGGATCGCCGGTCACTTCGACAGTGTCTCCGTCTGCTTCAGCAAGGGCCTGGGCGCGCCGGTCGGCTCGGTGCTCGTGGGATCAGCTGAGTTCGTGGCCGGTGCACGGCGCTGGCGCAAGGTCCTGGGCGGCGGGATGCGGCAGGCGGGCGTGCTGGCGGCCGCGGCACTCTACGCGCTCGACCACCATGTGACGCGGCTCGCGGACGACCATGCGCACGCCGCGCTGTTCGCCGAGGGACTGCGGGACGTGGAGGGACTGACCGTGGAACCGAGCGGGACCAACATGGTCTTCGCGAGGTCCGCTCCCGGCATCGAGGCCGACGAGGTGCGCGACCGGCTGGCACGTCGTGGCGTGCTGTGTGCGGGATACCCGGGCCTGCTGCGCTTCGTGTTCCACCTGGACGTCACGCGCGCCGACACGGAACGCGCGGTGCGGATCGTTCGCGAGACTGTGGCCGAGACAGCG
This sequence comes from Streptomyces sp. NPDC002742, assembly GCF_042888885.1. Lineage (NCBI taxonomy): Bacteria > Bacillati > Actinomycetota > Actinomycetes > Kitasatosporales > Streptomycetaceae > Streptomyces > Streptomyces sp. NPDC002742. The sequence goes on from NZ_JBIAQF010000001.1 coordinate 613,036, forward strand.
AAACGCTGAGCCTGCGGGGCCGTGGGCCCTCCTGCTGCCCCACCCTCGAATCCCCGGCCGCGGACGGTGTTCGTACCCGCTCGGACCGACGCTCGGCGACACGGCCGTGGTGCTCGGTGAGCTGCCGCGTCAGGAGGGTGGGCCGGGCGCGGTGGTCGAGCACGGGCGCGTGGCAGGTCCTCGTCAGTCCACCGGCCACGTGTGGACTGGCGCGTTGAGGTGCATGTAGTCCATGTACTGCCGCGTCATGCGCCGCAGAGCCTCGTGACGGCCGCAGTGCTCGGACGCTTCGAAGCGGTGCAGCATCTCCTTCTGCCAGACCGCGCCGTTGCGCGCGGTGACGCACCGCTGCTCGATGATGCCGAGCAACGGTTCCCGCCACGCCGCGTCCATGCCCGAGTGCTCCAGTCCTGCGTGCGCCAGCGGCAGCAGGCGTCGCAGGACGAGTTCCGGCACCGGAACCTCGCCCGTTCCGGGCCAGTACAGGAGGGCGTCGATGCCGTGGCGTGCCGCAGTGTGCAGGTTGTCCTCGGCGGCCGAGAAGGACATTCGTGACCACACCGGCCGGTCCTCCTCCACCAGGGCGCGGGTGAGGCCGTAGTAGAAGGCGCCGTTGGCGAGGGTGTCGGCGACCGTCGGGCCCGCGGGCAGCACGCGGTTCTCCACTCGCAGGTGCGGTCTGCCCTGGGCGACGGCGTAGACCGGACGGTTCCATCGGTAGATCGTGCCGTTGTGCAGGGTGAGTTCGGACAGGTCCGGTGTGTCTCCGCGGTCCAGCGTCTGCGTGGGGTCCTGGTCCTCGCACAGGGGCAGCAGCGCCGGAAAGTAGCGGAGGTTCTCCTCGAAGAGATCGAAGACGCTGGTGATCCACCGCTCCCCGAACCAGACCCGGGGCCGTACTCCCTGCGCCTTGATCTCCTGCGGGCGGGTGTCCGTCGCCTGCTCGAAGAGCGGGATGCGGGTCTCGTGCGCCAGCTCCTTGCCGAACAGGAAGGGCGAGTTGGCCGCCAGCGCGACCTGGACTCCGGCGATCGCCTGCGCCGCGTTCCAGTAGTCGGCGAACTCCTCCGGTGACACCTGGAGATGGAACTGCGTGCTCGTGCACGCGGCCTCCGGCGTGATGGTGTCCGCGTAGGTCCGCAGCCGGTCGACTCCGTCCACCTCGATGAGCAGGTCCTCGCCGCGCGCCGCGAAGACCTGCTCGTTGATCAGGTGGTACCGGGCGTTCTCCGACAGGGCCTTCGGACCGATGTCCGCCTCCCGCAGGGTGGGCAGGATGCCGATCATGATCAGATGGACGCCGACCGTCCTGGCGCGTTCGTCCGCGTGGTTCAGCGCCGCGCGGATCTCCTCCTCCCAGGCGTCCGGGCCACCCGCGGTCAGCCGCCGGGGCGGAACGTTGATCTCCAGGTTGAACCGGCCCAGCTCGGTGTCCCAGGCGGGATCCGCGATCGCCTCGAGCACGTCGGCGTTCCGCATCGTCGGCTCGGCGTCGGCGTCGGTCAGGTTCAGCTCGATCTCCAGGCCGACCTGAGGGCGTTTCGCCTCGAAGCGCGACTCGCGCAGCATCTGTGCGAAGGCGTCGAGACAGTCCTGCATCTTGATCCGGTACCGGCGGCGGTCCTCGCGGGTGAAGACCAGCGGCGGAACGTCGCGTCCCATCGGCCCTCCCGGGTGGCCCCACGGAAACCTTTCCCCTCCAGCGTCGCACCACCTGGCGGGTCTGACCATGCGGGACGGGGCGGCCCTACGCGGCGGCCGGGACCGGCGATCTGGTTCGCGCCTCGGCTGTCCAGAGCCCGTCCATAGCCGGTCCACGGCCTGTCCACGGCGCTCGGGGCCGCAGGCAATCAGGAGACCGCAGCGTGGCGGTAGCAATTCCCAGGGGTGATGTCTGTTCACGGCGGTCGCATGCGGTCGACGACGTCCTGGGCCGCCGAGGCTTCACTGCCTCCGCCCCGGCCGACGGCAGACCGCGGCCCCCGCGTGAGCCGGACACCCTGGATCCGGTCGGCGCAGGGGGCTGTCACTTCGAGCAGGAGGCCGTGCACCGTTCGAGACCGACGACGGCGAGAACCGGACCGCGATCCAGCGTGCGCTGCGCGGATCACTCCAGCCCGACCGACGACGTGAATGGGCACGCCCTGACCTGTCCTTACCTGCTCGACGGCCCGTCCTCTCCCGTCCGTATGTCGTCCTCCGGTTGCGCCTCGTCCCGACCCGTCCGGATCACCACGTACGTCTCACCGTTCCTCGGCGGCCGCGTCCACGAACGGGTGGCGAACGTGTGCAGCCGCCCGTTCACGATGGCATGACGCGGCAGATGGACACCGAACTCCCCGGCCACCGCATCGAGCAGCGACCGTTCCACCTCGGCCTCGTCCTCAAGGTCGTCGAAATACCGGCTCGGATCCAGCGCGCGCGGTATCTCCCCGCTCTGCCGGATCTCGCCATCCGCGTACGTGAACGCGTACTGCTCGGCACCGTCTCGCGCCACCGAAAGGTGGAAGAAGGGACTCCCGCGCCGAGTCCTCAGGCCGCTCCACACCACCACCGCGCGAGTGCCCTCGCCGGCGGCCGCGGCCGGGGAGACGAACCGCCGCCGGTCGAACGGGGCGGGATCGCCGTCGAAGGCGAAGCTCCAACCGGTGCCGGCCCGGCCTACCGCCATGAGGGCCCTGTCGTCGTAGGACGAGACCTCCCGCTGGTTGCGCCGTGACCTGCGGTACGCCTCCCAGAAGGTCATCGGTCCGTTCAGCTTGGTGTCGTCCCCGTCCGCGAGACGCCCGGGCAGCTCCTGCGGCTCCACCCCCTCCACGAGGACGAACCGGAAACACGTCCGGTTGTCGCCCGGGTCCGGCTCCGCGAGCCATGCCAGGCCTTCCGGGTCGAGCCCGGCCGTCGGCCTCGGTGCCTCACCTGTCTGCCCGCCCCTCGGCGTGGACAGCAGCTCCCGGCCCCGCTCCGGGGTCAGCAGCGGCCCGAGCACCGAGTCGGCCACCCACCCGAGCGGCGCCAGATGGTCCGGCCCCAGCGGCTCCCACAGGGGCAGAGCGTCCATGAGTGTCCGCCACGCCCCGTCGGCCTCTCCCCAACGAGCCAGCTCCCGGGCCCGCTCGACCGCCTCCCCGAACGGTCCGTCCACCGTGTACCGGTACGCGCCGTCCCTCACCTGATCCAGGATCGCGTAGGCCAGCGACACCACGTCTTCGCCGGCGCCCCGCAGATGGAACGTCAGCGTGGAGTCGTCCTGGGACGACCGCGCGTGCTCGGCGACCAGTGGCGGCAGCAGCTCGGGAGCGTACCGAGGGTCCGTCACCAGGCCCTCGAAGTACACCATGTAGGTCTCTCCGAGCAGTCGACGTATCTGATCGCCCAGCCCGGCCGCCCGAGGCCTGCCGTACTCCTTGGCCTCGTCCAGTGCCTTCACGGCCCGCTCCCAGCCGCCGCTCAGCACCGCCGGCCTGGCCTCCTCCACCAGGGTGTCCAGTCTTCGTGTCGTGTCGTTGGCGAACTCCGGCTCCCCGTCGCCCTGCCCCGCCCGGAGCCTGTGGAACTCCCGGTGCATGTCCCGCATGAACTCAAGGAAGTTCGCGTACCGCTCGGGCGGCGCGGCCCGCCAGCTCGCCCACGTGTACACGGCCCACTCACCGTCCTCGTCCACGTCCTCGGGATCCATCAGAACGTGCGTGATGTCCGACTCGATGTCGAGCTGCAGCGCGCGCCGCCACATGCCCGCCTCCCGTCGCGCCTCGGGCCCGGCGTCCTCGTCCAGGAACTCCTCGTACATGTCCGCGAGTCCCGACTCGTCGTTGTGCCAGCGCGCGTTCTCGGTCCCCGCCAGGAGCCAAACGAACTCGCCCGCATGCCGCCATCCGTCGGTGACCTTGAGGAATTCCCGGTACGACGGGGGCATCCGTAAGCCGAGACGTTCCTCCATGGCTGCGATGCGCTCCTCGGACGCGGGCGGGAACCCCAGCCACCGTGCTCGTCGCGCGGTCTCGTCGTCCTCGTCCTGCGTCTCGCCGTCCGGAAGGGAATCCGCCCACTCCCCGCTCCATCTGAGAAGGAGGGACTGCCAGTCGATTGCCGTGGTGCCAGTCATGAGTCCGATGCTGCCACCCGGCACTGACAGTGCTCCGCTGCCTGTGGGCCATGGGTCCGAACGCTCACCGCGGCGGTTCCGTCCCCGCCTGCTCGCTCACCGGGCAGTTCTGTGATGAAGCGCTCCAGGCGTTCGACGTCCCGGGCGTCGAACACGGCCGTGCTCAGCGGGTTCAGTTCGTCCGCGGCCCGCTGGAGGCGTCCGGCGTCGCGTGCGACGAGAACCAGCTCGCCGCCGGCCGCACCCACCTGCCGCGCGGTCTCCAGACCGATACCCGCGCTGCCTCCCACCACCACGACCGTCTGTCCTGCGAAACCTCCACGTGCTCCACCGGCATCTCCATCGGTCCCAGTCACCGGGGGTCACCGCGGTCCGTCTCGTAGTCGCGTTCCAACTGGTCTTCAACGATCCGGACTGCGGTTTCCCGATCGATCACGTGCGCGGCATCGCGCACGGCCTCACACGGAGACCGGTCCCGCTTCAGCGCGTTCGTCGGCCAAGGCGCAAAGCCGGTGTTCGACGCTCAGACAGGTGGCGGGGTCAGGGGGCCGATGCTGCTGTGTGACGCGCGGCATCGGCCGTCCCCGCTTCGACACGCATGGCTTGGTGCGACCGGCACGCCCCGACCTCTTCGCCGCCGTGCTGCGGGCGGGCAAGGACGTGCCGGACCCGTCGGGGATCCTCGATTCCGGTGCTGTGACCGATCCCCTTCGCTGACACGGGGGTGTCAAACCGCTAGGTCTCCCGCGGTCCGGGACGCGGCTACCAGCCGACGGCGACCAGCAGCCACTGCGGGTTGCCGTGGGAGATGAAGGAGGACTGTCCCGCGACGTCGTCGTAGGGGAAACCGTAGGCCAGGTGGTTGATGGCGTTGTCGTGCCAGAACTTGGCGTAGTAGTTCGCGGGCGCCGCCTTGTAGTACTGGGCCGGGTCGCCTTGTTGGGACGCCGGCAGGGTGGCCACATGGCGGTTGAGGGCGGCGCACATGTCGGGGTTGCCCGCCAGAGCCGCCGCGCAGCCGAAGATGTCGGAGGTGGCCGCGCTGACGCCCACGGACTGGGCGTAGGCGGTGAAGTAGTTCGCGTTGGCGCCGCCCGCCCGGAAGCTCGGGTCGCTGCCGGGAGCGATGATCCGGTAGGGGGCCTGGCTCTGGGCCAGCACCTTGAACTGGTCGGGAACGGCGGCGGTGAACCTCTGGAAGGTGGTCGCGCGGTCCTCGGCGAAGGTCGCCCGGTCCTCACCGACCTCGGCGTCGTACCCGTCCTTGGTGTGCAGGCGCATGGCCAGTTTGAGGCCGAAGGCGTCGACCCTGGTGGTGTTGCCGTTGAAGACGTTGTTGCCGACGGTGAACTCGATGAAGTCGTAGTAGGGACCGTTCGGCGAACCGAGGTAGAAGTACATGCGGCCCGCGGAGTTCGCCGGCATGTCGAGGTACGGCTGCTCGGCTATGGAGTGCACCTGTCCGTTGAAGCTCCAGTACACCTGGCTGTCGGGGTACTTGCCGTTGGTGCGGTTGAGGATCTTCACTTCGACGGCGTTGTTCGCGGCGGGTATGTCGCTGGTCGTGCCCCAGAAGGCGTCCGGCGGAGTGGTGCTTCCCGGCCCGTACACCTGGAACTCCCACAGGGAGTAGCCGTAGGGGGTGGCTCGCGCCGTTCCGAGGACGCGCACGTATCGGGCACTGCCGGAGACGCCGATGTTCTGGGTGCCACCGGTGCCGGCCGTCGTGGAGAACGCCGTGGCCCAGGTGTTCGCGTCCGTGGAGGTCTGGATCTGGAAGGCCGTGGCGTAGGCGGCCTCCCAGTTCAGGGTGACGCGGGTGAGCTGCTGGACGGAACCGAGGTCGACACGCAGCCATTGCGGGTCGGAGAACGCCGAGGACCACCGGGTCCCGGTATTGCCGTCGACCGCGGCCCCTGCCGGGAAGGAGCCGTTCTCGACCGACGACGCCGTGGCGGGCCGTCCCTGGGAGAGCAGTTGGTCGGCGGCTTGCGCGGGTGACGGGGTCAGGAGGGCGACGCAGGCGGCGAGCAGGACGACGACCAGGCCGAGAGCCGTACGGGCCCGTACGGTCATGCCTGCCCGTGCGGTGATGCCTGATGGTCCATGGGGAGGGGCGCTGGTCAAGGACTGCATGCGGAGTCTCCTCGTGCCGGGTCGGCGTGTGTGGGGGCGGAGCAACAGCAGACGGAGAGCGCTCTCTCCGGGTTGTATCCCCGCATGTTCCAGACGTCAACAACTGAAGCCAAAATGAAGGGAGTTCGGGTGTCCGGCGCAGTCGGGCACCACCGCGTGCCTCCTGGGCCGCGTCCGATCGTCCGACGCCTTCGGGTCCCGACGGTTCGATCGGCACGTGTCGTGCCACGCATTCAAGACTTGGCCTCTTCGGCCGGCGCGCGATCCGATGGGCGTACGGGCCGAGACGGACGAGACGGAGGTTCGCGGGCGGCTGGAGTCCGTGGAGCGAGACGATTTCCTGCCACCGTCTCCCGGCGCTGACTGGTCTACACCCTTGACTGGTACAGACCAAAGCGATTGAGTGTGGCCCACACCCCCCACCGCGGCCGCCCGGACTCCGTGGCGTCGGCCCCCACCGACGTACGCGCACGGCTCTGCCTGCCCCCGGCGCGGCCTTGCTCCCCGAAGGACTGATCCTGTGTCACAACGCCGCGCGGCTCACCTCCTGGCCGCGATTCTGATCGGAACCTCCGCACCGGCGCTGCTGCCGGCCGCGAGCGCGTCCGCCGCGTCCTGTTCGAGCTACCCGAGTTGGGTGGCAGGCAGGTCCTACGTCACCGGCAACATCGTCCGGTACACCGACGGCAAGACCTACATAGCCGAGCACGACAACCCGGGCTACGACCCCACGATCAGCACCTGGTTCTGGGACCCCTACGCCTGCGACGGCGGCTCGACCAACCCCTCCGACGGATTCGCCGTCTCCGAGGCGCAGTTCAACCAGATGTTCCCGAACCGGAACTCGTTCTACACGTACAACGGCCTCAAAGCCGCCCTGAGTTCATACCCCGCCTTCGCCAACAGCGGCAGTGACACGGTCAGGAAGCAGGAGGCCGCGGCGTTCCTCGCGAACGTCAACCACGAGACCGGCGGACTGGTCTACGTCGTCGAGCAGAACA